>JAMLIM010000039.1 GCA_023954175.1 Rhizobacter sp.
TGGGGTGATGAGCGGCAGATCGGCGAACGCCGCGTCGTAGCGCGCGGCAATCGCCTCGCGCCGGCGCTGGAAGCCCTCGATGCGCTTTAACTGCTGCAGGCCGAGCGCGGCGGCGATGTCGGTCAGGTTGTACTTGAAGCCCGGGGCGACGATCTCGTAAGCCCAGCTCGGCACGCTCGCCGAGTAGCGATCGAACGCGTCGCGGCTCATGCCGTGCAGGCGCATCACCCGCGCGCGCTTCGCGAGCGCCGCGTCACGCGTGACGAGCATGCCGCCCTCGCCGGTCGTCATCGTCTTGTTGGCGTAGAAGCTGAAAACGCAGGCATCCGAGGCAAGTGTGCCGACGAGCTTGCCACCGCAGGTCGTCGGCAGCGCGTGGGCAGCGTCTTCCACCACTTTCAGGCCGTGCCGGCGCGCGATGTCGAGGATCGCACCCATGTCGGCCGCGAGCCCCGCGTAGTGCACCGGCACGACGGCCTTGGTGCGCGGCGTGATCGCCGCCTCGACCGCGCGCGGGTCGATGTTGAGAGTCGCCGGATCGATGTCGACGAGCACAACATCCGCACCGAGGTAGCGCACGACCTCGGCCGTCGCGGTGAAGGTGTGCGTCGTTGTGATCACCTCGTCGCCCGGGCCGATGTCGAGCGCCTCGAGCGCCAGGTGCAGCCCGGCCGTCGCCGAATTGACGGCGATCGCCTGCAGCGACGCATCGCCGAGGAAGGCGATGAAGTCCTCCTCGAAACGCTTCGCCTTCGGGCCGGTCGTGATCCAGCCCGAGCGCAGCGTGTCGACGACTTCGGCGATCTCTTCTTCACCGATCTCGGGCAGGGCGAAGGGAAGGAACGGGAGGCTCATGGCAGGGGCTTGACGATCCAGCACAGCAGGTGCGTGCGCAACGGCGGCAGCGCGTTGAACAGAGTGTAGAGGGCGGGATGCAGGCGGCAGACGGCGCGCGCGATCGGCGGTGCGAGCGTGACGCGACGCGCCGTCACGCGCGCCTTTGGAAACAATGCCCGAACGCGCGACAGCGGCACGCCGCGCACGTCGGGGTTGCGCGGGTTGTCGTAGGTGAAGTCGTACCAGAGCACGGCGCCACCGGGCCGGAGCCAGCGCCACATCGCATCCGCAAGGCGCTGCTGGAAGGCGTCGTCGAGCAGCGAGGAGAAGACGGTGGAGACGAACACAACGTCCTGCGAGGCCGCGGCAACGTCCGCCTGCAATGCATCACCCTCGATCACATTCAGCGCCGCCGGCAGGACGTGCCGCGCTTGCGCGCAGCGCTCGGGCAACAGCTCGATGGCCGTCAGGTGCTCGGGCATGAAACCCAGGCGCAACAGTTCCAGCAGGTTGCCGCCGCTGCCGCAGCCGACTTCGAGCAGGCGCAGCGTCGAGAGATGGGCGACACGCTCGCGCGCGAACAGACGGAGGATCACGCGTTGCCGCTCCTGCACCGATTGCCAGACAGCGGGGTTGAGCATGCGGTAACGCGGATCGTGCACGGCCTCGGGCCGGCGCGCGTAGCGCGCGCGGATGGCATCGGTTTCGCTTGGCTGCTCGCTCACGAGACCGCCTCGATGAAGCGCTCCGCAAGCACCGACCAGTCATGGTGGCGCCGAACGTACTCGCGGCCACGCGCGCCCATCGCGCGGCGCTCGTCGGCAGATCGGGCGGCCAACTGGCGCAGACCCTGCGCGATCGCCGGCGCCGACTCGGCCTGCACGGTGACGCCGCAATCGGCCTCGGCCACCGGGTCATTGCCGGCGTCGATGGCGCAGAGCACGGCGCAGCCGGCCATCATGTAGTCCATCAGCTTGTTCGGCGCGATACCAAAGCGAAAGATCGGCACGCGCTGCAGGCTGATGTAGGCGATGTCGGCCTGCGCGAGCAGCGAAGGAATTTGCCTCTTCGCAATCGGGTCGAACAATCGCACGCTGGCAAGATCTTCAGCGTCAACGCGTGCCGCCAGGCGTTCGCGCTCGGCACCGCTGCCAACGAGCACGAAACTGAAAGCCTCGTCCCGCAGCAAGGCGGCGGCATCGAGCAGGCTGTCGAGCGCATTTGCAATGCCGTGCGCGCCGGCATAGACGACGACGAGCCGCCCGCGGGCGTGCGCATCCTGGATGTGCGCGGCGAGCGCAGCGTCCAACGGCGCGGCAGGCTCACTCCACTCTGCGACGAGCACGCCGTTGGGCACGATGTGCAACTTGCGCAGATCGAGCCCCCGATCCCGCAGGTGCTCGTGCACGCACGGCAGCATCGACACCACCAGATCCGCATCGCGGCAGGCAGCGTCCTCGGCGGCCTGGCAGACGCGGATGAACGGATGGCGCGGCGACATGCCGCCGAGTTCGACCGGAGACAGCGGCCACAGGTCGTGAATCTCGTGCACCAGCCTGGCCTGCCCAGCCCGCGCAATGCGGCGCGCGGGCCAGATGTCCATCGGATAGGTGCTCGAAGCAATCACCACGTCGGGGCGAAAGCCGCGAGCCAGCCGCTTCGCTATCGCCCCCAGTCGCAAACAGAACACCGCGATGTTGAGCACGCGGCCGACGCCGTTGCCACGGTAGGCCGGCGTGCGCAGCCACAGGTAGTCGACGCCGTCGACCTGCTCGCGCGCGCTGCCGCCCTCCAACCGCGGAGCCACGCTGCGCAGGTGCGACTGTGACGCGGCGACGATCAACACCTCGTGCCCCGCCTTCGCCCACTCGCGCGCGAGGTAGAACGGCCGGAACTCCATGCCGTGGCGCAGCGAGCCCGCATAGTGGTTGACGAGCAGGATTCTCAAGCCGCGTCGCCGAGCAGGATGCGCGCAATGCGCGGCGCCGCATCGCCCTCACCATAGGGCTTCACCGGCCGACCGCTCGACCCGATTGCCGAGCGCATGGCCGCGAGCAGCGCCTCGACCGAGGTCGGCGGCGCGAGCCGGTTCCAGCCGGCTTCGACAAGCTCGACCCACTCGGTCTCGTCACGCAGCGTGACGCAGGGCTTGCCGAAAAAAAAGGCCTCCTTCTGCATGCCGCCCGAATCGGTGACGATGAGTTGCGCGGCCGACTGCAGCTCGATCATGTCGAGGTAGCCGAGCGGATCGACAACATGCAGCGACGGCAAAGCGTCGACCGCGATGCGCTGCTGGGCCAGCACCTTGCGCGTGCGCGGGTGCAGCGGCCAGACGACATCGACCTCGGCGGCCAACCTGACGAGCGCCTCTACGATGGTGCGCAGGCGCTCGGGTGCGTCGGTATTCTCCGCCCGGTGCGCGGTGGCGAGCACGAACGGGCGGTTGGCGACCGCGCCGCACACGCCTGCCCGACGCGTGCGCTCGCGCGCAACGGCGGCGAAGCGCAGCACGGCGTCGTACATCACGTCGCCGACCTGGTGCACGTTTGCCGCAGCGATGCCCTCTTGGCGAAGATGGGTCACGGCCGCGTCGGTGGGCGCGAACAACCAGTGCGACACGTGGTCGGTGAGCACACGATTGATCTCCTCGGGCATGCGCCGGTTGAATGAACGCAGCCCGGCCTCGACATGAGCCACCGGAATGTGCAGCTTGGCCGCAGCCAAGGCACCAGCGAGCGTCGAGTTGGTGTCGCCGTACAGGAGCACAGCATCCGGTTTCTCGACAACCAGAACCTGCTCGATCGCGGCCATCTGCGCGCCCGTCATCGCACTGTGCAGGCCGCCACCGATACCCAGGCTCCATGCGGGATGCGGGATGGCGAGTTCGCGAAAGAACACCTCCGACATGTCGTCGTCGAAGTGCTGTCCCGTGTGCAGGATGCGCTCGCGGATTGTTCCGCTCGCCAGCAGCGCGGCGCTGACGGGGGCGGCCTTGATGAATTGCGGGCGGGCACCGACGATGGTGATGAGGTTCATGAAAAGCGGCGCATTGCATCGCGCCCGGCTGGAAGGGTGACGGGGGTGGGCGCGCCGTCTCTGACTGGCGCGCCAGCCCGGCCGCGGCGCACTCGAGCGCACGCAAGAGTAATCGATGCAAGCAGGCGTGGACTCACGACGCCGCGTCCGGTTCGCCCGCGGCGGATGCCGCGCGGGGTGCGGGTTTCCATCGCCGAGGCACAAGGCCCAGAGCGCCAAGGGCTCCGGCCAGGGAGGCAAGAACAATCAGCTTTGCGACGATGCCAATGCCACTCGACCCGACGCCATGATCGACCCATCGCCCAAGCGCGGCAAGCGCCACGTAGGCCAGCGCAGCCAGGCCGAGCGCCGGGCCGCGCAGCGGCAGCGCATAGACGCGCTGACTGGCGGCAACCCACATCAGCAGGAAGGCGGCAGCGGCGAGGCAATTCGCAACCGCCGCGCCGACGGCTCCGAGCCGAGGGATGAGCTGCAGATTGAGGTACACGGCGAGTGCGGCGACCAGACAAGTCAGCACGAGTTGCCAGTGCGTCTTGCGCGCGATGGCGATGCCTGGCGCGAAGATGTACATCTGACTCAGCAGCGCCGCCGGCGCCAGCCACGGCACCAGCGCCGCCGCGGCGACGAACTCCGGCGCAGCGATGAGTGCGACCAGTTCGCGTGCGAACACGGTCAGGAACAGGCAGCAGATCATCGCAACAGCGACGAAGCCTTCGAAAAGTCGCGCCAATTGCGCCGGGACACCGGGCTCGCGGTGGTGGCGATACACGAGCGGCGTCAGCGCTCCTTGAAGGCCGACGATGAGCAGCAAGGTGAGGCCCGCAATTCGCTGGCCGACGCCGAAGATGCCGACATCTTCGAGCGAGGCGAGCTCGGCGAGCATCGGCCGGTTCACGTACTGGCCCACGAGCAGGGCAACGCCGCTAGCCACCAGTGGCAGCGAGAAGCGCAGCATGCGCCCCAGCTGCGGCCAGCTCAGTCCGAATCCGATCTGTCCGCGCAGCATCGTCAGGCTCATGCAGACGCACAGGCCTGCGGCGATCGCCTGACCCCACAGCACGCCGCGCAGTCCGCAGGAGTAACCGAGCCCCGCGCCGAGGGCCAGCGTGAGCACGCCGTAGGTGAGGCTGACCGCCGCGTAGGCGCGCGGGCGCATATCCCAACGGAACTGGCTTTGAAGTTGCAGGAAGACTGCGTTCGCGGCGATGAAGACGAGGCCCGCGCGCAGTTCAGCTTCGAAATCGGGCGCGCCCAGCAGCAGTTGCGTCAGCGACGCCGACGCGGCGAGTGCGACAGCGAGGAAGGCCGCGTGCGAGAGCACCGTGAACGCAAGCGCCGTGCTGGCGAGCTGGCGTCGCTGCGCAGGGTGATCCGCCCATTCGCGCGCAAGCCCTTGACCCACCTCGAGAGCCACGACCAGAGTCACCAGCAAGCCGGCGGTGATGATCAGGTCGAACGCGCCGTACGCGAGCGGATCGAGCAGTCGTGTGTAGATCGGCACGAGCAGAAAGCCCATGCCACGCGACGCCATGGTCGCAAACGCGTACACGGCCCCGTCGCGCGTGAGGCGTTCAATCATGGCACTGCCAGGCGATCGGCGGCGGCGTCGACCACCGCCGGCGCGCGGGCCCAGGACGCGAAGGCGGCAGCCAGGCGTGGCTTGTCGGAAAGCTGCAAGGCGTCGAGCCCGGCGTGCTCGATCAGGCGGCGCACGCGCGCGCGCGCCACGTCCTCGGTCAGTCCGCAACCGGCCAGATAACTGATACCGGCAGGATCAAGCCACCATGCGGGTGGCACGTCGCCGCGCAGGATGCGCAGCAGCCGCGCGGCCACCGCGCCGGTGGACCACTGGGTGCGCACGAACTGCGCCGCGGCCGCGCCGAGCGCGGCACGCGCAGATGCCGACGCCACCAGCTCCTCGAGCGCAAGTTCGAAGGCTTCGGGCGCGACAAAGCGGGTCGGCGGCACAGGCAAGCCGCCGAGCGCCTGCGGCATGTCGCGGGCCAGGTAGCCGCCGACGAGCACCGGTTTGCCGAGCAACGCAGCCTCGGTCGCCAGGCCGGCCATCGGCGTGTCGGAGTAGAGCTGGTCAACGACGAGGTCGCAGCGCCGCAGCGCGGCAAGCACCTGCCGGTTGCTGAGGCCGCAAAGGCTCTCGAACTCGACATCGAATCCCTGCTGCTGCAAGCGCTCCACTGCGGCCCGGATCGCCGCACTGCCCTTGAGGACCGGGTGCGACGGGCTGTGGACGATGCGCACGGTTGCGGCGGCCGACGCGTCGCAGCCGCGGCCCGGATCGTCGGCGCCGCGCACCGCATCCGCGCCGCCGGCAGGCGCCAGCGGCCCGAGCGTGCGCGGGAAGCCGAGCGCGAACCAGTTGACGATTGGTCGTTCGTGGAAGTGCGCCGTGCCAGGCGCGTTCACGCACACCGTTGCCCAACTCTCGAGCCGACGAAGCCGCCGCTTCTGGCGCCGCACCATTCGGGCAAGCTGCGCCGCGGTCACGTCAGTCCAGGCACCATTGATGTACGCCGGTCGCGCGTCCGAACCGAGGTAGATCACCACCGACGTGCGCTTCAGGGCGCGCAGCAACCACAGTTCCATGCGCGTGTTCGTCAGCGTCTTGCCGTAGAGGAACACGAAGGCGTCGAAGCGCAGCAGCGCCCACAGCAGCACCGGCCAGCCGAGGACGAGGTGGATGGCGTAGAGGATCATCTGCTGCCAGAGCCGCCCCGGGCCGGCGGCGCGCGCCCGGGTACCAAACCAGTTCCATGCCCGCACCCACACGGATGCCGCCTCGGTAGCAGCGTAGGCGAAAGGGTGCCGGCACTCGAGGACCAGTTCGGACGCAACACCGATCTGCGCCAGACCCTGCTGCAAGCCCTGCCCGACGCCGGCGACCTCAACCGGACCGATCAGGACCCGCTTGGGCGTCCAGCCCGGCCGGTCTATCATGCGGTCCCGTCGCGTTGCGCCTGCAGTTGCTCACGCAGCGCCTGCACAAACGCCTCGGAGGCCGGGCCGATGCTTCGCGCGGGAGCGCCCGCCACGATGTCGCCTGCAGCCACGTCGTGCGTCACGCACGACATCGGCAGCACGATCGCGCCATCGCCTACGTGCACGCCCGGATTGAGAACGCTGTGGCCGACGATGTAGCAACCGACACCGATGCGCGTGGGCCTTCGGATCACGTGCGCGCCGCCCGGCTCGTTCGCGTGCATCAAGTTGGCCAGCACGCTGGTGTGCGTCCACACGTACACGCCGACGCCGATGGTGGAATGCGCGCCGATCTCCAGGCCGCCCGAGGCGTCGATGTAGGCGTTTTCGCCGATCCACACGTTGTCGTGGCAGGTCAGCCTCTCGGGGTTCAGGATCTTGGTGTTCTCGCGTACGCGGCAACTCGCCGGCAGACCGTAGAGCCGCGCACGCTCGTCGTCGGCGAGCAGTTGCGACAGGAAGCGCAGCGCGATGTCGCGGCGCAGGCCGCGATTGCGCTCGCTGTCGACGCGCGCGCCCAGTACTTCCTGCATCAGTGCCTCGATCCCGGGTTCGAAGGCCTTCAAGAACTCAAGCAAGTGTCCCCCGAAGTGCGTTGGTCAGCGCGGAAGCAACACGGGCGATCTCGGCGCTCCCGTACTGCTCGCAAAATGGCAGCGCGAGTCCCTGACGGTCCAGCCGCAGCGCGTTCGAGGTGGCACTGGGCGACCGGGCGCACGCGGCGAAGGCAGGCTGCGCCGACAGGCACTGCGCTCCGAGATTGGCCTCCAGGCCCGCCGCGGCCAGCGCGCTGATCACCGCGGCGCGGTCGATGCCTTCGGCAAGTGCCACCATGTAGGTCTGCCAGCTGTGGCCGGGATGCGAGTCCGGCAGGGTCAGCAGACCGCGCTCCGCGAGCGGCGCCAGCGCCGCCGAATAGGCCTGTGCCAACGCCCGGCGCGCCTCGATCCAGCCTTGCAGACGGGGCAGTTGCGCACGCCCCAGCGCCGACTGGAAGTCGGTCAGGCGATAGTTGAATCCGGCTTCATGGAATACCGTGACACCGTTGCTGCGCTCCATGCCGTGATTGCGCAGTCGGCGCAACCGCCGCGCGAGGGCGTCGTCGCCAGTGGTCAGGAAGCCTCCCTCGCCGGTGGTCAGGGTCTTGCGCGGATGCATCGAGAAGCAGCCGATGTCGCCCATCGCGCCGGCCTTGGTTCCCGAATGCGTCGCGCCGATGGCGCAGGCCGCATCCTCGATGACGCGCAGGCCATGGGCCGTTGCGATCGCACGCAATGCGGGGACATCCACCGAGTGGCCGAACTCGTGCACCGGCATCATCGCCCTCAGGCGCTCAGGACCGCGCCAGGATTCGATCGCTGCAGCCAGCGTCTCGGGCGTGATGCAGTAGCTGCGCGTATCCACGTCCACCAAGACCGGCCGCGCGCCGGACAGCAGAACCACGTTTGCGGTCGCCGGGAAGGTGAAGTCGGGCACCAGCACGGCGTCGCCTGCGCCGATGCCGAGTGCAGCCAGCGCAAGGTGCAGCGCTGCCGTGCCCGACGACACGAGGACGACGTGACGCACGCCGATCCACTCCTGGAGTTCGCGCTCGAAGGCGGCACCTTGCTCGCCGTGGACGAGTTGGCCGCTGCGCAGCACCTGGCCGACCGCAGCGATCGCCGCGTCGTCGATGTTGGGCAACGAAAGGCGCAGCATGCGATCAGGTCTTGAATATCGGCGCGAGCGGCGGCAGCTTGCTCTCGTTCGCCGCGATCCACTCGGCAGTGCGGCGCAACCCTTCTTCCAGGTCCACCTTCGCGGCGAAGCCGATGCGCTCGAACGCCTTGCCTACGTCGGGGATGCGCAGTTCAATGTCGGCCGAAAGCGCCGGCCGGTACAGGATGCGCGACCTTGAACCGACGACGCGGCAGATCGCCTCGGCAAGTCCGTGGATGGTAGTCACCGCGCGCGCGTTTCCGATGTTGAACGACTCGCCGATCGCATCCGGATGCTCGAGCGCGCACATGACGCCGTCGACCATGTCGTCGACGAAGCACCAGGCGCGGATCTGCGAACCGTCGCCGAAGATCAACAGATCTTCGTTCTTCAGCGCCTTGCGCACGAAGATCGACAGCGCGCCTTCACCCGTCTGCCCCGGTCCGTAGACATTGAACGGCCGCAGCGTCACCGTCGGCAGGCCGTACTGCTTGTAGTAGGCATGCGCCATGTGCTCGCCCGCGAGCTTGCTCACGGCGTAGGTCCAGCGCGCCTCGCCGACTGCGCCAGTGACGGCTTGCGATCCTTCGTTGACCTTGTAGGCCTGCGAGCCGAATACCTCGGAGGTAGAGAAATCGATGAACCGTTCGACGCCACCGATCTGGTGCGCGGCCTCGAGGACGTTGGCGGTGCCGATCATGTTCACACGCATGGTCGTCACCGGATTGCGCAGCGTGCTCTCGATGCCCGCGATGGCCGCCGCATGTACCACCACCTGGGCACCCTGCATGCGCGACTTCAGATTCTCGAATTCCAGCACGTCGCCCTCGAACTGCGTTACGTTCGGGTGCTTGTCATAGGGCGTGCCCCGCAGCGTGTTGCGCGTGTAGTTGTCGAACACCACGATGCGGTTGTTCGCCGCCAGTTTGGCGATGAGTGTGCTGGCAATGAAGCCCGCACCGCCGGTAAGGAAGATCGTCTTGTCCTGAATCATGTATGCCTTCGAACGGCCTGCGACGCCGCGGGCGCGCAGCCCGGCGAATCCCGTTGCGGGCTCGCATGCGCGATAGCGCGGATTATCACTGAGCGAGAAGCACGCGCTCACTACAATTGAGCGGCCTTTCACGCCCACCGGCACACTATGACGACCGAGAGTTCAACCTCCGCGCCCGACACCCCGCTCATCACCGAGCGCCGCGCCAAACTCGCCGCGATCCGCGCCGAAGGCATCGCGTTCCCGAACGACTTCAAGCCCCACCATCATGCCGGTGATCTGGTGCGGCAGTACGACCCGCTGCCGGCCGCGGAGCTCGAGGCGCTCGGCGTCAAGGTCAGCGTCGCCGGCCGGATGATGCTGAAGCGGGTGATGGGCAAGGCGGCGTTTTGCACGCTGCAGGATGGCTCGATGGGGCCGGGCGGCAGCCGCATCCAGCTCTTCGTCACCAAGGACGGGCTGGGCGACGACGTCTACGAGGCGTTCAAGCACTGGGACCTGGGCGACATCATCGGCTGCGAGGGCACGCTCTTCAAGACCCGCACCGGCGAGTTGTCGGTGCGCGCGAGCACGCTGCGCCTGCTGACGAAGAGCCTGCGGCCGCTGCCCGACAAGTTCCACGGCATGGCGGACCAGGAGCAGAAGTACCGCCAGCGTTATGTCGATCTGATCACCGACGAGGCGGCGCGGGCGCGCTTTGCGGCGCGCAGCAAGGCGATCAGCTCGATCCGGCAGTTCATGGTCGAGCACCACTTCATGGAAGTGGAAACGCCGATGCTGCACCCGATCCCGGGTGGCGCGAACGCGAAGCCTTTCGTCACGCACCACAACGCGCTCGATCAGCAGATGTTCCTGCGCATCGCGCCCGAGCTGTACCTGAAGCGCCTCGTCGTCGGCGGCTTCGAGCGGGTGTTCGAGATCAACCGGAGTTTCCGCAACGAGGGCATCTCGGTGCGGCACAACCCCGAGTTCACGATGATGGAGTTCTACGCCGCGTACTGGAACCATCACGATCTGATGGACTTCACCGAGCAGGTGCTGCGCCATGCGGCGCGCCAGGCGACGGGCTCGGCAATCGTCAGCTACGCGGGACGCGAGGTCGATCTCGAGCAGCCCTTCGCACGCCTGAAGGTGCGCGACGCGCTGGTGGTGCACGCGGGCCTGAGTGAGGCCGAGGCGGCGGATGCCGGCGTGCTGCGCGCGCAACTCAAGACGCTCGGCCACGAGGCGCCGGCGCACTGGAAGCTGCCGGAACTGCAGTTCGGGCTGTTCGAGGCGGCAGTCGAAGAAAAGCTCTGGCAGCCGACCTTCATCATCGACTACCCCGTCGAGGTCTCCCCGCTCGCGCGCGCGTCCGACACCGACCCGACGGTGACGGAGCGCTTCGAGCTCTTCATCACCGGGCGCGAATACGCAAACGGCTTTTCGGAACTGAACGACGCCGAGGATCAGGCGGCGCGCTTCCTCGCGCAGGCGGCGAACAAGGAGGCGGGCGACGAGGAGGCGATGTACTACGACGCCGACTTCATCCGCGCGCTCGAATACGGCATGCCGCCGACGGGCGGCTGCGGCATCGGCCTCGACCGCCTGATCATGCTGCTGACCGACAGCCCGAGCATCCGCGACGTGATCCTCTTCCCGTCGCTGCGCAAGGAAGGCGGCGCTTGACGGCGCCTGCACGGCCCACGACTTGCGGGTAGAGTCGCGGCCATGATGCGACACCTGACTTCACTGGAGGCCATCCGCGCCGAGGTGTGGCAGCAGCTGACGCGGGCGACCGAAGACAAGCAGCATGCCTGGCGCACGCCGGTGCTCGCCACCGTCAACGGCAACATGGCCGACGCGCGCACCGTGGTCCTGCGCGAAATCGACACGCGCGAGCAGCGCTTCCTGATCTACACCGACGAGCGCGCGTCCAAGGTGCCGCAGTTGCTCAGCCACCCGGTCGGCACGCTTGTCATGTGGTCGGCCGAGATCGGTTGGCAACTGCGCTGCCGGGTGCATCTCGGGCTCGAGATGACGGGCCTGGCCGCATCGTCGCGCTGGGCGCGCATCAAGCTGTCGCCCGCGGCGCAGGACTATCTTTCGCCCCTGCCACCCGGCACGCCGCTCGACACCGCGCCGGCGCCTTTGCCTGCGCCTGCGCCCACGCATCTGCCGGTCCCGCGCGACTACTTCTCCGTCATCTCCGCGAAGGTGATCTCGATCGACTGGCTCGAGCTGCACGAGCAGGGCCACCGCCGCGCGCGCTTCGAAAACGGCTCCTCGCGCTGGCTGCAGCCCTAGCGGGAACATCAGGGCGCCGGCCCGCCTCAGCGGTGCCTGAACTGCGGCGCGCGCTTGTTGACGAAGGCGTCCATGCCTTCCTTCTGGTCCTCGGTCGCGAACAACGAGTGGAAGATGCGGCGCTCGAACAGCACACCCTCGGCAAGCGGGGATTCGTAGGCGCGGTTCACGCACTCCTTGGCGAACGCAACGCTCGGGCCGCTCATCGCGCAGATCGTCTGCGCGGCGGCGAGTGCCACCTCCTGCAGCTCGGCGAGCGCGACGACGCGCGAGACGAGGCCGGCGCGCTCGGCTTCCGCGGCATCCATCATGCGGCTCGTCAGCACCATGTCCATCGCCTTGGCCTTGCCGACCGCGCGCGGCAGGCGCTGCGTGCCGCCCGCGCCCGGGATGATGCCGAGCTTGATCTCGGGCTGGCCGAACTTCGCATTGTCCGCGGCGATGATGAAGTCGCACATCATCGCCAGCTCGCAGCCGCCGCCGAGCGCGAAGCCGGCGACGGCAGCGATCACGGGCTTTCGCACGCGCCGGATCGTCTCCCAGTTGCGGGTGATGAATTCGCGGCCGTGCACGTCCATGTAGCTCGAGGTTGCCATCGCGCCGATGTCGGCGCCGGCGGCGAAGGCCTTGTCGCTGCCGGTGATGACGATGCAGCCGATCGCATCGTCGGCGTCGAACGCGAGCAGCGCGGCGCCGACCTCGTCCATCAAGCCGTCATTCAATGCGTTGAGCTGCTTCGGGCGGTTGAGCGTGATGAAGCCAGCCCTGCGCGGGCCGTCGCCGCGGACGTCGGTGAGGATGAATTCGGTTGCCATGGGGGCTCCTGTTTGAGTGGACGAATGGTGCAAGCCTACTGCGCCGCGATCTCCGGCCGGCGCGCGATGACGAGGTCGATGTAGGTGTAGGCATCCTGCTCGATGCGGATCCGCACCGGCAGGTAGCGCAGCTGCGGCGCGAACCAGATTTCGGCGGTGAGTACGTTACCGCGATCCTTGATGTCGCGCGGCTTCAGGTGCGCGGTCTGCAGCGTGCCGAACGGCGTTGCCGTCTCTTCCAGCCCCATCACGTCGTAGGTGAAGAGGCCGACGCGGTTGCGCAGCGCGATCAGCATGTCGATCGTGTTGCCGGCCTGCAGCAGCTCGGGGTGGGTCGTGAAATGCGCGGCGAGCTGGATGAACTGGCTGGCCGCATCCTGCACGCCGGCAGCGCGCGCCAGCTTCTCGCCATTGGGCAGCAGAATCTCGTCCGGCCCGAGCAGGATCGTCAGGCGCCGCGGCTTGCGCATCAGCACCCTGGTGTCTTCATCGTAGCGGGTGGGGTGCAGGCTGTCGCCGACAAGCTCACCCTCGCTGCTCATGCGGCGCGTGATGATCGGCGCGAAGCGGGCGCCGATGCCGACATCGACGTGCACCTGGTAGCGCGAGCCGACGCGCACCCATTCGACCTGCGCGTCGCCCAGCACCTCGCCGCGGTAGTTGCCGCTCAGCGCGTAGGTCAGTCGCGTCGACACGGGCCAGTCGAAGGCCTGGGCCGTGGCATCGGACGCTGCGCTCGCCGGGCTTGCCGCGGCGAGTGCCGTGGCGGCGTCGGATGCGGCCGAGGCGGGCGCGGCAGCGGCCGAGGGCGGCGTCAGCGCGGCCGTGGCTTCGGCCGGCGGCGGCGCCTTGGCGGCCGCCGCAGACGCCGCCTGCGCGGCGGCCCATGCCAAGGCCCGCGCGCGCAATGCCGCTTCGTCGTCCGCCGTCGGCTCCGGCTGCGGTTGCGGTGCCGGTCCAGGCTGCGGCGCCGATGCGGGCGGCGCTGCCGGCGTTGCCGCTGTGGTCGGCGCGCGCGCGGGCGGCGCGACGACGACAGGTGCCGCCACCGGCGGCGGCGCGAGCTCGAGTTCGCGCACGTAGGTGACGCGGATGCGCTCGGGCATCTCGCCCGCGCGCACGAAATCCGCCAGGCTTTGCGCAACCTGCCGCGTCACGACGAGGTGAAGCGCGAGGACCATCGCGACCAGCAGCGCGGCACCGACGAATCGGCGCGCGCGCCGCGCCGCACTCAGCCGGCGAGCCATGCCCGCCGCAGCGCGCGCGCAGTGGCGCCGGCCGCGGCGTCGACCGCCAGTTGCACGCTGCCCTTCGCCGCGCCCGCATCCGGGGCCGCGAGCGGCAGGCTGAGCATGCGCTGGTCGCGCGAGACGAGCAGCGTGACCGGCGCCGTCGCGCGCTTGGACGACGCGTCGGCATTGGCCGCCAGCGCCTGCACGTCGTCCAGCCGCCGCAGCCGCCAGCCGTCGGCGGCGATCAATTCATCGCCCGCGGCGAGGCCGGCGCGCTCGGCCGCGCCGCCGCGCAGCACGTGAGTGACCTTCACGCCGGTCAGCGCGCTCTCGGCCACACGCAGGCCCCAGCGCTGCGCCAGCGTCGCTGGCTGGGCCCGCCATTGCACGCCGGAGCGGCTCAGCAGACCGGCCAGCGGCAGCTCGTCGGTGTCATGCACCCAGCGCGAGAGCTCGGCGGCGATCGCCTGGCCGCGGCGCGGCCCGGCGACGGCTGCCACCGCGGCGAGGATGTCGGCCTCGCTTATCGGCCCGCCGCTGCTCGCGGCCCACAGCGCACGCATCACGTCGTCGAGCGTCGCCTTGCCGCCCGACGCGCCGCGCAGCGAGAGGTCGAGCGCGAGCGCGACGAGCGCGCCCTTGGCGTAGTAGCTGATCGTCGCGTTGGGCGTGTTCTCGTCGCTGCGGTAGTACTTGACCCAGGCATCGAAGCTCGCCTGCGCGACGCTTTGCACCTGCCGGCCCGGCGTCGCGAGGACGGCATTGACGTTCTTCGCGATCAGGCCGAGGTAGCGCGCCTCGTCGACCAGGCCCGCGCGGCGCAGCATCAGGTCGTCGTAGTAGCTCGTGAAGCCCTCGAAGAACCACAGCAATTCGGTGTAGTTCTCCTGCGTGTAGTCGTAACGCGCGAACTCGGCCGGGCGCAGCCGCTTGACGTTCCAGGTGTGGAGGTACTCGTGGCTGATGAGGCCGAGCAGGTCGACGTAGCCCTCGTCGTCCACGTTGGTGCCGGCGCGCGGCAGCTTGCGCCGCGCCGCGATGAGTGCGGTGCTGGCGCGGTGTTCGAGACCGCCCTGCCCTTCGTCCACCGCATTGAGCATGAACAGGTAGCGCTCGAACGGCAGGTCGCGCGCGCGCGCCTTCGCGCCATGCCAGAGCGCGATCTCGGCTTCGCAGATGCGGCGCGTGTCGGCCAGCAGCCGTTCGCCGTCGAAGCCGGGCCAGGCGCCGGCGACGACGAACTCGTGCGCAACGCCACCGGCGACGAAGCTGCCCCGCCAGAAGTTGCCGAGCTCGAAGGGATGGTCGACGAGTTCGTCGTAGTCGCCGGCGACGAAGCGGCGGCCGCCCGCTGCCGGCGGCATCGCGCTCGCGATCTGCCAGCCGCGCGGCAACGAACCGAAGACGACCGCGTGCGGCTCGGCTTCGCGGCCATGCACCCTGGGGCACAGGCTCGTGCCGTTGAAGAAGCCGCGCTGCGCGTCCAGAAACGCCGCGCGCACCGACGGGTCGAAGGCGTGCACGTTGAAACTGATCGACAGCGTCGCGCGCCCCTCGCAGCACACCCGCCAGCTGGCCTTGTCGAGCTGGCGCAGCGGCACGTCCCGTCCGCCCTGCTTCGCTTGCAGACCGGAGAGATGGCGCGCGAATTCACGCACCAGGTAGCTGCCCGGGATCCACACCGGCAGGCTGATGCGCTGCTCGCGCGCCGGGCGCGGAATGCCGAGCGTGACGCGAAACCGGTGCGCGCGCGCGTCGGCTTCGGTGACGTCGATTCGATAGGAAATCATTGCTGTGAGGGGCTCGCCGTACCTGCCGGCATTGTGCCGCTCATCACTGGAAGCAAGGCGCCGCGGCAGGACACCGCAGCATGACACCGCGACGGCTCAGTGCGCTCAGCGTTTCGCGCTGCTCGCGACGAGTTGCTTTTCGAACTCCTCGGCGCCCACCGCGCCGGGCACGCGCGTTCCGTCCTCGAAGATCACGGACGGCGTGGAGTTGATCTTGTGCTTGCGGCTGAGCGCCAGGTTGCGCGCGATCGGCGTTTCGCAGGCGCCCATGCTGCGCGGCGGCGTCTTGCCTTCGATCATCCACTCGCGCCAGACACGCGTGCTGTCCTTCGCGCACCAGATGTTGGTCGCCTTCTCGGGCGAGTCTCCACCGAGTATCGGGATCAGGAAGGTATAGACCGTCACGTCCTTGATCTGCTGCAGATCGCGCTCGAACTTCTTGCAGTAGCCGCAGTTCGGGTCGGCGAACACCGCGACCTTGCGCGAGCCGTTGCCCTGCTTCCAGACCATCGCATCCTTCAGGGGCAGGCTGTCGAAGTCGATCGCACTGAGCTTGTTCACGCGTGCCTGCGTCAGGTTCACGCGCGCGCGGGTGTCGATGATGTTGCCTTCGATCACGTAGTTGCCCTGCTCGTCGCTGTAGAGCACCTCGGTGCCGATGCGCAGCTCGTAGAGGCCCGGGATCGGCGTCTTGCTCACCTCGTCGATCTTCGGAAAGTCCGGCAGGCGCGCGGCGATGTTCTTGCGGATCGTCGCTTCCTGCGCCTGCGCGGGCTGGAAGGAAAAGCCGAGGGCGGCGAGCGCAAGCAGCGCCGCGAATGCGGTTCGGTTGTTCATCGGTACCTTGGAGAGGGTCGGCGGGTCATGAACCCAGCGCGCGCGATGCGAGCCAGCGCTTGAGCGGCGGGAGTCGATTTACAAGAGTCAATCCACGGTTGCGAAGTTCCTTCACCGCAGGTTCGGATGCCGAAAACAGTTGCAGCAGGCCGTCGGTCAGGCGGCCCATGGCCCAGGTCGGCGCGGCGCGTTCGCGCACGTAGCGGCGCAACAGCTTTTCGTCGCCGAGCGCGCGCCAGGGCTCGCGATCCGCCAGCACGCGCGTGAGTGCCTCGACGTCGGCCAGCCCCAGGTTGAGCCCCTGGCCCGACAGCGGGTGCACGACGTGCGCGGCATCGCCGAGCAGCGCCCAGCCCTCACCGCACCAGGCCTCCGCGGTGGCGAGCATCAGCGGCCAGGCCGCGCGCGGCCCAGCCAGCCGCAGCGCGCCGCAGGCGCCGTCGGTAGCGTCGAGCAGGGCCTGCTCGAACGCATCGTCGTCCAGCGCGAGCAGCGCCTCGGCGCGATCGTCCGGCAGCGACCAGACGAGCGCGTACGAGCGCCCGGGCTCGGGCGCATCCATCGGCAGCAGCGCGAGCACGTCCGGCGCGCGAAACCATTGCCGCGCCGTATGTTGGTGTCCTTGATCGGCGACGAGGCGGGTCGCAATCGCCTTGTGCCCGTAGTCGGTGCGCGCCATCGTCACGCCCAGCGCCGCGCGCGTCGCCGAGGCCTTGCCCTCGCACAGCGCGACCAGCGCGGCCGGCGGCGCATCCCGTGCCGGGTCGGCGAGCGTGACGTGCGGCGCAAAGCGCACGGCATCTTCGAGCTGCCGCTCGAGGACGGCCGCATCGACGATCCACGCAAGTTCGGCGACGTGCTGCTGCCAGGCCGAGAAGTCGATCCCGCCGCTCGCGGCGTCGCCGTGGACCCGCATGTCGTGCACGGCGGTCTTCGCCTGCGCCGGCAACGCATCCCAGACCTTGAGGCGCTTCAGCAGATCGACCGAGGTGGCGTTGAGCGCATAGGCGCGGATGTCCTCGCCCGCGCGCCTTGCCGCCGCCGCGCCCTCGGGCAGCAGCGCGACCTGCAGACCCTGGCGCGCCAGCGAAAGGGCGAGGCTCTTGCCGACGATCCCGGCGCCGCGTACGCAAACATCGAAGCGTTCCATCGTGGGGGATTGTAGAGAGGCGGGTTGGCGGCGCGCCGCGCCACCGAGCGGTCGTCGCGCAGGGGGAACACGGGCGCACGCCGCCCCGCTTCAACCTGGGTCAACGCGGCGGCAGCGGGATGAATTCCGTCTCGCCCGGCACCGGGTCGAAGCGCTGCGCCGCCCAGTCGTCCTGCGCCTGCGCGATGCGCTCGCGCCGGCTCGAAACGAAGTTCCAGACGATGAAGCGCGGGCCAAGGGACTTGCCGCCAACCAGTGCGATGCGGCACGCCGCAGGCGTACGCAGCTTCGGTGTGCTGCCAATCGCGAGTACCGCGAGCGTGAACGGCGGAATGACTTCCCCATCGAGCTCGAACGCGGCGTCGACGCTGTAGAGCGCGCGCTCGGCCGCACCGTCGGCGCCAAGGGCCGGCAGCGTGAGCGCGGCACCGGCCGGGCAGTCGAGCATCAGGTAGAGCGTCTCCGACAGGGTCGCGACCGGCGACGCGGCGCCGAACGCGCCGCCGATCAGCACCCGGACCCTGACACCATCGAGCTCGAGCTCGGGCAGCTGCGCGGCCGGCGTGTGGACGAACGCAGGCGCATCCTCCTCGTGCGCCTCGGGCAAGGCGCACCAGAGCTGCAGACCATGGCTGCGGCGCGTGACGGCGCGCAGATCGTCCGGCGTGCGCTCGGAGTGCACGATGCCGCGCCCGGCCGTCATCAGGTTGATGGCGCCCGGTTCGATGCGCTGCACCGCACCTAGGCTGTCGCGATGCATCATCGCGCCCTCGAACAGGTAGGTCACGGTCGCAAGGCCGATGTGCGGATGGGGCCGCACATCGTGGTTGTCGGCCGGCCCGGCGGTGACGGGGCCGAAGTGATCGAAAAACACGAACGGGCCGACCGACCGGCACGCGGCCGACGGCAGCAAGCGGCGCACGCGAAAGCCGCCGCCGAGGTCGTGCTCGCGTGGTGCGATGAGTGTGGCCGTCGGCATTGCATCCTCCATTGCTTACGTCTTGAAAGGGCCAGTGTAGGGTGGCGGCTTAAAATTCACCGGGCTTCGCCCCTTCTCCCCTCCCCCCTCTCCCGAAAGCGCTCGATGAGTCTCCAATGCGGCATCGTGGGCTTGCCCAACGTCGGCAAGTCCACCCTGTTCAACGCGCTGACGAAAGCCGGCATTGCAGCCGAGAACTACCCGTTCTGCACGATCGAGCCCAACGTCGGCGTCGTCGAACTGCCCGACCCCCGGCTGGCGCAGCTCGCGGCGGTCGTCGCGCCCGAGCGCGTCGTGCCGGCGGTTGTCGAGTTCGTCGACATCGCCGGGCTCGTTGCCGGCGCGTCGAAGGGCGAGGGTCTGGGCAACCAGTTCCTGGCGCATGTGCGCGAAACGGATGCGATCGTCAACGTCGTGCGCTGCTTCGACGACGACAACGTGATCCACGTCGCCGGACGGGTCGATCCGATCTCGGACATCGAGGTGATCCAGACCGAACTCTGCCTGGCCGACCTGGCGACGGTGGACAAGACGCTGCAACGCTCGCTCAAGGCGGCGAAGTCGGGCAACGACAAGGAGGCCGCCAAGCTCGTCGACGTGCTGCAGCGCTGCCACGACGCATTGAACGAGGGCAAGCCGGCGCGCGGCATTGCATTCAGCAAGGAAGAGCTCGCGATCCTCAAGCCGCTGTGCCTGATCACCGCCAAGCCGGCGATGTTCGTCGCCAACGTCGACGAGCACGGCTTCGAGAACAACGCCTATCTGGACAAGCTGCGCGCCTATGCCGAGGCCCAGTCGGCACCGGTGGTCGCGATCAGCGCCCGCACCGAGGCCGAGATGGCCGAGATGAGCGACGAGGACAAGGAGATGTTCCTCGCCGACATGGGGCAGACCGAGCCCGGGCTGGCGCGCCTGATCCGCGCCGCGTTCAAGCTGCTCGGCCTGCAGACCTACTTCACCGCCGGCGTGAAGGAAGTGCGCGCCTGGACGATCCACATCGGCGACACCGCGCCGCAGGCGGCGGGCGTGATCCACACCGATTTCGAGCGCGGCTTCATCCGCGCGCAGACGATCGCGTTCGATGACTTCATCGCCTACAAGGGCGAACAGGGCGCGAAGGACGCCGGCAAGATGCGCGCCGAGGGCAAGGACTACGTCGTGAAGGATGGCGACGTGCTGAACTTCCTTTTTTCCCCGAAGTAGGCAGGCCATCGGTGCCAACGACCTGCGTCCGCACCCGCACCTGCCGCAGGATGAGGTCCGGCTTCGACGTCTGATCGAGTCCACCAGCGCGACATGCCCTCCATACAGCGTGACATGAGCCGACCGGACGCACACGGATGAACACCGGCGCCGGCGCGCGGGCTTGGCGCAATCCGGTCATCGTGCTGGGCGTCGCGCTCGCCTATGCGATCGTCGCCTGGCTCTCGCTGCGAATGTCCCAGCCGCCGAGCGAGGCATCGCCGCTGTACGCGCCGGCCGGACTCGCGCTGGCCTGTGCCCTGCGCTACGGATGGCGGGGCTTGGCGGGCGTCGCGCTCGGCGCGCTGGGGGTCGCTGGCGCCACGCTCGGCCTTCAACACAATGCCGATCCGGCCCTGCTGGCGATCGCGGTCGCCATCACCTGCGGCGCGACACTGCAGGCCGGCGTCGGGGCGGCGCTGGTGCGGCGCTTCCTGCCGGGTGCGTTGACGCTCGCCGAGCCGCGCGATGTCGCGCTTTTTCTGCTGCTCGGCGCGCCGATCGCTTCCCTGATCAGCGCCAGCGTCGCCGCGCTGTCGCTTGGCCTCGGCGGCATCGTGCCGCGCGATGCACTCGCCGCGAGCTGGTGGATCTGGTGGATCGGCGACACCTTCGGCGTGCTGATCGGCGCGCCAATCGTGCTGACGCTGATCGGCCGGCCGCGCGCCGACTGGGCGCCGCGCCGCCTGACCCTCGGATTGCCGCTGACCCTCGCGGCGGTGCTGTTGACGGTCGCCATCGTGCAGGTGAACCGCTGGAACGAGGAGCGCTCGCACGCGCTGTTCGACCGTGAGGCGGCACAGGCGTCGTCGATGCTGGCGGCGCGACTCGAGCAGCCGCTCGAGGCCTTGCAGGTGTTGCGCGGCGCGTTTGCGGTATCGAGCGCACCGGCGCCGCAGGCCCTGCGGCGCACGGCGCGCAGCTGGCTGACCGATGACGCCGCCATGCAGGCGGTCAACAGCAGCGTGTGGTCGCTCGGCTACGCCCAGTGGATCACGAACGCAGAAGCGCACGACGCGCCCTTGCAGGCCGAGGGCGGAACCGCCCCCCTCGCCATGGACGCGCCCGCGGCCGGCGCGACGTCGGCAGCGGGCACGGCCGACAAGAGCGCGCTCGTCGTGCAGCAGGTCGAGCCGGCCGCATCGCACGCGCCGCTGCGCGGGTTCGACCTGACGACGCTCGCGCCGCTGCGCGAGGCGATCGAGCGCACGCTGCGCACCGACGGACCGGCCGCGAGCGCGGGCTTCGCGCTCGCCGGCGGGCCTGCGAACGACGCCGCCGTGGCGCTGGTGCATGCGCTGTTCCGCAGCGAGCACCGCACCATGAACGAGCGGCTCGCCGACCGGGACGGCCTCGCCTTCGTGATCCTGCTGCCGCAGATCGTGCTCGAGCAGTTGCTCCCCTCGCTGCCGCCCTCGATCGAACTGTGTCTGATCGACACCGACCCGCTCGCCACGCGGCGCGTGCTGGCGGGGCGGCCCGACTGCATGGCGCTCGGCCCCGATGCGCTGCTGAAGGTGCGCAACCTGGACTACGGCGGCCGCAGCTGGGACATCCGCGCGAGCGCTTCGCACCAGGCGCTGCTGGCGGGCGGGCGTGACAGCGCGCTCGCCTTCACGCTCGTCGGGCTGCTCGCAACGGCGATGCTCGGCGCGCTGCTGCTGACCGTCACCGGGCGCACGCGCCGCATCGAAAACGCGGTGACGGCACGCACCGCAGAGCTCGAGCGCGAGATCCGCGAGCGCGCACACACCGAGTCCGCGCTGCGCGAAAGCGAGACGCGCTTTCGCAACATCTTCGACAACGCACCGATCGGCGTGATCTACACCGATCTGGACGGCAACGTGCTGCAGACCAATCCGCGCTTCTGCGAGATGCTCGGCTACAGCGCGGAAGTGCTGGCGAACATGAACCTGCGCGACTTCGTCCATCCCGACGAATGGGCACTGGAGACCGAGCTCGCGCAAGGCCTGCTGCGCAACGGCCTGCCCTCGGCCAGCGCGCACCGGCGCTTCCTGTCGGCGAGCGGCGAAACGCTGTGGGTGCAGCGCTCGATCTCGCTGCTGCGTGACGCCGGCGGCACGCCGCAATGCCTGGTCGGCGTCGTCGAGGACATCACCGAACACCTGCTTCTGCAGGACGCCGAACGCGCGCGCGAGGTGGCCGAACAGTCCAACCGCGCGAAGAGCGAATTCCTCTCGCGCATGAGCCATGAACTGCGCACGCCGCTCAACGCGATGCTCGGTTTCGCGCAGCTGCTCGAGCTCGACCAGCGCCACCCGCTGGACGACGCGCAACGCCCCTGGGTGGCACAGATTCAGGGCGCCGGCTGGCACCTGCTGGAGATGATCAACGACGTGCTCGACCTTTCGCGCATCGAGGCCGGAACGATGCGCCTGCAGCCCGAGCCGCTCGCATTGCCGCCGCTGCTCGCAACGACGCGCGCGATGATCGAGGGCGACGCCGAACGCCGCGGCATCGTCGTCACCCAGCACGTCGACGACGATGCCACGCGTGTGCTCGGCGACGCCACGCGCGTCAAGCAGATCCTCACCAATCTGCTCTCCAACGCGGTCAAGTACAACCACGACGGCGGTCGCATCCACGTGATGGCACGCACCCGCGGCGACGATCAGATCGAAATCAGCGTGACGGACACGGGCCTCGGGATGACGCCCGAGCAGGTCGAGAGCCTGTTCCAGCCGTTCAATCGCCTCGGCCGCGAGCACACGGTGCGCGAGGGCACCGGCATCGGCCTCGTCATCAGCCGGCGGCTGGCGGAACTGATGGGCGGCAGCCTTCGGGTGCGCAGCAGCGCGGGTGAAGGGTCATCCTTCATCCTCGTGCTGCCCCGGGTCGCGCCGTCCGACACGGTGCCTTCCGCGCTCGACGCGCCCTACACCACGTCCTCGGGCTACCACCGCCGCATCGTCCACTATGTCGAGGACAACGAGACGAATGTCGAGGTCATGCGCGGCATTCTTGCGCAACGCCGCCAGGTCAGGCTCGAAGTCTCGATGACGGGGCTGGATGCACTCGCGACCCTGCGCCAGCGCCGCCCGGACCTGATCCTGCTCGACATGCACCTGCCGGACATCGACGGCCTGGAACTGCTGCGCCACCTGAAGGCCGACCCCGAGCTGGCGGACATCCCGGTCGTCGTCGTTTCGGCCGACGCGATGCCGGCGCAGGTCGAGGCAGCGATCCAGGCCGGCGCCCTGCGTTACCTGACCAAACCGGTCAGCGTCGCGGCGCTGCTGGCCACGGTGGACGAACTGCTGGAGCGGGTGGCGACCCAGTTCGGCTGAGGGCGGCCAAAGGCGGCCGAGGGCGGCTGCGCCCCTCCCAACCCGGTCAACCCGGTGTTTTTCATCAGCACTCTCGGTGGTCGAGTGCTAATATGGGGGAACGAATGGAGCTTCGAACACTCCAATCCCCCAATGAACGCTACCTTGCCAATGACTCTGCCCTCCTCCGCCATCGTCAAGCGCGACGCTTGGGCGCTGGTGCCGCCGCTCGGCAACCTGGACGCCTACATTTCGGCCGTGAACCGGGTGCCGTTGCTGACGCCCGAAGAAGAACTGCGCTTCGCGAAGCGCCTGCGCGAGCATGGCGACGTCGAAGCGGCGGGAAAGCTCGTCGTCTCGCACCTGCGGCTCGTCGTTTCGATCGCGCGCCAGTACCTCGGCTACGGCTTGCCGCACGGGGACCTGATCCAGGAAGGCAACGTCGGCCTGATGAAGGCGGTGCGCCGCTTCGACCCGGAACAGGGCGTCCGGCTCGTCAGCTACGCGATGCACTGGATCAAGGCCGAGATCCACGAGTACATCCTGAAGAACTGGCGCATGGTCAAGGTCGCGACGACCAAGGCGCAGCGCAAGCTCTTCTTCAACCTGCGCTCGATGAAGCAGAGCCTGAAGGAGGACGCGACCGACGTCGACGCCCACCGCGGCACGCTGACGCAGGGCGAGGTCGACACGATGGCGCGGCGCCTGAACGTCAAGCGCGAGGAAGTGCTGGAGATGGAGACGCGCATGTCGGGTGGCGACATCGCGCTCGAACCGCAGGTGGATGATGGCGAAGAGGGCTTTGCGCCGATCGCCTACCTGGCCGACGAAAGCACCGAGCCGACACGCGTGATCGAGGCCCACCGGCGCGATTGGCTCGCGACCGACGGCATCGCCCACGCACTCGACGCGCTGGACGACCGCAGCCGCCGCATCGTCGAGGAGCGCTGGCTGAAGGTCAACGACGACACGACCGGGGGCATGACGCTGCACGAGCTGGCGACGGAGTACGGCGTCAGCGCCGAGCGGATCCGCCAGATCGAGGTCGCCGCGATGAAGAAGATGCGCAAGGCGCTGGCCGAGTCCGCCTGAGGCTCGCGATCGGGAGCGCCCCGCAAGACCGGCGCACTTCTCCACATTTTCGTTTCCCTTCAGCCACCGCTGCGGCGCCCCAGTTCGGCTGAGTTCACCTCGGAGCCGCGAGCAACGCGAGCCTCGGGCCGTGGCAGTCAGCCTTCGGCAAGCACCTGCTTCAGGTCGGCCTCCAGCTGTTCGGCCGGCATGCCGTAACGCTCGAACAGACGGATGCGGCCCTGGGCGTCGATCACGTAGGAGCCGGCGGTGTGGTCGACCGTGTAGCTGCCCGGCGTCTTCCCAGGCGACTTGGCGAAGAACACCTTGAACTCGCGCGCCGCTTCGGCTGTCTGCTCGGGCGAGCCCCGCAAGCCGACGAAGCTCGGGTCGAACGCCGCCAGGTAGGCCTTGAGCACCTCCGGCGTGTCGCGCTCCGGATCGACCGTGACGAAGATCGCCTGGATGCGATCGCCATCGGCGCCGAGCCCGCGTTTGATCAACGCCAGCTCGCCCATCGTCGTCGGGCAGACGTCGGGGCACTGCGTGTAGCCGAAGAAGACGACACTGACCTTGCCCTTGAAGTCCGCGAGCGTGCGCTCCTTGCCGTCGGCGTCCGGCAGCGACAGCTTGCGGCCGTAGTCGGCGCCGGTGATGTCGACGCCATGAAAGCTCGGCTTGCCCGGGCCCAGGCCGAGTTTGTCGCAGCCGGCCAGCGGCAAGGCCAGCAGCACCGGCAACAGCGCGCTCAACACGACGCCGCGGCGGGAAACGGATTGCGGCTTCACAGCAGCGGCCTCAGGTAGTGATCGAGCAGCAGCGCCGCGAACAGCAGCGCCAGGTAGAGGATCGAAAAGCGGAACGTGCGCCGCGCCAGGGCATCGCTGTAGTCGCGCCACAGCACGAAGGCATAGGCGGTGAAGACGCCGCCGAGCCCGATCGCGGCAACGAGGTAGATCACGCCGCTCATGCCGAACAGATAGGGCAGCAGCGTCGCGGCGAACAGCACCAGCGTGTACAGCAGCATCTGCAGCCGGGTGAACGCCGAGCCATGGGTGACGGGCAGCATCGGCAGGCCCGAGCGCCGATAGTCCTCGACGCGGTAGAGCGCAAGCGCCCAGAAGTGCGGCGGTGTCCACAAGAAGATGATGAGGCACAGCATCAGCGCTTCGGGCCCCACGTCCCCGCGCATCGCGGCCCAGCCGAGCACCGGCGGCATCGCACCCGATGCGCCGCCGATCACGATGTTCTGCGGCGTCGCCGGCTTCAAGACGACGGTGTAGATGACGGCATAGCCGACGAAGGTCGCGAACGTCAGCCACATCGTCAGCAGGTTGACGAACAGGCCGAGCAACGCGCTGCCGAACGCGCACAGCACGACCGAGAAGGCAAGCGCCTGCGCATCCGTCAGCTGGCCCTTTGCGGTGGGCCGCCAGGCGGTGCGTGCCATGCGGGCGTCGATGCGCTTCTCCACGAGGCAGTTGAACGCCGCGGCCGCAGCGGCGACGAGCCAGATGCCCACGCTGGCGGGCAGCACGAGCCGCCAGTCGGGCAGGCCCGGTTCGGCGAGCAGCATGCCGATCACCGCGCAGAACACGATGAGCTGGACCACGCGCGGCTTGGTCAGCGCGTAGTACTGACGCACGCGCGATGCCGCTGTAGCCCGCTGGGGATGCGATGGGGACAGTGCCTGCGTCATCTGGAATCGATTCCGTGGCCGGCCGGGCCGTGCGAGCCCAGGCGCCCGAAGCGAGAACCTGGGGCGGCTGCGTACGTGAAGGGGATTGAATCGCGATGCATGGGCGGAGCCATTCTACGAAGCGGCGACCGACAGACGACCCGCATCGCGCGCCGCGGCAGTCTGGCGCGCCTGATGCGCCCTTGTCAGCAGCACGGTCATCAACACGACGATCATCGCCGCGCCGCCGGTATGCGCCACGGCTGCGACCAAGGGCCATCCGAGCACGACGTTCGACAATCCGCTCGCCAGTTGCCACAGGGCCACGCCACCGAACGCGAGCGCCCAGCGCCGCAGCGGGGGGACTTCACCGCCCGCCCGCCAGAGGCGCCAGGCGAGCCAGGCGAGGCCCGCGAGCACGACATAGGCCATCAGCCGATGCATGTAGTGGATCGCAGTCAACGCCGCGAACGGCAGCCAGCCGCCGTCCTTGCCTTCGCCGAGCGCGCGCCAGATCGTGAAGCCGTGATCGAAATCCATCAGCGGCCACCAGGCGCCTTGGCAGGTCGGAAAGTCCGTGCAGGCGAGCACGGCGTAGTTGGTGCTGACCCAGCCGCCGAGCGCGATCTGGATCACGCAAAGGGCGAACACCCCGAGCGCCGCGCCGTAAAGCCCGCCCGGCAGCGCCAAGGGCGCACGGCGATAGCCTTCGAGCTGTGCCGCGAGCAGCGCGAGCAGCCCGAGCCCGCCGAGCAGGTGCAGCGTCACGATCGCGGGGTACAGCTTCATCGTCACCGTGAGCGCGCCGAAGGCACCCTGGACGGCCACCCACACGAGCGTGGCGGTCGCCCACCATGGCGAGACGCCACTGCCACCGTCACGCTTGCGGCGCCTCGCCTCGAACCAGCTCGCGATCGCGAGCACCGTGATCAGCACGCCGACGCCGGTCGCGAGATAGCGGTGGATCATCTCGACCCAGGCCTTGCCGTGCGTGACCGGGCCGCTGGGCATCGCGGTCTGCGCCGCGTGGATGTCGGCGCTGGCACCGAGCGGGCTTGCATTGCCGTAGCAACCCGGCCAGTCAGGGCAACCGAGCCCGGAATCCGTGAGGCGCGTGAAGGCGCCGAACAGCACCAGATCGAAGGTCAGAAACAGCGTCAGCAGCGTCAACGCGCGCAGCCGGCCGACGCTGCCCGCTTCGCGATTGCGCAGCCAGACCCACGCCAGCGGGCCGGCGGCGAGCGCGATGCCCATCAGCGCGACGCGCGCGATCGGCGCCAGATCGTACAGAGGCTGCGCGCTGTCCATGCGTCAACGGCCCGGCAGATCCCACGACGCCGAGGCGCGCAGCAGGCGCTCGATGTCGCGCTTGAGCTTTGGCGGGTCCGGATCGGCCGGTACGCGCATCATCCAGCGGCCCATCGGATCGACGATGTAGAGGTGCTGCTCGAGCGTGTGTCCGGCCGCCGGCGACAGCCAGCGTGCAAGCGCCTCGCGCGGCGCTCGAAGCGTCGTAACGGCAACGCCCGCCGTCGTCGCGGCGGTCACTTCGGGCCGTACCGGTGCAGCATCGGTGACGAGCCAGACCTTGTCGACGCGATCGCGCTCCTTGCCGAGCGTCTCGCGCAGTTGGCGCTGCAGCACGAGCAGGCCCTCGCATCGCGCGTCGCAATCCGCGCCCGCAACGACAACGAGCAGCCATTGCCCCTTGAGGGCCTCGGCCGACACCGCGCCGCCCTGCATGTCGGTGAGCGGCAGTTCGCCGGCCTCGGGCATGGGCAGCGGCGGCGAGATGAGCTCGCTGTAGTTCGCCCCGCCTTCGGGCCGCACGACATAGAAGGTGAAATACGAAGCGATGACGGGCGCCGCGCACACGAGCAGCACGGCAAGCATCTTGATGCGCCCGCTGCGCGTGCGCGCCTGCTCGGGCAACACCGGCTCGGGGAGGCGATGCACGGTCAGCCCGACGCGGTCGAGCGCGTCCTCAGCGTGGGTCGCGGGCAAAGCGGGGGCGGATGAGTTGGTACCAGACATAAAGTCCTGCGATGAGGGCGCTCATGGCCCACCACTGGAAGGCGTAGCCGTAGTGGGTGTTGACGTTGAGCGCGGGGCGCGGCCAGTCACGCAACAGGCCGTCGGGCGTCGACGCGCCCTCCTGCTGCACAGAGACCGGCGCGAGTGCGACGCCGATTTCGCGCGCGTAGTGTTCAGGGTCGATATTTTGCCGGATCGGGCCGCTCGCGGCGGCTTCGAACTCATACAGCCGTGACGGCGGCGGGGCAATCCGCCCTTCGAGACGGACAAGGCCCTCGGGCGTCGCAAGCGCCGGCACCCGCGTGCGATCTTCGAAGCTGCGCGGCGCCCAGCCGCGCTGCACCAGCACCGCACCGCCTTGCCACTGAAACGGCGTGACGACGATGAAGCCGGTGCGCGAATTCAACGGCCGGTTGTCGAGGAACACGGTGCGCTCGGCAAGCCAGCGGCCTTCGAGCCGAACGCGCCGAAATTGCAGGCTGTCGTCACCCGGGCGCAGCAAATCGAGTTCATGCGCGCCGACCGGCGGCATCGCGCTGCGCGCGTCGAGGGCGGCCTGCAGCGCGGTCTTCTGCGCCGCGCGGTCCCACTGCCAGTAGCCAAGCCCGGCGCCGATACCCGTGCCGATCACGGCCGCGAACAGCAGGGTCGCGTGCGTGGCCGCACGCCTCAGATCCACGCGGCGCGGGCCTCGAGCGGATAATCGCTGCGCATGAAATTCGCGATCGGCATCGTTCTCGTCCTGATCCTGTCGGCGCTCGCCGTGGCCGGCGTTGCGATGCTGCGTGGCGGACGAGAAGGCGAGCCCAAGCGCCACACCATGATGCACGCACTCGCCTGGCGCATCGGCCTGTCGGTGCTGCTCTTCGTCTGCCTGCTGGTCGCCTACTGGTTCGGGTGGATCCAGCCGACTGGCCTGCCGCTGAATCGCTAGCCAGTCACAGGACAACTCGTCGCCTGCCCGGAAAGGCATTGTAGGGCTCGACCCGGCGAAACTCGGGTAGCCTCAAAAGCAAACGGGAGCCCGATGGGCTCCCGTTTGTCGGACTACAGCACCACGCGCAGAACGCGCGCGAGCGGGTGGCGTCAGTCGCGTTGGCGCCGGCGCGCAGCGTACGCGAGACCCATCAGACCCAGGCCGAACAGGGCGTAGGTCGAAGGCTCTGGCACGCCCGGAACCGCACTGCCAAACGTCACGTCGTCGAACACGATGTAATTGGCGGTGCCGGCGAACGAGATCGACTTCGCAACACCCGCGAAGTTGACACCCGCCGCGACGAACGGGCAGTAGCCCGCGTTGTAGGCCGCATCGCAGGTGCTCGGGGTCAACCCGAGATTCAGGGTGGCGAGGATATTGCCGGTACCGTTGAGCCCGTCGTAGACGCTGACGCTGCCCGGCGTGTTGGGCGCGGCATAGTTGAACGAGAAGCCGGTGTCGAACCCGGCTGCATAGTTCATGTACGTTTCCGGCCCATTCAGCCAGAACAGAGCGCCCAACTCGGATCCAGGCGCGAAGCCCCCGCGTGACGTGTTGGAGCACACGACGCCTGGCGTGTTCAGGCAGATCGCCAGCGCGTTGTCGGTGAATTCGACACCGTAGTTCGTGCCGCTCGTGCCGTCGCTGCTCATGCCGCCGTTGTAGAAGTCATAGATGTTGGCAAAGCCCGACGGATAAGTCGCGTTGATGCCTTCGAAATTGAGCACGACTGTCGCGGCATTCGCCGAACCGAATGCCCAGAGGAAGCCGGCAGCTATCGCCGACAGTTTGTAAGTGACCTTCATCGAGATGCTCCTTGAGTGAGTTTCCTGCCTACCGAGGCTCCCCAGCAACCTTGTTCCCAAGCATGCCCCCAAGAGCCATGGGGGAATCGTAGTCGTGTAGACGGTCGTCCAACACCCCTCATTCGTGGGGCCATTGCGGTTGGGCGCTCGCATGGAGCCACGCAATGCGCAGGCACATGGGCACAGCAACCCCGCGGTCCGGAACATAGAATTCGACGGTGCGTCAGCATGGGTTGGTACGGCGGAAAGCAAAGCGCCCGGCGTCCCTTTCCTGGTCGCTGCCGTCTCCCGTGGAGCCCGCAGATGCATTCCACTGAACGCGAGGCACAGATCGAGGCGCTGGCCGAGGTCCGCGAAGCCGCAACCCGCGGTGAATTGACGGCTGCCCACGAGCTCGCTCTTGCAGCGAAGCGCTGGGTCGAACAGCCCGGAGTGATGCAGCGCGTGCTGAACGACCTCGAACGCGAGACCGGATTCCGGCCCGGAGCATCGGCCGCGCCGGAAGTCTGGCGGCGCTATGGCGGCCTGTCGGCGCGCGCGGGCAATCTCGCGGACGCCCAGGTAGCGCTCGATCTGGCGTTGGCGCTCGAACCCGACGTCTACCGCACCAGGATCGATGCCGGGACCGTGGCGTTCATGCGCGCCGAATTGCCTACCGCGCAGCTTCACTTCGAGCGCGCCGCGGCCCTGAAGCCCGCTGAGCCCGAGCCACTCGCATCGCTGGCGGCGGTCGCCGCCCGGCAGCAGCGCCATGGCGACGCGCGGGAACTGGCCGAGCGGGCGCTGGCGCTCCGCCCCGGTCTGGTCACTGCCCACATGGCGATCGCGCGCGCGGATCTGCTCGAGGGCCTCGCCGCCCGCGCCGAGGCACGGATGTCGGAATTGCTCGCGTCTTCTGCCCTCAACGAAGCCCAGCGCATCGGCGCCCTCGATCTGCGCGCCGACGCCCTCGATGCGCTCGACCGGCCAGCCGACGCCTTTGCCAACTACACGAGCCGCAACGCCATACTCGAACGCATCAACGCGCCGCGCGTCGCTGCGGAACTGCGTGAACGCAGCATCGACCAGGCACGCCGGCTTGCGCGCTGGTTCGAGTCGGCCCCGCCCGAGCCGTGGCGAACGAAGCCCGGCGCCGACAAGGTGCGGGTGGTACGAGAGCACGTGTTCCTGATGGGTTTCCCGCGCTCGGGCACGACACTGCTCGAGAAGACACTGGCTTGCCACCCCGACATCTCCACGCTCGAGGAGGTCGATCACCTGTCTGCTGCAGCAGGGGGGTTGCTCGCCAGCGACGCCGCACTGCGCCAACTGGCGAACCTGAATCCCACCCAGGCCGATGCCATCCGCGAGGCCTACTGGCGAGGCGTCGAGACCTCGGTCGGCACTTCGCTGTCCGGGCGAATACTGGTCGACAAGTTGCCGCTGCACACCATCGCAATGCCGCTGATCGCCCGAATTTTCCCGGACGCGAAGATCCTGTTCGGGCTGCGCGACCCGCGCGACGTCGTGCTGAGCTGTTTCAGGCGACGCTTCCAGGTCAACGCCGCGATGTTCGAGCTCCTGACGCTGGAAGGCGCGGCTCGCTACTACGCGGCCGTCATGTCACTCGCGCGGCAATATCGATCGCTGCTGCCACTCGAGGTGCACGAAGTTCGCCATGAAGCGATGGTTGCCGATTTCGAAGGCGAGGCGCGCAAGACGCTGGCGTTCGTCGGGGCGGAGTGGAACCCTGCCGTCCACGGCTTCGCGGAACGGGCGCGGGCGCGAGCTGTCACGCCCAGCGATCTTCAGCTCACGCGTGGTCTCAATGCCGACGGATTGGGTCAGTGGCGCCGCTACGAGGCCTCACTCGCGCCTGCAATGGAAATCATTGAGCCCTGGATCACCCACTACGGGTACGCCCAAGCCTGACTGTCCGCCAGCGCGGAACGCCGCCTCGGCCGCGCTCCCGCTGCTCGCGACAGCCGCGACCCGTCAGAGCCAGTAGATGACGATGTAGAGCCCGAGCCAGACGACGTCGACGAAGTGCCAGTACCAGGCCGCACCCTCGAAGCCGAAATGGCGCTCGGGCGTGAAGTGGCCCTTCTTCAGGCGCAGCGTGATGAAGAACAGCATCAGCATGCCGACGAACACGTGAAAGCCGTGAAAGCCGGTCAGCATGAAAAACGTCGTGCCGTACGCGCCGGAGTCGAGCCGCAGGTTGAGCTCGCTGTAGGCGTGCGTGTACTCATAGCCCTGCACGATCAGGAAGGTCAGGCCGAGCAGGACGGTCGCCCACATGAAGCCGATGCACTTGCTGCGCTTGTTGGCGAGCAGCGCGTGGTGCGCGATCGTGATCGTGACGCCCGAGCTCAGCAGCAAGGCGGTGTTGATCGTCGGCAGCGGCCACGGACCCATGGTCGTGAACGCCGCGACGGTGCCGGCGGGCGACGCGGTGAGGCCGGCCTGCACGCTCGGCCAGATGCCCTTGAAATCGGGCCACAGCAGCGCATTCTCGATGCTGCCCAGGTTGGGCACCGAGTGCACCCGCAGCCAGAACAACGCGCCGAAGAAGGCGCCGAAGAACATCACCTCCGAGAAGATGAACCAGCTCATGCTCCAGCGGTAGGACGCGTCGACGCGGTCGCTGTAGAGGCCGCTCTGGCTCTCGGCGATCGAGGTGCGGAACCACTGCTGCAGCGTGAACAGCCACAGCGCGAGGCCGAAGAAGAGCGAGTACGCCCCCCAGTCGTGCCCGTTGATCCACATGGCGGCGCCGAGGATCACGAAGAAGAAGCCGATCGCCGTCGTGACCGGGAAGCGCGAGGGTTCCGGGATGAAGTAGTAAGGCTGTTGCCCTGGCGTAGTCGCTGCCGACATATCGTTCTCTCCTGCAGATCAGTTTCGTTTGCGGATCACGGGGCTTCGGGCCGCGCGATCGTGTTCAGCCATTCGCGCCAGCGACGCCGCTGGCGATCACCCAATTGACAAGCACGACGAGCGCGACGATGAACGCGACCCCGCCGATCACCCCCGCGATGATCACATGCACCGGATTGAGCTGATTCAGGTCGCGCTCATAGGCCGATGACTTGCGAATGCCGAAGAACGACCACGCGACCGCTTTCATCGTCTGCACGAACGAGCCCTTGCGCGCGACCGCATCCTTGAGCGGCGCCGTCATGTCCCGGGCCTCACGGCCGCAAGTGCGGCCTGCTGGCGGGCATCGGGCGCGGCAGGCACCCTGCCGCCGACCTCGAAGAAGGTGTAGGACAGGGTGATCGTCTTCACGTCCTTCGACAGCTTCGGGTCGATCACGAACACCACGGGCCAACTCCTGGACTCGCCCGGCGCAAGCGTCTGTTCGGTGAAGCAGAAGCACTCCAGCTTGTTGAAATAGGGCTCGGCCTGCTTGGGCGCATAGCTCGGGATCGCCTGCGCGACCATCGCGCGCGGCTGCACGTTCCGGAACTCGTACATCACCGTCACGAGTTCGCCCGGATGGACGTCGACCGAGCGCTGCGCCGGCTTGAACTCCCACGGGCCGCGCGCGTTGGCATCGAACTCGACGCTGATCGTGCGGCTCAGGTCGACCTGGGTGCTGACCGCATCCGCACCGGTGGCAAAGCTGGCGGCCCGGCGCTCCGAGATCGACAGCACGTTGATGCCGAGCTGGTTGCAGATCGCGCGATAGACCGGCACGAGCGCATAGCCGAAGGCGAACATCAACACTGCGATGACGCCGAGTTTGCCCACCATGCGCAGGTTGTCCCGACGCAGGAGCGCGTTGGCGGTGTCGGCGTTCGGGCGCGTCATCTGGCGCGTCAGATCCCGAACAGCGCCGACTTGACGATGAAGCCGACGAAGAGCGCGATCGCGACCGACCCCAGGATCAGGCCAAGCCGAAGATTGGCGCGCCGTTGCTGGCGCTGCGCGGGCGTCATGCGCGCCTCGTCGACATCCACCATCGCGTTCAACCGATCACCTTGGTCGCCGCCGCGTTGAGCTTGGGCGGATGCTCGAAGGTGTGGAACGGCGCCGGCGACGGCACTTCCCATTCCAGACCTTCGGCGCCTTCCCAGGGATGTTGCGACGCCTTGACGCCCTGCCCGCGCATCGCCGGAATGACGACGAAGAACAGGAAGTAGACCTGCATCAGGCCGAAGCCGAAGCCGCCGATCGAGGCCAGCATGTTGAAGTCGGTGAACTGCAGCGGGTAGTCGGCGTAGCGCCGCGGCATGCCCGCGAGGCCGAGGAAGTGCATCGGGAAGAAGGTGACGTTGAAGAAGATCAGCGAGCCCCAGAAGTGGATCTTGCCGCGCGTCTCGTTGGCCATCACGCCGGTCCACTTCGGTGCCCAGTAGTAGAAGCCCCCGAACATCGCGAACAGCGAACCGGCGACGAGCACGTAGTGGAAGTGCGCGACGATGTAGTAGGTATCCTGGATCTGGATGTCGATCGGCGCGACGGCGCACACGATGCCGGTGAAGCCGCCCATCGTGAAGACGAAGATGAAGCCGACGGCCCACAGCATCGGCGTCTCGAAGGTCATCGAGCCGCGCCACATGGTCGCGGTCCAGTTGAAGATCTTGACGCCGGTCGGCACCGCGATCAGCATCGTCGCGTACATGAAGAAGAGCTGCCCGGTGACCGGCATGCCGGTCGTGAACATGTGGTGCGCCCAGACGATGAACGACAGGATCGCGATCGACGCCGTCGCATACACCATCGAGGTATAGCCGAACAGGCGCTTGCGCGCGAAGGCCGGGATGATCGCGCTGACGATGCCGAACGCCGGCAAGATCATGATGTAGACCTCGGGGTGGCCGAAGAACCAGAAGATGTGCTGGTACATCACCGGGTCGCCGCCGCCCGCCGGGTTGAAGAAGCTGGTGCCGAAGTGGCGGTCGGTGAGCGTCATCGTGATGGCGCCGGCGAGCACCGGCATCACCGCGATCAGCAGGTAGGCCGTGATCAGCCAGGTCCAGCAGAACAGCGGCATCTTCATCAGCGTCATGCCCGGCGCGCGCATGTTCAGGACCGTGACGATGATGTTGATCGAACCCATGATCGAGCTCGCGCCCATGATGTGCAGCGCGAAGATCGCCATGTCCATCGACGGGCCCATCTGCAGCGTCAGCGGCGCGTACAGCGTCCAGCCCGCGGCCGGCGCGCCGCCGGGCACGAAGAACGAGCCGGCGAGCATCAGACCGGCCGGGATCAGCAGCCAGAACGACAGGTTGTTCATGCGCGCGAAGGCCATGTCGGGCGCGCCGATCTGCAGCGGGATCATCCAGTTCGCGAAGCCGACGAAGGCCGGCATGATCGCGCCGAACACCATGATCAGCCCGTGCATCGTCGTGAGCTGGTTGAACAGCTCCGGGTTGACGAACTGCAGCCCGGGCTGGAACAGCTCGAGGCGGATCAGCATCGCCAGCGTGCCGCCGATCATCAGCATCGTGAGCGAGAACACGAGGTACATCGTGCCGATGTCCTTGTGGTTGGTCGCGTAGGCCCAGCGGCGCCAACCGTGCGGGGCGCCGTGGTCGCCGTGATCGGCGTGGTCGTGGCCGGGAAGTCCCGGGTGGTCGATGACTGCACTCATGAGGGCGTTTCCTGCTGGTTGTCGCTGGGCGCGGCCGCTTACTTGCGGGCGGCCTGCACGTCGGCTGGCTGTACCAGCTGACCGGTCTTGTTCGACCAATGGTTCTTCGTGAAGGTGATGACGGCCGCGATGTCGGTATCG
>JAMLIM010000004.1 GCA_023954175.1 Rhizobacter sp.
GAAAACTCCGAAGTTCAACACGATGGCGGCTCTTCGTGCACGCCCTTCCAACTCGACTCTCTACTGCTCGCTTTCAGCACTTTGGTGCCCATGGCGCGGATCGAACGCGCGACCTCTCCCTTACCAAGGGAGTGCTCTACCACTGAGCCACATGGGCATTCAACAACATGCTGTCGACACAGGCCTGGCGGCGACAACGCCACCGCCAGGCCTTTGCGGACGGCGCCAACACTGGAGCGGGAGACGGGAATCGAACCCGCGTCATCAGCTTGGAAGGCTGGGGTTCTACCATTGAACTACTCCCGCCCGGGAACCCCCTGCGCGACCATTCCCTGACGATTCGAGTGGCATCAATCAAGCTCGGGTTTGGTGGAGGAGGCTGGATTCGAACCAGCGTAGGCGTAAGCCAACAGATTTACAGTCTGCCCCCTTTAGCCACTCGGGCACCCCTCCACGCAGAGCCGGTGATAATAGCACATCGCCGCCCCGCTGCCGCCATGCGGTTGCCGCAAGCGCCGAGCCGCAGGAGCGGCGAAGCGGCCGCCCTAGAGCGGGAAGATCACAGCGCCCACCAGTCCACCAGATGCGCCGTCAGCAGGAACTGACTGCCTTCGCGCATGAAGTCGCGGCGCATGTCGTTCGAGGGATGGCGCGTCCGGTACGCCGTCAGCTTGACCCCCGGCGCACAGGCGGCGTCGAAGAAGGCCTGTGCCTTGGCACCCCAGAGCATGAAGACAGGCGGCTCGTCACGCAGCGACAATTGCTGAACGATTTCGGATGTAAGCGCCTGCCAACCACACGCCATGTGGCTGCCGATGCGGCCGACTTCGATCGTCAGCGTCGGGTTCAGCAGCAGCACGCCCTGGCGCGCCCAGGCGTCGAGCTTCCAGACCGCCGGCGGCACGAAGCCGGTGCGGTCGGCGGCGAGCACCTGGAAGACGCGCCGCAGCGAAGCCGGCCGGCCCTGCCCGGCGGAAAACGCCAGGCCGTCGGCCTGGCCCGGCTTCGGGTACGGGTCCTGGCCGAGGATGACGGCGCGCACATCCTGCGGCGCGACGAGGCGCAGCGCGCGAAACGGATCGGCCGGCGCGATCGGCCGATCGGCCGAGGCCGCGCGGACGCGGTCGACGACTTCGGCGCGCCGCTCGGCGGTCCACCCCGGCAAAGCCGCTGCCCAGGCCGGCGGCAGCGTGTCGAACGCGGCCGCCAGATCGTCTGCCGTCATGCGTCGAACAGGGCGCGCAGCGCGGCGCCGGGGTCGTCGGCGCGCATGAACGCCTCGCCGACGAGGAAGGCGTTGACGCCGGCGCCGCGCATGCGCTCGACGTCCGTGCGCGCGAGGATGCCCGACTCGGTGACGAGCAGCTTGTCCGCCGGCAAGCGCGGCAGCAGGCCGAGCGTCGTGTCGAGCGAAACCTCGAAGCTGCGCAGGTTGCGGTTGTTGATGCCGACGAGCGGCGTGCCGAGCTTCAACGCCCGATCGAGCTCGGCGCCGTCGTGCACCTCGACGAGCACCGCCATGCCGAGCGCGTGCGCCTGCGCTTGCAGATCCGCCATCTGCGCGTCGTCCAGGCAGGCGGCGATCAGCAGGATCGCATCCGCGCCCATCGCGCGCGCTTCGGCGACCTGGTAGGCGTCGATCATGAAATCCTTGCGCAGCACCGGCAGCGTGCAGGCGGCGCGCGCCTGCGCCAGGTAGGCTGCGGAGCCCTGAAAGAACTGAATGTCGGTCAGCACGCTCAGGCATGCCGCGCCACCGGCTTCGTAACTCGCCGCGATGTCGGCCGGCACGAAGTGTTCGCGCAGCACGCCCTTGCTCGGGCTCGCCTTCTTGACTTCGGCGATCACGGCTGCGCGCCCGGCGGCAATCGCCGAGCGCAGCGCGCCAACGAAATCGCGCACCCCGCCGAGCGCCTCCGCATCGCGCCGCAGCGAAGCGAAGTCGCGCTGCCGGCGCGCTGCTGCGACTTCCTCGCGCTTGACGGCGACGATGCGTTCGAGGATGTCGCTCACTTGGCGAGCGCCTTCGCAGCCGCGATGAACTGGTGCATCTTCGCCAGCGCCTTGCCCGAGGACAGCGCGTCGCGCGCGAGCGCGATGCCTTTGTCGATCGACGGCGCGACATTTGCCGCGTAGAGCGCGACGCCGGTGTTGAGCACGACGATGTCGCGCGCCGGGCCGGGTTCGTCGTCGAGCACCGAGCGCAACAGCGCCTTGCTCTCCTCCGGCGTCTCGACCTTGAACGCGCGGCTGCTCGCCATCGTCAGGCCGAAGTCCTCGGGGTGGATCTCGTACTCCTCGATGCGGCCTTCCTTCACCTCGCCGACCATCGTTGCCGCGCCGAGCGACACCTCGTCCATGCCGTCGCGTCCGTAGACGACGAGCGCATGCTCGGCGCCCAGGCGCTGCAGCGCGCGCACCTGGATGCCGACCAGGTCGGGGTGAAAGACGCCCATCAGGATGTTGGGCGCATCGGCCGGATTCGTCAGCGGGCCGAGGATGTTGAAGATCGTGCGCACGCCGAGTTCGCGCCGCACCGGGCCGACGTTCTTCATCGCCGGATGGTGATTCGGCGCGAACATGAAGCCGATGCCGGTGTCCGCGATGCAGCGCGCGATGGCCTCGGGCGTCAGCGTCAGCGGCACGCCCAGGGCTTCGAGCACATCGGCGCTGCCCGACTTGCTCGACACGCCGCGGTTGCCGTGCTTGCTGACGCGCGCGCCGGCGGCGGCAGCGACGAACATGCTGCAGGTCGAGATGTTGAAGGTGTGCGAGCCGTCGCCGCCGGTGCCGACGATGTCGACGAGATGCGTTCGGTCGGCGACTTCGACCTTGGTCGCGAACTCGCGCATCACCTGCGCCGCGGCGGTGATCTCGCCGATCGTCTCCTTCTTCACCCGCAGCCCGATCAGCAGGGCGGACATCATCGTCGGCGACATCTCGCCGCCCATGATGCGGCGCACCAGCGCGAGCATCTCGTCGTGGAAGATCTCGCGGTGCTCGATGACGCGCGTCAGTGCTTCGTTGTCGGTGATCGTCATGCGGGGTGTCCTTCGTTCGTTGACTCAGTTCAGGTGTTCGCGCATCGCCGCGACGGCGCGCGCGATGCCGTCGGCATCGACGTCCAGATGCGTCACGAAGCGCAGGCGATAGAGGCCGGTCGCGAGCACGCCGCGCGATTTCAGATGATCGAGCAGGCCGTCGCCCCGCCCGGCCGCGACATCGACGAAGACGATGTTGGATTGCGGCGGCTCGACCGTCACGCCCGGCAGCCCGTCGAGGCCCGCGGCCAGCAGACGCGCGTTCGCGTGGTCCTCGGCAAGGCGATCGACATGGTGGTCGAGTGCGTGCAGCGCGCCCGCCGCGAGCACCCCCGCCTGGCGCATGCCGCCGCCCGTCATCTTGCGCCAGCGGTGCGCACGCGCAATGAACGCGCGGCTGCCGCACAGGGCCGAGCCGACCGGCGCCCCGAGACCCTTCGAGAAGCAGACGGAAACGCTGTCGAAGCACTGCGCGATCTCGCGTGCGCGCCGCCTCACGTCACCGCCGAGCGCGGTCGCCGCGTTGAAGAGCCGCGCGCCGTCGAGGTGGGTCGCGAGGCCGCGCGAGCGCGCCAGCGCCGTCGCCTCGCGCAGGTACGCCAGCGGCAGCACCTTGCCGCCCAGCGTGTTCTCCAGGCACAGCAGCCGGCTGCGGGCGAAGTGCGCATCGTCGGGCTTGATCGCGGCTTCGATATCCGCCAGCGCCAGCGTGCCGTCCGGCTGATGCGCGATCGGCTGTGGCTGCACGCTGCCGAGCACCGCCGCGCCGCCGCCTTCCCAGCGGTAGGTGTGTGCCATCTGGCCGACGATGTATTCGTCGCCGCGCTGGCAGTGGCTCATGATCGCGACCAGATTGCTCTGCGTGCCGCTCGGCACGAAGAGCGCCGCCTCGAAGCCGAGCATGGCCGCGATCCGCTCCTGCAGCGCGTTCACGCTCGGATCGTCGCCGAACACGTCGTCGCCCACTTCGGCGCGCGCCATCGCGTCGCGCATCGCCGGCGTCGGCCTGGTGACCGTATCGCTGCGCAGATCGACAATCGTGTTGGTCACGGCCGCAACTCCAGGAAATTCTTCAGCATCGCGTGCCCGTGCTCGCTCAGGATCGATTCGGGGTGGAACTGCACGCCTTCGAGCGGCGTGGCCGTGCCTGCAAGTTCGCGCTGGCGCACCCCCATGATCTCGCCGTCTTCCGACGTGGACGTGACCTCGAGCGTCGCCGGCAGCGACTCCCGCTCGATCGCGAGCGAGTGGTAGCGGATCACGGTGAACGCCTTCGGCAGTCCGGCATAGACGCCGCGGCCGTCGCATTCGAGCGTGCTCGTCTTCCCATGCATCAGGCGCTGCGCGCGCACCACCTTGCCGCCGAGCGCCGCACCGATCGCCTGGTGCCCGAGGCAGACGCCGAGGATCGGCAGCTTGCCGGTGAAATGCCGGATCGCATCGACGCAGATGCCGGCCTCGGCCGGCGTGCACGGCCCCGGCGACAGCACCAGCCGCGCGGGCCTGAGTTCGGCGATGCCTTCGAGCGTGATCTCGTCGTTGCGAAACACGCGCACCTCTTCGCCGAGCTCGCCGAAGTACTGCACCAGGTTGTAGGTGAAGGAGTCGTAGTTGTCGATCATCAGCAGCATGATCAGAACCCCTCCTCGACCAGTTCTGCGGCGCGGATCAGCGCGCGCGCCTTGGCTTCGGTCTCTCTCCACTCCATCTCGGGCACCGAGTCGGCGACGACGCCCGCCGCCGCCTGCACATACAGCATGCCGTCCTTGACAATGCCGGTGCGGATCGCGATCGCGACGTCCATGTCGCCGGCAAAACTGAGGTAGCCCACGGCGCCGCCGTAGATGCCGCGCTTGACGGGCTCCAGTTCGTCGATGATCTCCATCGCACGCACCTTGGGCGCGCCGGTCAGCGTGCCGGCGGGAAAGGTCGCGCGCAGCACGTCCAGTTCGTCATGCCGTCCTTCAGCAGCCCTTCGACGTTGCTCACGATGTGCATCACGTGCGAGTAGCGCTCGACGACGAAGGCTTCGGTCACCTTCACGCTGCCGGTCTTCGCGATGCGGCCGATGTCGTTCCTCGCCAGGTCGATCAGCATCACGTGCTCGGCGCGCTCCTTCGGGTCGGCGAGAAGTTCGGCCTCGAGCGCCTTGTCCTGTTCGGGCGTCGCACCGCGCGGCCGGGTGCCGGCGAGCGGGCGGATCGTCACCTTCTCGCCTTCGGGCACATGCTCGTGGCGCACCAGGATCTCGGGGCTCGCGCTGACGATCTGGAACTCCCCCATGTCGTAGAAGAACATGTAGGGCGAGGGGTTCAGAGAGCGCAGCGCCCGGTAGAGCGAGAGCGGGCTTTCGGTGTAGCGCTTCTTCAGCCGCTGGCCGATCTGCACCTGCATCATGTCGCCGGCGGCGATGTAGTCCTTTGCCTTCAGCACGGCGGCGATGTAGTCGCTCTTCGCGAAGTCGCGCTCCACGTCGTGCGCCGCGACGCGTTTCACATGCGGCGCCGTGACGCTGGTCGTGAGCTTGTCGCCGAGCTCGGCAAGCCGCCGCTTGGCCCTGGAATACGCCTCCGGCTCCGCCGGGTTCGCGTAGACGATCAGGTAGAGCCGCCCCGACAGGTTGTCGATCACGGCCAGCTCTTCGCACTGCAGCAGCAGGATGTCGGGCGTGCCGATGCCGCCTGCCTTCCACGTCTTCGCAAGCTTCGGCTCGATGAAGCGCACCGCGTCGTAGCCGAAGTAGCCCGCCAGACCACCGCAAAAGCGCGGCAGGCCTGGTCGCAGCGCGACCTTGAAGCGCTGCTGGTAGGCGTCGATGAAATCGAGCGGGTTGCCCTCGTGCGTCTCGACGACGACGCCGTCGGTGACGACTTCGGTCTTGAAGCCGCTCGCGCGCAGCAGCGTGCGCGCCGGCAGGCCGATGAACGAATAGCGGCCGAAGCGTTCGCCACCGACGACCGATTCGAGCAGGAAGCTGTGCTTGCCGCTGGCGTCGCCCGATGAAACGCCGGGCCGCCCCAGGTTTCCTCGATCCCCGTGGGGGACGGGCCGGGTGCCGCCCGGACCTTGGGGCTCTCCATACGCGAGCTTCAGGTAGAGCGAGAGCGGCGTCTCGAGGTCGGCGAAGGCCTCGACGAGCAGCGGGATGCGATTGAAACCCTGCTGCGCAAGGCTCTTGAATTCGAGTTCAGTGATCACGTCTGGTGCACCTTGCGCGAGCCCCGCCCATGCGCCAATGCGCGAAGCCGCGGGGTGATTCGATTCGATCAGGGCCGATCGAACTCGGCCCGATGAGGGTCGGAAGGCGCGATGGCGCGGTTGCGCCCCTCACGCGTCCCGCCGGCGCCTAGAGCGGCGCGGCGGGCCGGCGCCAGGGCCAGGCTCCCCGGTCGTGCGACCTGTGCGTGAACTTGCGCGCGCTGAACATCGGAAAAGTGTAGCAGGCGACGAGCGCAGCCGCAGGACGCGACCCGGCGTCACAGATCGCCGCGCGAGCCGGACGCGCAGGCGAACGCGTCGAGCGCGATCTCGTCGATCCGATCGACATAGGCGTCGGCATCGACATCTTGCACGGGCTCGCCATGGTTGTAGCCGTAGCTCACGAGCACGACCGGGCATCCGGCGGCGCGCGCGGCCTGCGCGTCGTTGCGCGAATCGCCCACCATCAGCGTGCGCCGCGGGTCGCTGCCCAGCGCCGCGCAGGCTTCGAGCAGCGGCAGCGGGTCGGGCTTGCGCCGGGCGAATGCATCGCCGCCGAAGACATGGCGGAAGTGCCCGGCCAGACCCACGGCCTGCAGCAGTTCGCGCGCGAAGGTCGTCGGCTTGTTCGTCACGCAGGCAAGGCGCAGGCCGTGCGCCTCGAGGCGTGCGAGTCCCTGCGCGGCGCCCGGGTAGACGCGCGCGTGGCGGCCGTTGACCCGCCGGTAGTGCTGCTGGTATCGCGCCATCGCCGTGTCGAACAAGTCCGTGGTCGCATCGTTCGCGGCGCCCGCCTCGGCGAGCGCTCGGCGCAGCAGATGTTCCGAACCCTTGCCGACGGTACGCGCGACGAAGGCGCGATCCAGGGGCGGCCATCCGAAGTCGGCAAGCATTGCGCCGAGTGCCGCGACGAAATCATCCAGCGTGTCGACGAGCGTGCCGTCGAGGTCGACGATCGCGGCTTGAAGCCCGGTTGCGGGGTGTGGGTCGGCAGGCAATGGGCGCGGCAGGTTCGATCTAAACGGTAAACGGCGAATTCTGACAGTGCACGGCGAACGAACGCTGCGGCTTTCGACCTGCATCCGGGCGATTGCGCCCAGAATCCCCGCATGTCCAGCCCGAACGATCCCCCCGCGCAGGCGCGCAATCCGCTGCACGGGCTGACGCTCGAGGCGATCGTCACCGCCCTCGTCGCGCACTACGGCTGGGAGGAACTCGGCCGGCGCATCCCGCTGCGCTGCTTCACGCACGAACCGAGCATCACGTCGAGCCTCAGGCTGCTGCGCAAGACGCCGTGGGCGCGCGAGAAGGTCGAGGGGCTCTACCTCTTCATGCTGCGCGAGCAGCGCCGCGCGCGACCGCTCCGGTTCAAGGCTTGAGCTGTGCGCGGACCTCGCCGCCCTTGTGCGCGTCGCTGTGCACGTTGACGTAGAGCTCGCCCGCCTGATAGCTCTTCATCTGCTCCGGGTTGAGCTTCGCGCCGGGCGGCACCGACCACACGCCGTCACCGGTCTTCGTCAGCGGGATGATGACGGGGCCGTTCTTGCCCATCGCGGCAACGTGGATGTGCGCCATGGTTCCGGCGACGCCGGTGGTCGTGACGCTGCCGCTCACGGCACCGTCAGCGGCGATCGTGATGCTGCCGGTGCCACCCGCCGAGGTGGTGACGGGCGGTACCTCCTGCGCCCCGCTGAGCTTCAGATCCTCTGCCCACGCCAGGCCCGAGCCCGTCGCGAGCAGCAGCGCCGCTGCGGCGAGGAGCGAGAAGTTCGAAATGCGCGTCGTGATCGTGTTCATCGGGACCATCCTTTCCTGGCGCCGGGAATGCGGCGTGCGGATGGTGACCCCAGGTCGCGCCGCGAGGACGCGGACTGCTGAATGCCCCTAATGTCAGCGCGCCATCGGCTGCGGCCAGATCAGCGCGCGATGGCCGCGCGCATTGCCGCGATCACGGCCTTGTAGTCCTTCTGGCCGAAGATCGCGCTGCCGGCAACGAAGGTGTCGGCGCCGGCGTCGAACGCGGCCCGGATGTTCTCGGTCTTGATGCCGCCATCGACCTCGAGGCGGATGTCGCGGCCGCTGGCGTCGATCAGCTTCCTCACCCGCTCGATCTTCTTCAGCGCACCGGGGATGAAACTCTGGCCGCCGAAGCCCGGGTTCACGCTCATCACGAGCACGATGTCGAGCTTGTCGATCTCCCACTCCAGCACGTCGAGCGAGGCCGCCGGGTTGAACACGAGCCCCGCCTTGCAGCCCGCCGCCTGAATGAGCTGCAGCGTGCGGTCCACGTGCAGGCTCGCCTCGGGATGGAAGCTGATCGAGTCGGCGCCGGCGTCGGCGAAGGCCTGTGCCAGCGCGTCGACCGGCTGCACCATCAGGTGCACATCGATCGGCACGCGTTGGCCGTCGGGCGTGGCAGCGTGCTTGCGCAGCGCCTCGCACACCATCGGGCCGAAGCTCAGGTTCGGCACGTAGTGGTTGTCCATCACGTCGAAGTGGATCCAGTCGGCGCCGGCGGCGATGACGTCGCGCAGCTCGTCGCCGAGGCGGGCGAAGTCGGCGGACAGCAGGCTCGGGGCGATCAGGGCTTGGCGCATGGCGATGGGGAGTGCGAAGGCGTGCGCCGATTCTAGGAGCGCGCAGCCGCGCACCGCGGGCGGCTCTCCGATAATGCAGCCATGCCCAGACCCGAATTCAGCTGCAGCGTCAGCGTCAGCCCGAAGCCCGAGCGATCGCAACCCGAGGCCGGCGCGCACGCGTTCGCCTACACCGTGACGATCCGCAACAGCGGCGATGCGCCGGCGCAGTTGATCGGCCGCCAGTGGATCATCACCGACGCCACCGGCCGCATCGAGGAGGTGCGCGGCCTGGGCGTGGTCGGCAAGCAGCCGCTGCTGCAGCCTGGCGAATCCTTCGAATACACGAGCTGGCTGCGCCTGCCGACGCCGAACGGCACGATGCACGGCCGCTTCTACTGCATGACCGACGAGGCGATGCCGTTCGAGACGATCGTCGGCGAATTCTCGCTCGCGCTCGCGTCGACGCTGCACTGAATCCAGGTCTTGGCTGAGCTGCGACCCCGCTGCGCGGTCAATCCTCCGGCGGCGGGCGTTCACCGCGCTTGCGGCCGGAGAACATGGTCCACCACACGATCAGCACCAGCACCAGCCCGGCGCCAAACGCTTCCAGCAAGATGAGCCACATGGTCGGATTCCCCAGAGCCGCATCGCGCTCCGGCGTGTCGCGCGCCACGGGCTGCGGCGCGCGCGCCATGCGTCGCGTGATGGGTGGCACGCGCGCCTTGCGCGGCGTGATGTTGGGCACGATTCTAGGAGTGCTCGCCGCCTGCCGGAGCGGGCCCGAGCCGGCGCCGCAGGTTCCATCAGCACCGACGCCGCCGCCGGCCGCTGCCGCACCGGCGCCCGCGCCCGCCCCCGCACTCATCCAACGCGCCAATGCGCGCTGGGTCGCCGTGCCGTTCGCCGAGCTGCCCGGCTGGGAGGCCGACCCGCTGCGCGAATGGTGGCCGGCGCTGCTGCGCGGCTGCGCGCGGCCAGCCGGGCCGTGGGCCAGGCTGTGCCAGCAGGCGGAGCAGTTCGCGAACGCCGACGACGCAACCCAGCGCGCCTGGCTGCAGCAGCAGCTGCAGGCCTATCGCGTCGAGGCGACCGATGGCAACCGCGGCGGCCTCCTGACCGGCTACTTCGAGCCGCAGTTCGAGGCCTCGCGCCAGCCGCGCGGCGCGTTTCGCATTCCCCTCTACGCGCCGCCGCCGGATCTGGCGAGCCGCCGCCCCTACTGGACGCGCCAGCAGATCGACGCGTCGCCCGCGGCCCGGGCCGCGCTGCGCGGGCGCGAGATCGCCTACCTCGACGACCCGCTCGACGCCCTCGTGCTGCACATCCAGGGCTCCGGGCGCCTGACGGTTCGCGCTGCCGACGGCAGCGTGCAGCTCGTGCGCGTCTCGTACGCGGGCAGCAACGAGCAGCCCTACAAGTCGGTCGGGCGCTGGCTGATCGAGCAGGGCGCGCTGAAGCCGGGCGAGGCCTCGTGGCCGGCGATCCGTGCCTGGGCGGTGCGCAATCCGGCGCGCCTGAACGCATTGCTGTGGAGCAACCCGCGCTATGTGTTCTTTCGCGAAACGCCGCTCACCGACCCGGCCGCAGGGCCGAACGGCGCGCAGGGCGTGCCGCTCACGCCGGGGCGTTCAATCGCGGTCGATCCGTCCAGCGTGCCCTACGGCACGCCCGTGTGGCTCGCGTCCACCGAGCCCCTGAGCGATACGCCGCTGCGCCGCCTGACGATGGCGCAGGACACCGGCAGCGCCATCACCGGCGCGGTGCGCGCCGACTACTTCTGGGGCTGGGGCGCGACGGCCGAGCAGCAGGCCGGGCGCATGAAGCAGCCGCTCGAGATGTGGGTGCTCTGGCCGCGGCCGTAGCGCAGCCGTGCGCCGGGCCGGGCGCGTCAGGGCGCGAGGCGGATGCGCACCTGCAGCCAGAGGCCGGGGCGCGCCTGCGCGGTCGAGACGACGCCGGCCTTGTCTGCACCATTGGCACCATCGGCGCCATCGCCGGCCGAGGCGATCGTGACCCAGGTGTCGAGCGGCACGCGCAGCGTCGTCTGCACGCCGGCTTCGGCGCGCGAGGGTGCCTCGCCACTGCCGGGTGCGACGCTCGGGTCGAAGCGGCTCGCGCGGGCATCGATCTCGAGTTGCACCGGCTCGCGTTTGCCGCCCCAGCGCGCGCGCACGTCCACGCGCTGGCCGGCCGGGATCCATTGCGTCGTCGGCACCGGGACCGGCAACAACACCCCGGCCGCCGCCTGCCAGACCTGCACCGGCCGGGTCACGCCGAAGTTCAGTGCCGCGCGCTCGCCGTTCTGCACGCACAGGCGCTGCGGCGGCCGTTCGCGCGCGGCGCGGGCGCCGGTGCTGCTCACCTGCCACCCGCCGGCGCTGTCGACGCCGTCGGCGCTGGCCGCGCGCAGTTCGATGCACAGGTTGCGCGCCGGCAGGGCGGCGGCGACCGCGTTCGCAAGGACTGCGAACTGAGCGCACAGCACGAACTTTGCAAACAGCGCGGCGCCGCGCCGCATCGCACCGCCCGCGTTCGGCTTCACGCGCGCTGTCACCGGTGGCACCGTGCACAGGCTCACGCGCGCCTTCATGTGCTGACGACCCGATTGCGCCCGGCCGCCTTCGCGGCGTAGAGCGCGGCGTCCGAACGGGCGATCGTGTCGGCGATCGGCTCGCCGCTGCGCGCCACCGTCAACCCGGCCGAGAAGCTGATCCTGAGCGGCACGTCGCCCGCATTGAATTCGTGTGCCGCCATGCGCGCGCGCATGCGCTCGAGCACCATCGCCGCCGCCTGCGGTTCGGTGTCCGGCAGCATGAGCAGGAACTCCTCGCCGCCCCAGCGCGCGAGCACGTCGGTGTTGCGCACCGCGATCAGCGCCTGGCGCGCGAAGGCGCGCAGCACGTCGTCGCCCGCAGCGTGGCCGTGCGCGTCGTTGACGCGCTTGAACCAGTCGATGTCGAGCAGCGCGATCGACAGCGCATGGCCCTTGCGGTCGTGGCGCTCCTTCTCGTAGGCGAGCAATTCGTTCATGTGCCTGCGGTTCGTGAGCAGCGTCAGGTCGTCGCGCGTCGCCATTTCCTGGATGCGCGCGAGCGCCTGCGCAAGCTCGGTGCGCTGCCGCTTGAGCTTGTTGCGCAGCTCGCTCAGGCGCCCGGTCAGGAACGTGACGGCGCCGAGCATCGACGCGGCGAGCGTGAAGTGCACGAACTCGAGCCCCGCGGCGTAGCGTTCGGGTTGCAGCCGGTTCATCACGATCATCGTGACACCCAGCAGCACGATCGCAAATGCGCTCATCGCGTAGGACTGGCGCGGCGTCAGCGCGAAGGAACAGAACACGAGCACGACGACGAGGATGGCGAGCGTGGCGCCGCGCGCCGGGCCGATCGCGGCATAGGAAGCGACGATGCTGGTGATCGCGAACACCGCCTGCACCATCGCCAGCAGCGACGGCGACAGACCGAGGCGCTGGCTCATGCGCACCGGCACGTAGAACATCAGGGTGCCGGCAACGAGGATGGTGACGAGCAGCGAGACCACCGCGGGGTCGGCGACGCCGACCCGGCTTTCGAACACCAGCAGCAGCACGCACACCGCGTACAGCCCGACCGTGATCGCCCAGTACAGCACCTGACGCCGCGACCGCGCGTCGCTGCCGACGAAGGCGTGGGACAGGTGGGAGGCGAACGTCATCGATCGGGGGGTGAGTACGAAGGCCGCAGGTGGGCGAGCGGCAGCGCCGCGCCGGCCTTGACCTCACCAAGTGAAAAACTCGTGTGGATGTCTTTCACATTCGGCAGATTCAACAGGGTCTTGATCGAAAACTGCGAAAACGCCTCCAGGTCCGTCACGATCACCTGCAGCTCGAAGGTGCCCGCGCCCGAGATGTAGTGACACGAGATCACTTCCGGCAGGCGGCGGATTGCGTCCTCGAGCTCGCGCGTCGCCTCGCCGGTGTTGCGGTCGGCGTCGACGCGCACGAAGGCGAGCACGCCGAGGCCGAGCTTGCGGCGATCCAGCTCGGCCCGGTAGCCGGTGATGTAGCCCTCGCGCTCGAGCCATTTGACGCGCCGCCAAGTCGGCGCCGCCGACAGGCCGATGCGCGCCGACAGCTCGGCATTCGTCAGGCGTGCCTCGCGTTGCAGCTCGGCAAGGATCGCGATGTCGTAGCGGTCGAGGCGGTCGCCGTGCGGCGCGGCGGACGCCGCAGGCGGCTCCTCCGCATCTAGGGTTTGCCCTGATTTCTTTGATTTGAGCGCCATCTTCAGCATCTCCGCGCAAATGACGCAAGGATATTGCTTCGCTTGGCGGATTCAAGGCAAAGAACGAAAAGACTTCCGGGCCCACTTTGCCTAAACTGCAGCGCTTCGCCACCCTTTTCTTTCCAGTGCCCACGCCGCGCCTTGTTGCCCGGCACCGCACTGCGGTTTGCACCCCGAGGAGCCCCAGCGCATGAACGCCCCCCTGCCAGAAGCCGTCCGCCGCGCCCTCGAGAGCGTCACGATCGACGACAAGTACCAGCTCGAATCGGGCCAGGCCTTCATGAGCGGCGTGCAGGCCCTCGTGCGCCTGCCGATGCTGCAGGTGCGGCGCGACGCCGCCGCCGGCCTCAAGACCGGCGGCTTCGTCAGCGGCTACCGCGGTTCGCCGCTCGGCGGCTACGACCAGGCACTGTGGAGCGCGCAAATGCACCTCGCGGCGCAGAACATCGTGTTCCAGCCGGGCGTGAACGAGGAGCTCGCGGCGACCGCCGTCTGGGGCACGCAGCAGCTCGAGCTGTATCCGCAATCGAAGAAGTTCGATGGCGTGTTCGGCATCTGGTACGGCAAGGGGCCGGGGGTGGACCGCTGCTCGGACGTCTTCAAGCACGCCAACATGGCAGGCACCGCGCCGCACGGCGGCGTGATCGCGATCGCGGGCGACGACCACATCTCCAAGAGCAGCACCGCGGCGCACCAGAGCGACCACATCTTCAAGGCCTGCGGGCTGCCGGTGTTCTTCCCGACCAGCGTGCAGGACATCCTCGACATGGGCCTGCACGCGCTCGCGCTGAGCCGCTTCGCCGGCGTCTGGTCGGGCATGAAGACGATCCAGGAGATCGTCGAGTCGTCGTCCAGCGTCAGCGTCGACCCCGATCGCGTGAAGATCATCCTGCCGGAGGACTTCCAGATGCCGCCGGGTGGCGTGCACATCCGCTGGCCGGACGGGCCCCTGGAGCAGGAAGCACGGCTGTTCGACTACAAGTGGTACGCGGCGCTGGCCTACATCCGCGCCAACAAGCTCAATCACACCGTCGTCGATTCGCCGAACGCGCGCTTCGGCCTGATCGCGAGCGGCAAGGCGTGGAACGACACGCGCCAGGCGCTGCAGGACCTGGGGCTGACCGACGCCCAATGCCGCGCGCTCGGCATCCGCGTGCACAAGGTCAACGTCGTCTGGCCGCTGGAGGCGACGATCACGCGCGAGTTCGCGCAGGGCCTGCAGGAGATCCTCGTCGTCGAGGAGAAGCGCCAGGTCATCGAATACCAGTTGAAGGAGGAGCTCTACAACTGGCGGCCCGACGTGCGGCCCAACGTGCTCGGCAAGTTCGACGAAAGCGCAGACGGTCAAGAGGGCAGCGGCGGCGAATGGTCGCAACCCAACCCGAGCCAGAACTGGCTGCTGCGCCCGCAGGCCGACCTGACGCCGGCGATCATCGCGCGCGCGATCGCGAAGCGCCTGAAGAAGCTCGGCGTGCCGGAGGACGTCGCCGCGCGCATGGATGCGCACCTCGCGATCGTCGACGCGAAGGAACGCAGCCTGACGCTGAAGGCGGCCGACACGGGCGATCGCATCCCCTTCTTCTGCAGCGGCTGCCCGCACAACACCTCGACGCGCGTGCCCGAAGGCTCGCGCGCGGTGGCCGGCATCGGCTGCCACTACATGGCGGTGTGGATGGACCGCGGCACGGTGACGTTCAGCCAGATGGGCGGCGAAGGCGTGTCGTGGGTCGGCCAGGCGCCGTTCACGACCGACAAGCACATCTTCGCCAACCTCGGCGACGGCACCTACTACCACTCGGGGATGCTCGCGATCCGCCAGAGCATCGCCGCGAAGGCCAACATCACCTACAAGGTGCTCTTCAACGACGCCGTCGCGATGACCGGCGGCCAGCCGGTCGACGGCACGCTGCGCGTGCCCGAGATGACGCGCGAACTCGAGGCCGAGGGCGCGAAGCAAATCGTCGTCGTCACCGACGAGCCCGAGAAGTACGACGGCGTGAAGAACCTCGCCCCCGGCGTCACGGTTCGCCACCGCGACGATCTCGACGCCGTGCAGAAGATGCTGCGCGAGGTCGAAGGCTGCACCGTCATCATCTACGACCAGACCTGCGCAACCGAGAAGCGCCGCCGCCGCAAGCGCGGCACGCTGGCGACGCCGGCCAAGACCGTCATCATCAACGAGCTCGTCTGCGAAGGCTGCGGCGACTGCTCGGTGCAGAGCAACTGCCTCTCAGTCGAGCCGCTCGAGACCGAGTTCGGCCGCAAGCGCACGATCAACCAGAACACCTGCAACAAGGATTTCTCGTGCGTCAAGGGCTTCTGCCCGAGCTTCGTCACCGTCGAAGGCGGGCAGCGCAAGTCGGCGAAGAAGGCCGACAGCGCGCGGCCGGATCCGTTCGCGCTGCCGCCGCTGCCCGCGCCCGCACTGCCGTCGGCAGAGAAGGCCTTCGGCATCGTCGTCGGCGGCGTCGGCGGCACCGGCGTGATCACGATCGGCCAGCTGCTCGGCATGGCGGCGCACATCGAAGGCAAGGGCATCGTCACGCAGGACGCGGGCGGCCTCGCGCAAAAGGGCGGCAGCACCTGGAGCCACGTGCAGATCGCCGACCACCGCGACGCGATCCACACGACCAAGGTCGGCACCGCCGAGGCCGATCTCGTGATCGCCTGCGACCCGCTCGTCGCCGCCAACAAGGCGACGATGGCGGTGATGCGCGAGGGCCGCACCTACGTCGCGCTCAACACCCATGGCACGCCGACGGCGGCCTTCGTCAGCAACCCGAACTGGCAGTTCCCGCAGGGGCAGTGCGAAGCCGCTGTCGCCGCCGCGGTCGGCGCCGATCGGGTCGGCAGCGTCGATGCGGACCAGCTCGCGGTGCAGCTGATCGGCGACTCGATCTACACCAACCCGCTGCTGCTCGGCTACGCCTGGCAAAAGGGCCGCGTGCCGCTGTCGCATGCCTCGCTGATGCGCGCGATCGAACTCAACGCGGTGCAGGTCGCGAACAACAAGGCCGCCTTCGAGTGGGGCCGCCGCGCGGCGCACGATCCGGCCGCCGTGCAGGCGATTCTGAAGTCGCTAGCCTCGACCGCGCAGGTGATCCAGTTCGCGAAGAAGCCGGGCCTGCCCGAGATGATCGCCGGGCGCGTCGAATTCCTCACCGCGTACCAGGACACCGCCTACGCGCAGCAGTACAGCGCGTTCGTCGAGAAGGTCCGCGCCGCCGAAGCGCCGCACGCGAGCACACGGCTCACCGAAGCCGTCGCCCGCTACCTGTTCAAGCTGATGGCCTACAAGGACGAGTACGAAGTCGCGCGGCTGCACACCGACAAGGCCTTCCTCGACCGCATCGCGTCGCAGTTCGAGGGCGACTACAAGCTGCACTACCACCTCGCGCCGCCGCTCACCGCGAAGCGCAACGACAAGGGCGAACTCGTCAAGCGCGCCTACGGCCCGTGGATGCTGAGCGCCTTCGGCTTCCTCGCGAAGCTGAAAGGCCTGCGCGGCGGCGCGCTCGACATCTTCGGCCGCAGCGAGGAGCGCAAGACCGAACGCGCGCTGATCGTCGAGTACCGCAAGTGCATCGACGAACTCCTCACGACGCTGTCGGCCGAGAAGCTTGCGCAGGCGGTCGAGATCGCGCGCATCCCGGAAGAGATCCGCGGTTACGGCCACGTGAAGGACCGCCACCTCGTCGCCGCGCGCGCAAAGTGGGCCGCGCTGATGGCCGCGTGGCGCGGCGCGGCGGGACAACGGAAGGCGGCCTGAAAGCGCCGGAAGGCGGGCGCCGGCGCGCACGGCAGGGTGTGGTGGATCGCCGCGCTTGAGCGATCGCCAGGACCGAAGCGCCGTCGCCCGACGCCGTGAAGCCGGGCCGGGATCGTCGTGAAGTCGACAAGTGCTGAAGACCTGCGTCGGTGTTGCAAAAGGGCCTCATGCCAAGGATGTGGCGTCGTTTGACCTGTCACATCGGAGCCTAGAATCCGTGTCAATCTGAGGACAATGCTGCTCAGAAACACGCGCCGTGATCAACCCCAAAGACGCATCCCAGACCTATCTGCGCTTCCTCAACCTGGTGAACGCGGTGCGCAGCCTGCCCACGTTCCCGAGTCTGGACGCGGTGGAGGAGCGCGTGCTGAACGCACTCGCGGCGGTCTGGGCCACTGGCGCGAAGGTCACGGTCCTGGAGGCGATGCGGCTCTCTCCCGACGCCTCGCCCTCCACGGTGCATCGGCGCCTGAAGCGGTTGCAGGAGAAGGGCCTGATCGTGCTGCGCGAGCACGAAAGCGACAGCCGCCTGCGCGTCATCGAACCCACCGGTGCCACGCACGCGTGTTTCGCGAAACTCGGGCAGTGTTTGAGACTTGCCACACGTGACGAATGAGGCACCCCTGCAGCGGGCGCTGCGGGAGCTTCCGATTGCAGCCGGCATCGCCGTGCTCTGGGTCAGCCTTTATTGGCTGAACGATTGGGCGTTCCACTCCTTCGAGAAGACCCAGGCGGCAAGCTGGATATTCCTGCCTGCCGCCCTGCGCCTGATCGCGGTGTTGATCTGGGGTCTGCCCGGGGCACTGGGGCTGTGGATCGGCGCCCTCGTGACCAGCAGCCAGGTGTTCGGCAGTTGGACGCCGGCCGTGCTCATCGCCGCGCCGATGTCGGCGCTGGCGCCGCTGCTGGCGGTCGCGCTCATGCGCGAGCCCCTTGGGCTCAAGCCTGACCTTGGCGGGCTGAGCGTCGGCGCCCTGGCGCAACTCGCCCTCGCGAATGCGACCTGCAGCGCGCTGCTGCACTGCCTGGTCTTCATCGTGCTGCGCGACCCCATCGCCAATCCCGCCGACATCTTCACGATGCTGATCGGCGACCTGGTCGGCACCCTCGTCGTCCTCTACGGAATGAAGCTGCTGCTGAGTGCCCTGCCGCCAAGGTAGGGGCGCCTGCCGCGCGCGCTGCGTCGCACGGCGCACGCCATTCGACGCAGGGCAGCCCGGCCGTGCGCTACGCGATGACCGGCTTCGGCAGCGCGTCGCGCTTTCTTGGCAACAGCACCGCGACCACGCCGAGCAACGGCAGGTACGCGATGGCCTGGTAGACGAATTCGATGCTCGTGCGATCGGCCAGTACGCCGAGCACCGCGGCACCGAGGCCGCCCATGCCGAACGCGAAGCCGAAGAACAGCCCCGAGACCATCCCGATCTTGCCCGGCATCAACTCCTGCGCATAGACGAGGATTGCGGAGAACGCAGAGGACAGGATCAGGCCGATGAGGACCGTGAGCACGGTCGTCCAGAACAGGTTCGCGTGCGGCAGCAGCAGCGTGAACGGCGCGATGCCGAGGATCGAGAACCAGATCACCGGCTTGCGGCCGATGCGGTCGCCCACCGGCCCGCCGAGCAGCGTGCCCAGCGCAGCGGCGAACAGGAACACGAACAGGTGCAGCTGCGCGTCCCGCACCGACACGCCGAACTTTTCGGTCAGATAGAACGTGTAGAACGTGCTGAGGCCCGCGATGTAGACGTACTTCGAGAAGATCAGCACCAGCAGCACCGCGATCGCGCCGAGCACCGTCTTGCGCGGATACGGCGACGCCTCCGGTGCCGGTCGCACACGGCCCTTCGGGACGTGGCCGGCGGCGTACCACCGGCTCACGCCCGAGAGCAGGAAGATGCCGAGCAACGCGAACAGCGCGAACCACGCCACCGCGTGCTGACCGTGGGGCACGATCACCAGCGCCGCGAGCAGCGGCCCGATGGCGCTGCCGGTATTGCCGCCGACCTGGAACATCGATTGCGCAAAGCCATGGCGCCCGCCGGACGCCAGCCGCGCCACGCGGGACGATTCCGGATGAAAGACGGCCGAGCCCAGCCCGACGAACGCCGCGGCCAGCAGCAACGTGGCGTAGTTCGGCGCGAAGGCGAGGAACAGCAGGCCGCACAGTGTCGACGTCATGCCCAGCGGCAGCGAATACGGCATCGGCCGCCGGTCGGTGTAGAGACCGATCAAGGGCTGGAACAGCGACGCCGTGAGCTGGAAGGTGAGCGTGATGAGCCCGATCTGCGTGAACGACAACTCGAACGTGCCCTTGAGCACCGGGTAGAGCGCCAGGATCAGCGACTGCATCATGTCGTTGATCAGGTGCGACGCGCTCAGCGCCCCGAGGATGCCGAGCGCCGCCGGTTTGACCGCGACGGCGGCGTTCGTGGGCGCTGTGGCGGCCGGCAGCGCACCGGGATCGAGCGCAGTGGTGATGGGGCGGTTCATGAGGAGTTCCGGTTCGCGGTGCGGTCGCCAGCCGGCAATGCTAAAGCCGCGCGTCGTCGCCTGTCGCGGGCAATGCATCGCCCGACATCGGCAAGCGGGCAGGAGCCCGGTTGAACGCCGGCGCCTCCCCTAAACTGCGCCGCGATGCGCGACCACTTCCTGCTCGACCCGACGCTTGTCTTCCTGAACCACGGCAGCTTCGGCGCCTGCCCGCGCGAGGTGCTGGCCGATCAGCGCCGCTGGCAGGACGAGATGGAGCGCAACCCGGTCGAGTTCCTGGGCCGGCGTTCGGCCGCGCTGCTGCGGGGCGCGCGCGAGTCGCTCGGCGCCTTCGTCGGCGCGCGGGCCGACGATCTGGTGTTCGTGCCGAACGCGACGACCGCGGTCAACGTCTTCGCCCGCTCGCTCGATCTCCAGCCCGGCGACGAGGTGCTCGCGACCGATCACGAGTACGGCGCCTGCGATGCCACCTGGCAGCGCGTGTGCGAAGAGCGCGGCGCAACCTATGTGCGTGCGACGCTGCCACTGCCCTTCGATCGCAGCCGCTTCGTCGAGCAGGTGCTCGCGCACGCCGGGCCGCGCACGCGGCTCGTGTTCGCCAGCCACATCACTTCGACGACGGCGCTCGTGCTCCCGGTGGCCGAACTCTGCGCCGCAGCGCGGGCGCGCGGCTTGCTGACGCTGATCGACGGCGCGCACGCGCCGGGGCAGATCGACCTTGACCTGGACGCTGTCGGCGCCGACTTCTATGCCGCCAACCTGCACAAGTGGGTCTGCGCACCCAAGGGCGCCGGCTTCCTGCACGCGCGGCCGGCGCATCACGCGCGGCTGCACGCCACGGTCACGAGCTGGGGCTACGCCGAAGGCACCGGCGGCCACAGCGGCTTCGACGCCTACCTCGGCCGCTCGACGCTGGAGCGTCGGCTGCAGTGGCAAGGCACGCGCGACCCGAGCGCGTGGCTGGCCGTGCCGGCGGCGCTCGACTTCCACCGCCGGCATCTGGGGCGCGCCGTGCGTGCCCGTGCCCATGCGATGGCGACGGCCTTGATGCATCGCGTCGCGGCGCGCACCGGGCTGGCGCCGATCGCGCCCGACGCCGACTTTGCGCAGATGGTGCCGCTGCCGGTGCCCACGCAGGACGCGGAGGCACCGCGCCGATTCCTGTTCGAGCACCACCGCATCGAGGTGCCGGTGACGACGCACGCCGGGCGCCACTTCGTGCGCGTGTCGGTCACCGGCTACACGACCGAGGCCGAACTGCAGGCGCTGGAGAACGCGCTGCGGGCGATGCCAGCGTAGCGGCGCTGCGCGGTGGTTGCGATCAGGTGGTCGCGCTCAGGTCATCGCACGCTCGAGGAAACGCCGGGCCGCCGCGAGTTTCCTGGTTCCGCCTCGGGCGGCGGCCCTGGGGGCGCTCAGTAGACAACGACCGAACGGATTGACTCGCCGCGCTCCATCAGCTCGAAGCCGTGGTTGATGTCTTCGAGCTTCAGGGTGTGCGTGATCAGCGGGTCGATCGCGATCTTGCCGTCCATGTACCAGTCGACGATCTTCGGCACGTCGGTGCGGCCGCGCGCGCCGCCGAAGGCCGAACCACGCCAGACGCGGCCGGTGACGAGCTGGAACGGCCTTGTGGCGATCTCGGCGCCGGCCGGCGCGACGCCGATGATCACGCTCTGGCCCCAGCCCTTGTGGCAGCACTCGAGCGCCTGGCGCATCGTCGTCGTGTTGCCGATGCACTCGAAGCTGTAGTCGGCGCCGCCGTCGGTGAGCTGCACGATCGCGTCGACGACGTCGCCGACGCCCTTGCCGAGTGCGTTCGGATTGACGAAGTGCGTCATGCCGAACTGGCGCGCCATCGCCTCGCGCGCCGGGTTCCGGTCGACGCCGATGATCTTGTCCGCGCCCACCATCCGCGCGCCCTGGATCACATTCAGCCCGATGCCGCCGAGGCCGAAGACGACGACGTTCGCGCCGGCCTCGACCTTCGCCGTGAACAGCACCGCGCCGACGCCGGTCGTCACGCCGCAGCCGATGTAGCAGACCTTGTCGAACGGCGCGTCGCTGCGGATCTTCGCGAGCGCGATCTCGGGCACGACGATATGGTTCGCGAAGGTCGACGTGCCCATGTAGTGCAGGATCGGCTTGCCGCCGATCGAGAAGCGGCTCGTCGCGTCGGGCATCAGGCCCTTGCCCTGCGTGCCGCGGATCAACTGGCACAGGTTCGTCTTGCGCGACAGGCAGAACTTGCACTGCCGGCATTCGGGCGTGTAGAGCGGGATGACGTGATCGTCGCGCTTCAATGTCGTCACGCCGGGGCCGACCTCGAGCACGACGCCGGCACCCTCGTGGCCGAGGATGACGGGAAACAGACCCTCCGGATCGGCGCCCGACAGGGTGAACTGGTCGGTGTGGCAGATCCCGGTGGCCTTGACCTCGACCAGCACCTCGCCCGCCTTCGGGCCTTCGAGGTCGACGCTTTCGATGCTGAGCGGGGCACCGGCCTTCCAGGCCACGGCTGCGCGGGTCTTCATGGGGTTCTCCAGTTCATGGTTCGGACTCGGCCATTGTCGTCACGCGATCTTCATGCCGAACGGGCACGCGCGGCGCGGTGGCCACCGTCGCGCTCAACTCAGCCCCGACACCGGCAGCGCGGCGCCATGCACCGCGCGTGCCGCATCCGAGCACAGGAAGACGATGACGTCGGCAAGCGCCGCCGGCGCCACCCAGCGCGCCGGGTCGGCAGCGGGCATCGACGCGCGGTTCTCGGGCGTGTCGATGATCGTCGGCAGCACGCAGTTGACGTTGATGTTGCGCTCGCGCAGTTCGGCCGACATCGCTTCGGTCAGGCGGATCGCCGCACTCTTGGCCGCCGTGTAGGCGCCCATCTGCGCCAGCCCGCGCGACGCCGACGCGGCGCCTACCGTGACGATCCGGCCACCACCCTGCGCGAGCATCTGCGGCACGACGCCGCGCGCGATGTTGCGCAGCGTGCGGGTGTTGATGTCGAACAGGAAGTCCCAGTTCGCGTCCGACGTTGCGTGCACCGGCTCGCCCATCCGGAATCCGCCCGCGAGGTGGCAGACGGCGTCGACGCGGCCGAAGCGCTGCACGGCGCTCGTGACGGCGGCGCCGACCTGCGCGTCGTCGAGCAGATCGGCCGCGAGCAGCAGCGTCTCGCCCGCGGGTGCCGACGCGCCGCCGAACGCCGCATCGAGGGCGCGCTGATCCCGATCGACGAGCACCAGGCGCGCATCCTGCGCGCCGAACGCGGCGGCGACGGCGCGCCCGAGGTGGCCCGCGGCGCCGGTCACCATGACAATGTTTCGTTGCCTGCTCTGCATGTCTGGCCCTCCCGACCGTTCGGCGTCGATCGTAGCAACACCGCCAGATGCTGCATCGCTTGCGGTGAATACACCGAGACCCCGCCGACGCCGTGGGCGGGCCGGGCGCGCTGCGCCGGCGCGAAAAGAGGGCAACAATCGCGCCATGGCACTGCTGCTGAGCGAGATCGAATGGAGCGCGCCGATCCTGCCGCGCGTCGACGACCCCGCGTGGGTGGCGACCATCAAGCGCCGCGGTGCGCCGCTCGGCGAGTGCGAGCAGCGCGTCGCGTCGAGCCCCTGGATCCGCGAGCTCTGCCTGTGGGTGCTGACCTACCGCGCGCGCGATCTGTCCGAGCGGCTGGCGACGATGGGCGCGATGGTGTCGGCGCAGGAGAACGCGTGCCGCTATTGCTACGGCGCCCTGCGCGCGGCGATGAAGATGCTCGGCTACTCCGAGGCGACGATCGGCCGCATCGAGCGCGACCTGCGCATCGCCGAACTCGACGCCAAGGCGCAGGGCTACGTCGCCTTTTGCCGCAAGCTGGCGCGCGCACGGCCGCGACCGGCGCGCGCCGAACGCGAGGCGCTGATCGCGCTCGGCTATGCCCCGCTGACGGTCAACGAGATCGCGTTCCAGGCTGCGCTCGGGACTTTCCATTCGCGCGTCACCGCGCTCATCGCCTGCCCGCCGGAGCAGTTCTTCGAGAAGCTGGCGAACGGCCCGGTCGGATTTCTCGTCGGCCTGATGGAACCGCTGCTGCGCGCGCGCTCGCGCCGGCGCCAGCTCGCACACCTGCCGGCGCCGCCACCGGCCGAAGCGTTGCAGGACGGTGCCTTCGCGCCGGTCGTGCAGGCGCTCGACGGGCTGCCCGCTGCTGCGGTGATGAAGTCGGCGCTCGACGCCGCGATCGCGTCGGAGGTGCTGTCGCGCAGCGTGAAGGCGCTGATGTTCGCCGTCGTCGCGCGCGCGCTCGACTGCCCGCACACGGAAGCCGGCGCGCGCGACATCCTGCGCAGCGAGGGCTTGTCGGACGCCGAGATCGAGACCGCGCTCGCGACGCTGCGCTGCGACCGCCTGCCGCCGGCGGAGTCCGACCTGCTGTCCTGGGCGCGCGACACGGTGCACTACGAACCCGGCCCGATCCAGAAGGCCGGCCGCGCGTTGTGCGCACGGATCGGCGAGCGCAGCTTCCTCGAGGCGGTGGGCGTGGCCGCGCTGGCGAACATGACGGTTCGCCTCTCGATGCTGCTCGAATGAGCCTGTGGCTCCTGTGGCTGGTCGGCGGGCTGGGTGCGATGGGCGGGGCGGCTGCGCTGGTGCTCGCGGGCCGGCGCCGCGAGCGCCAGCTCGAGCAGCTGCTGGCCGCCGCCGACGACCGGCTCGAGTCGCTGCAACGCCAGTTCGAGCGCTTCATCCCGGCCGACGTCGTCGAGCGCCTGACCGACGGCAGCGGCCGCTTCGTCCCCGAGCGGCGCCAGGTGACGATGCTGTTCGCCGACCTGCGCGGCTTCACCGCGCTGTGCGACCGGCTCGACCCGGACGTGACGTTGCGCATGCTGAACGACTACTTCGACCGCATGACGCTCGCCATCGGCCGCCACCACGGCCACGTCACCGAGTTCGTCGGCGACGGGCTGCTGGCGCTGTTCGGCGCGCTCGAGCCCAACCCCTGGCAGGCGCGCGACGCGGTGCTCGCGGCGCTCGAAATGCGCGCCGAGCTCGCCCGCTACAACGCGAGCCTGCGCGAGCGTGGCCTGCCGGCGCTGCGCTTCGGCGTCGGCATCCACGGCGGCGAGGTCATCGCCGGCATCATCGGCACGCCGGGCCTCTCGAAGTACAGCGTGACCGGCGACCCGATCAACGTCGCCTCGCGGATCGAGGGCCTGACGAGCCGGTTCGAGGTCGATGTGCTGGTCTCGGAAGACGTGCGCGCAGCGCTCGACGACAGGTTCCGGCTGGTGCCGATGCCGCCGGCCACCGTCAAGGGCAAGGCCGAGCCTATCCTCAGCTTTCACGTCGAGGGCTTCACGGCATGAGCCCGCCCTGCCGCCGGAAGGGCGAATACCGAAGTGCACGGCACGAAGGTGCGCCAGTGCGTGCGCCGGGCCGCTCCCAGGCGCGAATGCCGGATCACGCAGCGCGCAGGGTCGTCCGATGAGCCGGCCGCCGCGCTACACCACCATCGCGATCGGGCTGCACTGGCTGCTCGCGGCGGCGATTCTCACGAGCCTCGTCGTCGGCAACTTCATGAGCGACCTGCCGATCTCGCCGCTGCGGCTGAAGCTCGTGAACTGGCACAAGTGGGCCGGCGTCACGATCCTCGCGCTGTCGCTGCTGCGGCTCGCGTGGCGCCTCACGCACCGCCCGCCGCCCGATGTGCCGATGGCGCGCTGGCAGCGCAACGCGGCACACGCCACGCACGTCGTGATGTACGTGCTCTTCTTCGCCGTGCCGCTCGCTGGCTGGGCCTACAGCTCGGCCTCGGGCTTCCCCGTGGTCTGGTTCGGCGTGCTCGCGCTGCCCGATTTCGTCGCGCCCGACAAGGCGCTCGCCGCGTCGCTCAAGACAGTGCATGCGCTGCTCGCCTACACGCTTGCCGCGCTCGTGGCCGTGCACGTCGCGGCCGCGATCAAGCACCAGCTCGTCGATCATGACGGGCTGCTCGCCCGCATGGGGCTTGGACGGGGTTGAGACATGCAGACGAACAGACGTGCATGGGTGCGACGCGTCGTCGCGCTGGCGCTGGGCGCCGCCGCTGCCACGGCGCTGACACAGACACAGCAACGCCTGCTCCCGGCGCAAAGCGAGATCACGTTCACGAGCCGGCAGATGGGCGTGCCGGTGACCGGGCGTTTTCGTGACTTCGACGCCGACATCGCGTTCGACCCACGCCGGCCCGAGGCGGCGCAGATCCGGATCGACATCGACCTCGCGAGCGTCACCCTCGCGAGCAGCGAGGTCGAGGCCGAGCTGGCCACGCCGGGCTGGTTCGACAGCCGGCGCACGCCGCGCGCGCGCTTCGCCTCCAGCGCGGTCAAGCCGCTCGGCGGCGGCCGCTTCGAGATCACCGGCAGGCTCACGATCAAGAACGTGACGCGCGAGATCGTCGTCCCGGTCACGCTCGCCGCGTCGGGCACGTCCACCGCGGCCAGCGGACGCTTCGTCATCAAGCGGCTCGACTTTCGCATCGGCGATGGCGACTGGGGCGACACATCGCTCGTCGCCGACGAGGTGCAGGTGCGCTTTCGCCTGCTGCTCGCCGGCGTCGCCGTGCCATGACGATCGTGCTTCGCGGGGTGGCGCAGGTCGCGGGGATCGCGGCACTCACGGTCCTGGCGGCCTGCGCTTCGACGCCCGCGCCCGGCCCCGCCTATATGCTCGACCCGACGCACAGCTTCGTCACCTTCGAACTGCCGGCGTCCGGGCTGTCGACCCAGCGCGGCCGCTTCGACCGCACCCGCGGCGAGGTCGAGTTCGATCGCCTCGGCCGCAGCGCGAGCGTCGAGGTGCGCATCGACACGCGCTCGGTCAGCACCGGCGTGGCGGCGCTCGATGCGCGGCTGTGCGCGCCGGACGTGCTCGACTGCGAGGCCCATCCGCAGGCGGTCTTTCGCGCCCGGCAGTTCAGCTTCGACGACGGCGGCCTGCCGACGCAGGTCAGCGGCAGCCTGACGCTGCGGGGCCAGACGCTGCCGCTCACGCTGCGTGCGCGGCACTTCAACTGCTATCCGAACCTGCTGCTGCTGCGCGAAGTCTGCGGCGGCGACTTCGAGGCGGCGATCGAACCCGCCGCGTTCGGCATCGCGGCGGGCGCTGGATCGGCCATCCCCGAGCGCATCCCCTTGTTCGTCCAGGTCGAGGCGATCAAGCAATGAACCTGCCCCGCCTGTCTCGTGCTGCGGCCCTCGGCGCACTCTTCGCCGGCCACGCGGCCGTCGCCGGGCCGGCCGTCTTCACGCTCGAACCCGCGCACAGCTTCGTGCAGTTCGAGCTGCTGCACTTCGGCACCTCGACCGCGCGCGGCCGCTTCGGGCCGATCAGCGGCCAGGTCACGCTCGACCGCGCCGCGGGCAGCGGCAGTGCGCGCATCGTGATCGACACCGCGAGCGTGAGCACCGGCCTGCGCGTGTTCGATGCGCGCATCCGCAGGAGCGATCTGCTCGCGAGCGACGACTTCCCGCAGGCGGTCTTCAGCGCCGAGTCGTTCCGCTTCGAAGGCGAACGCCTGGTCGAAGTCGGCGGCACGCTGAGCCTGCACGGCGTCAGCCGCCCGCTCGTGCTGCGCGCGCTGCGCTTCGGCTGCGAGACGCGCGCCGGGCGCGAAGTCTGCGGCGGCGATTTCGAGGGCGAGCTGCTGCGCAGCGACTTCGGCGTCGACTATCTCGTCCCCCTCGTCGCCGACCGGGTGCGCCTGCTGGTGCAGGTCGAGGGCGCGCGGCCCGAGGCTGCGCGGCCGTGAGGCGGCGCCGGGCTGCCGCCCACGCTCCTAGCCAGCACCTTGGGCCAGTGACTCGCCAGGCTTGCCGGCGCGCCATGCCGTCGGGGTGCAGCCGGCCCATAGATGGAAGGCGCGCGTGAACGCGTTGGCGTCGGCGTATTGCAAGGCGGCGGCGATGTGCGTCACCGGCAGCCGCGTGTTGTGCAGCAGTTGGCAGGCAAGTTCATGCCGTGTGTGGTTGACCAGGTCCTGGAAGCTCCTGCCCTCGGCATCGAGCCGGCGCCGCAGCGTGCGCTGGCTGAAGCCGAAGAGGTGCGCCACGGCCTCGGCCGTGCCGTGGCCGCTGAGCAGCATCTGGTGCAGCACCAGCTCGACCTGTTCGGCGAGGCTGAGCGGCCCTGCGGCGTGCGCCTGCTGCAGCGCGCGCGTCAGCGCCGCATGACGGCCGGCATCGGCGCCGGCGATCGGCCGCGTCAGCCAGGAGGACGCAAAGACGATGCCCGCGACCTCGGCATCGAAACCCACCGGCGCGCGGAACAGCCGGCGGTAGGCTGCGGTCTGCGCCGGCCGCCGATAGGAGAACTGCACCGCCAGCGGCACGAAGCCGGTGCCGCACAGTTCGGACAGGATGCGGTGCGCGATCGCGATCGCGGCGTCGTAGATGAGTTCGGTGCCGGGCGTGGCATGGCGGTACACCGAATAGCCGAGCACCGCCGTGTCGCGCTCGGGCTGCAGCAGCAGTGGCGCCGCGCCGCGGTCGTACAGCTGCAGGTGCAGCAGCAGGCTGCGCAGCGCGCTGCCCACGCTGGGCGCGTGCCGCATCAGATCGCCCAGCGGCCCCAGGCCGTCGAGCGAGAAGCGCTCGCCCACCCGCAGGCCGAAATGCGGGCAGTCCGTCAGCCGGGCGCATTCGCCGAACAGGCGGCCGGCTGATTCCAGCGACAGCCGGGCATCCGGGTCGTCGAACAGCGACAGCGGCACGCCGGCGCGTGCGAAGGCCGTCTGCGGCCGCGCGCCCAAAGTCTGCAGCACCTGCGGAATCGCCAGGATCGGGCCGATGCGGATGTCGCCAGCGCCGCTTTGCACGAAGGAGGCCGCGGTCTGCGGCGGCGTGAGCTTGCTGGCGGTGTGCGGCGTGCGGTTCATGGATCGAGCCGGGTCTGGGCCGCCATTCTGGCCGGAATTGCAAGGTGGCGACGCGACCGCGCTGCTAGATTGCCGTGGTGTACTTTGCAAGGTCGAAGACCCGATGAACAAGCGTTTCGCCACCCTCGCGGCCCGAGCCGCCGGCGCCTGCCTGGCGCTGACCGTCGGCACGGTCCTGTTCGCCCAGCCGCTGAGCGGCGCGCCAGCCGACCCCCAGCTCAAGTTCTCGACACCGATGCCGCCGGGTGTGGCCGTGCCCGACACGGTCGACACCCGACTCGGCACGCTGAATTTCGCTGGCGGCGTGCCCGACGCCGCCACGGCGCAAAAGCTCTACGACAACCTCGACTTCCAGCGCGCGGTGCAGGCCTACCTGCTCGGCCTGCCGCCGGTCAACCAGTTGTCGAACCGGCGCGCGATGCTGACCCAGGGGTCGGCGAATCTCACCGTGCCGATCTGGGAGCAGTTGGTGGACTCGCGCACGGTCGAGCTCACCGCCAACGACAACACGCCCTACACCTGGTTCTGGCTCGACCTGAAGAACGGCCCGCTGGTGCTGGAAGTGCCGCCCAAGGTGCTCGGCCTGATCAACGACATGTGGTACCGCTGGGCGGGCGACGTCGGCATCACCGGCCCCGACCGCGGCCGCGGCGGCAAGTACCTGCTGCTGCCCCCGGGCTACAAGGGCGAGGTGCCCAAGGGCTACCACGTGGTGCGGCCGGCCACCTTCAGCGTCTGGGTGCCATGGCGCAGCTTCCTCGTCAATGGCGACCCCAAGCCGGGCGTCGACGCGGTCAAGAAGTTCACCAGGATCTATCCGCTCGGCCAGGCGGCCAATCCGCCCAAGCTCAACTTCGTGAACATGTCGGGCAAGCCCTTCAACATGGTCGGCCCCTCGGGCTACGCCTTCTGGGAAATGCTCAACCAGGTGGTGCAGGAAGAGCCCACCGACACCATCGACGCGACGACGCTGGGCATGTGGGCGGCGATCGGCATCGAGAAGGGCAAACCCTTCGCGCCGGATGAACGCATGAAGAAGATCCTCACCGAGGCGGCGGCGGTGGGGGATGCGAGCGCGCGCACCATTGCCTACCGCCTGCGCGAACGCGCCGGCTACTACTACGACAACGCCAATTGGCGGCTGCCCTTCTTCGGCGGCTACAAGTTCGAGTCGCAGCCCGGCGTGGCCAACCTGGACGCCGCTGCGTTCTTCTTCTTCCTCGCCACCGGCGTGACGCCGGCGATGGACACCAAGATCGTCGGCGAAGGCTCGATCTATCCGTGGACCGCGCTCGACGCCAACAGCAACCCGCTCGATGGCGGCAAGAACTACAAGCTGCGCCTGCCGCCCAACGTGCCGGCGAAGGACTTCTGGTCGGTGATCGTCTACAGCGGCCAGACGCGCTCGATGATCCAGACGAACGAGCAGTTCCCGAGCGTGAGCAGCCAGAACAAGGGCGTGCAGAAGAACGCCGACGGCTCGATCGACGTGTTCTTCGGCCCGAAGGCGCCGGCCGGCAAGGAGGCCAACTGGGTGCAGACGATCCCGGGCCAGACCTGGTTCACGATCCTGCGCCTGTACGGCCCGCTCGAGCCGTGGTTCAACAAGAGCTGGCGGCCGGGGGAGATCGAGCTGCAGCCCTGAGATTGCAGGGCGCAGGCAACGGAGGGCGCTGCGGCGCCCTTCGTCTTGTCGGCTTCGCGGCTCGGGACTCGGACCGCACGCGCGTTGCGCCGCCGCTGTCGACGTGCCAAGGCAGGGTGGCGCATGGCGCGCGCGCTCGTCGCGCCGGTCCGGGCCAGCCCTTGCCTGCGCGAGCGGATGAGTACGCCTCGGATGCTCAACCGGCGCGGCGCCGGGCTGTCGGCGAACCCTGCGTTCTGTCCTCGAGCTGACGCAGACCGTCGCATGCACCTGGCCGGTGCGCGCGCCGCTGGTTAAAGTCGGCCCGACTCCCATGACATGACACCGATGGAACCGAACCCGGCCTTGCGCCGCACCGAGCCTCCGAGCCACGCCCAGCGCTTCGCCGCCTGGTCGGTGCGTGCGTTCCACGCCTACGCGAACTGGCTGGTCGGCATCAGCTGGAAGCGTTTCTTCGTGCTGTCCATCCTGCTGATGATCATCTCGGGCGTGCTGCAGAACCTGCCGCCCTTCAGCTGGCGCATCTCGGAGACCATCGAGCACCTGCCGCCCAAGCCGCCGCGGCCAGCCAAACCAGCGGTGTCGCTCGACAAGCCGGTGCACTACGACGTCACGATCGATGAGCGCGGCATCCGCATCCGCCCGGCGGGCGAGAAGGCGGGCGCTGCCGCCAGCGCGGCGTCTGCGGGCAGCGCTGCAGATGCGACGGCTGCGACGGACGCTGCAAGCGCTGCGGAGAACAACGCGGCCGACAACGCGGCGAGCGGGGCAGCGGGCGACAAGGCAGCGCGTCACCCGAGGTTGCCGTCGATCTCGATCGACCTGCCGGCGAGCGTGAAGTCCTCGGAGGTCCGCGAGGCGGTCGAAGACGCGCGCCAGGCGATCGAGGAAGCCGTCAACGACGCCAAGCAGGCGCAGGCCGATGTCGAGCAGGCCAAGGCCGACATGATGGACCTGCCGCGCATGCGGGTTCGTCACGTCGAGCTCGGCGAGCCGCTGCCACCGATGGCGTTCTTCTTCATCATCGCCTCGATGATCCTGAAGATCACCTACAAGGGCCGGCTGCAGGCCGAGGTCAAGGCGGCCGCCGCGACCGAGACGGCGGAGGCCGAATCGCTCAAGCGCCAGGTCGTCGAGGCGCGCATGGCGGCGATGCAGGCGCAGGTGGAGCCGCACTTCCTGTTCAACACGCTGGCCTCGATCGACCATCTGATCGAGACCGACCCGGCACGCGCAAGCAAGATGCAGAAGAACCTGATCGCGCTGCTGCGTGCAAGCATGCCCACGCTGCGCGAGGCCGACACCAACCTCGGGCGCGAGCTCGCCGTGATCCGGCCCTACCTCGAGATCCTGAAGGTGCGCATGGAAGAACGCCTGCAGACCGAGATCGACGTCAGCGACGGCCTGCTGTCGGCCGAGTTCCCGCCGATGATGCTGCAGTCGCTGGTCGAGAACGCGATCAAGCACGGCCTGGAGCCCAAGGCCGAGGGCGGCACCCTGACCGTCGCCGCCGAGATCGTGGACGGCAACCTGGAGGTGAGCGTGGCCGACACCGGCCTCGGCTTCGGCAAGGCGGCGACCGCCGGCACCGGCCTGGGCCTGACGAACATCCGCGAGCGCCTGCAGCTGCTGTACGGCCAGCGCGCGCAGCTCGCAGTGACGGAAAATGAAGGCGGCGGCACGCGCGTCACGATCACCGTGCCGTATCGTTCCAAGGCTCGCAACGGAGGCACATCGCGATGAGCAAGTTCCTGGTCGCGCTCGGCGTGCTCGCCCTGCTCGGCGCCGCAGGGCTGCTGATGTTGTTCGTGGCGCTGCATGGGCTGCCGCACGACGCGGTGCAGATCAGCGTCAACGACCGCGAGATCCACCTCGCCGACCTGTCGAACTGGCAGGTGGCCGGCGGCGGCTTGGGCCTGCTGCTCGGGCTGGCGGTGCTCGTGATCGTGGTGCCGCTCGTGCTGTTGCTCGGCTTGCTGCTGCCGGTGCTGCTCGCCGTCGGCGCGGTGTTGTTCGTCGTCGGCCTCGCGCTGGGCATCGGCGTGCTCGGCATGGCGCCGCTGCTGCTGCCCCTGCTGCTGCTGTTCTGGCTGTGGCGGCGTGCGCAGCGGCGCGCCCGGCTCGCCGAGCGGGCGGCGCAGGCGGCGCGCGCCGAGCCTTCGCGCAGCGACACATCGAACACAATCAACCTGTGACGACGCGTGCCCTGATCGCCGACGACGAACGCCTGATGCGCGAGCAGTTGCGCACGCGCCTCGCCGAGGTCTGGCCCGAGCTCGAACTCGTCGGCGAGGCGAAGAACGGCGTCGAGGCGGTCGAGCTGACGGCCAAGCTCCACCCCGACCTCGTCTTCCTCGACATCCGCATGCCCGGCATGACGGGGGTCGACGCGGCGCGCCAGATCGCCCAACTACCGACCGATGACGATTGGCCGGGCTGCGAGATCGTCTTCATCACCGCCTACGACCAGTATGCGGTCGAGGCCTTCGAGCAAGGCGTGGTGGACTATGTGTTGAAGCCCGCCGAGCGCGAGCGCCTCGCGCTCACCGTCGAGCGCATCAAGCGCCGCCTTGCGCAGCGCGACGATGCGGGCCAGGCGGCGGACGATCCCTCCCCCGCCGCGTTGCAGCAGCTGCTCAACACGCTCGCTGCCAGGCTCGACCCCAACGCGACGCCGAACCGGTTGAAGTGGATCCAGGCCACCGTCGGCCAGAGCATCCAGATGATCCCGGTCGAAGAGGTGCTGTTCTTCATCAGCGACGAGAAGTACACCCGGGTGCAGACGGCGCACATCGAGGCCCTGATCCGCAAGCCGATCAAGGAACTCGTCGAAGAGCTCGACATGAACCTCTTCTGGCAGATCCACCGCTCGACGCTCGTCAACACCAAGGCGATCGCCGGCGTCAGCCGCGACCTGCGCGGCCGCCAGCTCGTCGCCGTCAAGGGCCACCCCCAGAAGCTCGAAGTCAGCCGCAGCTACGCCGGGCTGTTCAAAGGCATGTAGGACCCGGCGTGCAGGGAAGGAGACGGCCGCGGCGCACCCTACCACCCTACAATGCCTCCCCGCACTCAAATGGTGCACCTCGCCCAACAAGCCTTGTCCGGCCGGGGCTTGTCTGCTGGAGGCCGCTTTGAAATTCGATCGCCCGGAAAACTTCCTCGACGCGGTGGCGCGTCGCGACCCGCACCAAACCGAGTTCCTGCAGGCCGTGCGCGAGGTGATGGTCAGCCTCTGGCCCTTCGTCCAGGCAAATCCGCAATACGCCGAGTACGCGCTGCTGGAGCGCCTCGTCGAGCCCGAGCGCGTGATCCAGTTTCGCGTCGCCTGGGTCGACGACGCCGGCCAGACGCAGGTGAACCGCGCGTTTCGCGTGCAGCACAGTTCGGCGATCGGCCCTTTCAAGGGCGGCATGCGCTTTCATCCGTCGGTCACGCTGTCGATCCTGAAATTCCTCGCCTTCGAGCAGACGCTGAAGAACTCGCTCACCACCCTGCCGATGGGCGGCGGCAAGGGCGGCTCCGACTTCGACCCCAAGGGCAAGAGCGACGGCGAGGTGATGCGCTTTTGCCAGGCGCTGATGAGCGAGCTGTATCGCCACCTCGGCTCGCAAACCGACGTGCCGGCGGGCGACATCGGCGTCGGCGCGCGCGAGGTCGGCTTCATGGCCGGCGCCATGAAGAAGCTCTCCAACGACACCGGCTGCGTCTTCACCGGCAAGCACATCGCCTATGGCGGCAGCCTGATCCGGCCGGAGGGCACCGGCTACGGCACGGTGTACTTCGCCGAGCAGATGCTGCACCGCGAGGACCAGACCTTCGACGGCCGCAGGGTGTCGATCTCCGGCTCGGGCAACGTCGCCCAGTACGCCGCCGAGAAGGCGATCGAACTCGGCGCGCGCGTGATCACGTTCTCGGACTCCGGCGGCACCGTCGTCGACCGGGACGGCATCGACACCGAGAAGCTTGAGGCACTGATCGAGTGGAAGAACGTCAAGCGCGGCCGGCTGTCCGAGTTCGCGACCCGGTTCGGCCTGAAGTTCGAAGCCGGCAAGCGCCCGTGGCATGTGCCGACGGACATCGCACTGCCGTGCGCCACCGAGAACGAACTCGACGAACACGACGCCGAAACCCTGGTCGCCAACGGCGTCGCCTGCGTCGCCGAAGGCGCCAACATGCCGTGCACGCCCGGGGCGATGGATGTCTTCGAGAACGCGCGCACGCTGTACGGCCCCGGCAAGGCGAGCAACGCCGGCGGCGTCGCCGTCTCGGGGCTGGAGATGTCGCAAAGCGCGCAGCGCTTCTCGTGGACCGCCGGCGAAGTCGATGCCCGGCTGCACGCGATCATGATGGACATCCACGAGAACTGCGTGCGCCACGGCAAGCGCGAAGACGGCTCGATCAACTACGTCGCCGGCGCCAACATCGCCGGCTTCGTCAAGGTCGCCGACGCGATGCTGATGCAGGGCGTTTATTGAGCGCACCACCCGGCTTCACCCGAGAAGCGTCAGAAGCTCTCGCGCCGTGAGCGCCGCGCACGGCGGGCGCAGTACCCGCCGGCTTCAGCCGCGCTGCCGCCTTACCCCGCCACCCATTGCCCGTTCACCTGCCGCGCACGGCCGAGCGCGGCGAGCGCTTCGAGGATCGGCGGCACGCGGCGCTTCCACGGCCCGCGGCCGGTGAAGGCGGCAATGATCGCTTCGGCATCGATCGGCCGCGCCGCTGCGGCGAGCACATCGGCCACGCCTCGCATCTGCTCGGGCAGCGTCGTCGGCCATGAGCGCCGCGCGGACGCGGCGGCCGCCGGCTTCGCGGGCAGCGCCGCGCCTGCATCGATCTCGATCTCGGCCTGCGTTGGTGTGGACGTGGGCAGTGGCGCGGCGCCGGCGGCGCGCCGCGCCGGGTCCTGGAAGTCGGGGCGCAACCAGCGCACCAGCCCGCGCGCCTCCTCGGCGGCGCGCTCGGCGTTGAGGGCGACGAGGCGGGTCAGCAGCGCCTCCTCCGCCTCGGCCTGCGCGGCCGGCTTCTCGGGCCAGGGCAGCGTGCCGCCCGGCTTGCCGACGAGCAGGGGCGCGAGGTCGGCCCAGCCGTAAGCCTGCAGCACGAGCGCGTCGAGCCGGTCGTGCAGTTCGGCGAGCACGCTGACGAGGCCATCGGCGTGCGTCACGCGCTCCTTCGCCGTCAACGCGCGGCCGAGGCGCAAGGCGTCGAGCACGTTGTACATGTCGGTCAGCGTGAGCGTGGCGTGCGCCGCCTGCTGGCGCTTGCGATGCGCGTCGAGTTCTTCGGCGAGGGCGGCGATCTGCGCGGCGAGTTCGGGTTGAACGGAAAGGTCCGGAAAGGGAAAAGGTTCGAAGCAGCGCGTCTTGTTGTATCGCGGGTCATTGCCCGCCCCGAGCCTGCCGCCGGTGCGCAGTGCCCATTGCACGTGCACTCGACTTGAAAGCACACCAAGGAGCAGCCCCTGATCGCTGGCGACGGTCAACAATGCCTGGTCGGCGAGCGTGCCAGCGTCAAGGAACTGAAACGCCCGATGCCTCGCGGTGATCGGCGTTGCAATGAATCGCGGCAGCCCGCCGAGTGCCGCGCGCATCGCGGGCTGGTTCTCACCGAACAGCCACCAGTTGGCCCGATAGGTCTCGCGCGGGTTGTGGTCGCGCTCCGGCTTGGCACGATTCAAGAGCCATTGATAGACCGCCGGGTAGCTGACGCGCAACTCGGTTTCGGTCAGTCCGAAGGTGTCCAGCGCGAGCACTTCACGCGGACGCTCGGTGAGGTCTCTGCCATTGCGGAGCGGCTTGAGAATGGAGGCAGCGGCGAGCGACGCGGCGTCAGTCTCGGATACGACGAATCCGTTCGCAAGCAGTTGGACGCCGCGGTTGCCAAGGCCACGGTTGGCTTGAAGCGCGACGACCGCAGCCACATTCGCACCAATCTTCAGATCCGAATGCACGACGCCTCGCGCGAACCTGAAGCTCACCTGCGCGCTGCCATCGCCCGCCGGCGTCTCGCGCACCACGCTCAGCAACTCGCCCACGCCCCCACCGGCGGCGCCGACCGTCATGCTGATGCGCACCGCCGCGCCGTCGGCGCTGTCCACCCATGGATGGTCCGCAATCGCATAAGCCAGATGGATTGCCTTCGCGCCCACCAACGCCGCCTGCACGACGCGGCGGTTGAAGGTCTGCGGCAGGCTGTTGGTCGTGATCAATCCGAACCGCCGTGCTTCGCCGGACGCGAGCTTCTGCGCGGCCGCGTGCCACCAGTGCATCACGAAGTCGGCGCTCTCGGGCACATCGCTCCAGGTGCTGCGCAGTGCATCGGCGTAGCCGTCGCCGAGCGCGCGGCGCACCGTGCTCGCGCCGATGAACGGCGGATTGCCGACGATGAAGTCCGACGCCGGCCAGACTGCCTTGCGCGGGTTCGTGTACTTCTCCAGCGGCACCTGGAACGCCTCGTCCGGCACCGGCTCGCCCGTCACCGCATGCGGCTTCATGTGCTTGCCGTCCCAGCGGGTGACGGGCCTGCCCTGCGCATCCAGCACGCAGTCGATGCGGTCGTAGGCGAGGACCGCATCGCGGCATTCGATGTTGCCGTAGTCGTGGATCACGGGCTCGGCGACGCTCGCGTTGCCGAGGGTGCGGATGTGCCATTGCAGGAAGCCGATCCACAGCACGAGCTCGGCGAGCGCGGCGGCGCGCGGGTTGATCTCGATGCCGAGGAGCTGTTGCAGGGTGACGGTCTCGCCCTGCAGGCCGAGCTTGCCCTGCGAATCGCCGAACGCGTCGAGCTGGTTGAACACTTCGCCTTCGAGGCGCTTCAGGTGTTCGAGCGTGACGTAGAGAAAGTTGCCGCTGCCGCAGGCCGGGTCGAGCACGCGCGTGGTGCACAGCTTGTGATGAAAGCGCCGCACCTCGGCGCGCGCTTCGTCCATCCTGCCCTCGCCGGCCAGCAGCAGCGCGGCGCCCTGGGCGTCGGCCCAATCGGCGCGCAGCGGCTGCACGACGGTCGGCAGCACGAGGCGCTCGACATACGCGCGCGGGGTGTAGTGCGCGCCGAGCGCGTGACGCTCTTCGGGCGCGAGCGCGCGTTCCAGCAAGGTGCCGAAGATGGCAGGCTCCACCTCGCGCCAGTTGGCGTTGGCCGCGCGCAGCAGGCCGTCGATCTGCGCGCGATCGAGCGGCAGCACGTAGCCGTCCGCCGCGGCGCCCTTGAAGAGCTTGCCGTTGAAGCGCAGCACGTCGCGCGCGAGCGCGGCGCTGAAGCCGCCACGGTCCATGTCGGCCCAGAGCGCGCGCAGCATGTTGTGAAGCGTCGCCGGGCTTTCGCGATGGTGTTCGAGCAGGTCCTTGAAGCTGCGCTCGGGCAGCAGCGCCACGTCCTCGGCGAACATGCTGAACAGGCAGCGCGTCAGGAAGGCGGCGACGGCCTGCGGCGCATGGCCGGCGGCTTCGAGCGAACTGGCGAGCGCTGCAAGCTCCGCCGCCACTTCGCGCGTGACCTTGGCGCTGGCGCGCGCCGGGTCGAGCGAGAGCGGGTCGAGCCAGAGCGCGCGCAGCCGATCGCGCACCGCTGGCTTTTGCAGGTCGGCGAGCGCGATGCGGTGCGAGCGCGGGTCAGGGAACGGTGTGTAGGTGGCGCCGCTGCGGCTGAACTCGGCGTAGACCTCGATCACGTGGCCGACATCGACGACGAGCAGGAACGGCGGCCGGCCCTCGGCGGCGGGCAGCGCGCGGGCATAGCCCTCGGCCTGCGCGCGGGCGCGCAGCATGGCATCGTCGAAGCCCTTGGTGTGGCCGGGTGCGCGCAGCTTCTTGGCCTCGAGCACGAAGGCGCCGCGCCGGTAGCAGTCGATGAAGCCGACGCTGGCGCTGCCGTCGCCGTGCGCGAACTGCACGCGGCGCTCGAAGACGTAGGCGTTGTCACGCGTGTCGTCACGCGCCGGGTCGGGCGTGGGGCAGCCGAGCAACGCGCAAAGCTCGCCGACGAAGAGCTGGTAGTTGGCGCGCTCGGAGCCACCTGCGACGCACCAGCGCTCGATGAAGGCGGCGATCTGCGCGGGCTCGGGCGGGGCGGCTGGGGTCACCGGCGGGATGATAGGGGCGGGCGATGCGGGTTCAGGTCTGGAGGCCGAGCACGCGCCACCAGTCGCGCGCCGCGTGCAGCACGCGCACGATCGAGACGCCGTCCTGCCGCGGGAGGTAGAAGATCAGGTGGGCATCGAACCCGGTCACGCGCCACTTGCGAAGCCCGGCCAGATCGGCATGTTCAAGCACGAGCGGCGCGCCGATCGAGGGCTCGGCGGCGAGCATGTCGAAGCTCGCTTCCGCCTGGGGCAGAAATCGCTCGGCGGTTGCGAGACCTGCACTGTCGGCGAGATGAACGAACTGCTCGACGAGGTCGCGACGCGCTGCGGCGCGCTGGCGAACCTTCGGCATCCGCGCGCCTAACGGCTTCGGGCCGCCAGGATTGCCATCGCGTCGGAGCGGATCGCGCGCCACTCGGCGGCGCTCACGTCTGCTTCGGGACCCTGCAGGCCCTCGAGCAGCTTCGCTTCCAACTGGGCCTGCACCTTGCGCTGTTCGTCGGCGCGTATCAGCTCGCGAACGTACTCACTCGCGCTGCTGTAGCGCCCTTGCGCAATCTGGCCGTCGACAAACTGCTTGAGCGGCTCCGGCAGCGAGATGTTCATGCTTTGCATCTTGCCCCTCCTTTCGCGCCGAGTTTGCCATGAATGACGATAAATGCCATTTCCTGTCATCTCAACGCACGTTGGACTCGTGGCGGCCCGACCGGGCCGTCGGCGCAGCGGCCGACAAGCTCGCGGCGATCAAACCCTGCGCCAGCCAGTACGTCGCCAGGATCAGCAAGGCCGAAAGCGGCACCGGCGCGTTGAACTTGTTGAACGCGAGCAGCGTGTCCGACGTCATGAAGAACACGCCGCCGATTGCCGCGTTGCGGGCCAGCGATTCACCGTCGCCGCCGCGCGCGACGAGCCAGACGACGCCGGCCTGCGCCGCCATCGCCGCCAGGCAGACGACGTAGGCGAGCACCGGGAGCTGGAGCGCCGCCGGCACGCCCGGCCAGAGCTGCGACAGCAGCACGGCGGCGACGAGCGCGTAGAGCACGAAGGGCAGCGGCCGCGCCGCGAACCGCGCGCGGCGCGTGAAGGCGACGATGTAGGCCAGGTGCGCCAGCAGGAACGACACGAGCCCGGGCAGAAAACCCTGCTGCGGCCACATCAGGAAGACGTCGCCGGCGAGCGAGAGCACGAGGCCGATCAGCACCCAGCGCCGCACGGCCGGCGCGTCGGCGCCACGCGGCCAGGCCCAGGCGATGATGAGCAGCGTCGTCGCCGGCTTGAAGAGGTAGACGAGCGCGGGCGCGGGCAGCATGTTGCCGGCGATCGCGAGCAGTGCGCCGAGCGCAGCGGCAACGAGCAGCAGCCGAGAGGGGTTGGCGGTCATGGTGCATTGTCCGACGACGCGAACGCCCGAAGCCAGCCGGGCGCCGCGCGCTGCGCCTGAGGGATTGCCCCGGTGCCGTGCGCGAATCCGACGAAAGGCGTAATGTGCACAACTCGTCGTCCGGACGCACGTTTCGCACAGGAGGTCCTCATGAGCAACACCAGGATCATCGCCGTCGTCGGCGCCACCGGGGCACAGGGCGGCGGGCTCGCGCGGGCGATTCTTGCCGACGCGGCCGGCGGCTTCACGCTGCGCGCGCTGACCCGCAAGCCCGACGGCGACGCGGCGAAGGCGCTGGCAGCGGCAGGCGCCGAGGTCGTGGCCGCCGACCTCGACGACGAGGCCAGCCTGCGCCGCGCATTCGAGGGCGCGCACGGCGTTTATTGCGTGACGAACTTCTGGGAGCACTTCTCGCCCGACCGCGAGATGGCACAGGCGAAGGCGATGGCGCAGGCGGCGAAAGCGGCCGGCGTGCAGCACGCGATCTGGTCGACGCTCGAGGACTCGCGCCGCTTCGTGCCCCTCTCGGACGAGCGCATGCCGACGCTGATGGGCCGCTACAAGGTGCCTCACTTCGACGCCAAGGGCGAGTCCGACCACTTCTTCGCCGATACCGGCGTGCCGACGAGCTTCCTGCTGACCTCGTTCTACTGGGAGAACCTGATCTTCTTCGGCATGGGGCCCAAGCCCGGCGCCGGCGGCGGCCTGGAGTGGACGATGCCGCTCGGCACGGCGCGCTTCCCCGGCATCGGCGTCGAGGACATCGGCCGCTCGGCCTACGGCATCTTCAAGCGCGGCGCCGATCTGGTCGGCAAACGCGTCGGCATTGCCGGCGAACACCTGACGGGCGCCGAGATGGCGGCGGCACTCGGCGACGTGCTCGGCCAGCCGGTGCGCTACAACGCGATCACGCCGGCGCAGTTCCGCGGCTTCGGCTTCCCGGGCGCGGAGGATCTGGGCAACATGTTCCAGTTCAACACCGAGTTCGCGGCCGACTTCTGCCGCGTGCGCGATCTGGCCGCGACGCGCGCGCTGAACCCGGCGCTGCAAACCTTCAGGCAGTGGCTGGCGGCGAACAAGGCACGCATTCCGCTTTCGTAGCGCCGCGTCGACGGCCCGGCAACCGGATCAAGCCCAGGTCGGCGCCTCGAGCAGCGGGCACTGCCAGTGCTCGAATTCGTTCGGCGTCAGGGGGCGCCCGAACAGGAAGCCTTGCGCCATGGAGCAGCCGAGGTCTTCCAGCAGCTGCGCCTGCTCGGCCGTTTCGACACCTTCGGCGACGGTCTTGATGCCGAGTGCGCGCGCGACGAGCACGGTGGCCTGGATCAGCACGCGCCGGTGGTCGCTCTGCGCCAGCTGGCTGACGAAGGAGCGGTCGATCTTGACGATGTCGACCGGGATCTCGTGCAGGCAGGCAAGCGACGAATAGCCGGTGCCGAAGTCGTCCAGCGCGAGGCTGACGCCGAGCGCCTTCAGGCGGTGCAGCATGCCGAGCGCGCTGCTGTCCTGCATCGCGAGGCTTTCCGTCACCTCCAGGCGCAGGCATTGCGGCGGCATGCCCGAGCGCAGCAGTTCATGCTGCACGCGCTCGTCCAGGTCGTCCTGGCCCAGTTGCGCGCGCGAGAGGTTGACGGCGACGCTTTGCGGCGCGGCAGCGCCGAGCGTCTCGCGCCAGAGCATGAACTGGTCGCAGGCGTCGCGCAGCACACGCGCGCCGAGCGCGGTGATGAGCCCGGTTTCCTCGGCGACGGGGATGAACTCGAGCGGCGGCACGATGCCGCGCTCCGGGTGGCGCCAGCGCGCCAGCGCTTCGACGCCGCGCAGGGCGCCGCTCGCGAGACAGACGATCGGCTGGTAGACGACGAAGAACTCGTCGTTCTGCAGCGCGCGGCGCAGGTCGTTCTCGAGGTCCAGCGTGCGGGCGACGCGCTCGTGCATCGTGGCGTCGAACAGCACGTAGCGCCCGCGCCCCGCGCGCTTGGCCTCGTACATCGCGGTGTCGGCGTCGCGCAGCAAGGCGTCGGCATCACCCCGGTTGGTGTCGCTCGCGACGACGCCGATGCTGACGCTCGAGTGCACCTCGTGCTCGCCGATCTGGTAGGGCTGCGAAAGGATGAACAGCAGCCGGCGCGCGACGAGCTCGGCGTCCTCGACGCCGCGGATGCCATCGAGCAGGATCACGAATTCGTCGCCGCCGATGCGGGCCGCGGTGTGCGCGTTGTCCTCGCCGCGCGCCACGGCGTCGCCCTCGCGCAGCGCAAGGCGCAGGCGCAGCGCGATCTGGCGCAGCAGCTCGTCGCCGACGTCGTGCCCCAGGCTGTCGTTGACGAGCTTGAAGCGGTCGAAGTCCATGAACAGCACGGCAAATCGATAGTCGTGCAGGCGGCGCGCGCGCAGCACCGCGTCGTGCAGCTTGCCCAGCACCGAGACGCGGTTGGGCAGCTGCGTCAGGCCATCGGTCAGCGCGGCGCTGCGCAGTTGCTCCTCGAGCTGCTTCCTCTGCGTGATGTCGGTCCGGATCGCAACCTGCTCGATGACGCGCGATTGCGCGTCCTGCACCGGCACGATCGTCGTGTCCGCCCAGTAGAGCGAGCCGTCGCGCGCCCGGCTGCAGACCTCGCCGTGCCAGCTGCGCCCAGCCGTCACGTTGCGCCACATGTCGGCCCAGAACTGGCGCGGGTGGGTACCCGAGTTGACGAGGCGGTGCGTCTGGCCGATCAGTTCCTCGCGGCTGTATTGGCTGACCTGGCAGAAGCGGTCGTTCGCGTGCTTGATCGTGCCGGACGGGTCGGTGACGGAGACGATCGCGTGCTTGTCGAGCGCGGTCTGATAGGCGCGCAGCTCCGACAACGCATGCTCGGCGCGCTCGCGCGCCTCCTGCGTCGCCGCTTCGGCGCGCTTGGCACGGTCGATGTCGAGGTGCACGCCGGCGATCAGGATCGGCTGGCCGGCGCCGTCGCGCTCGACGACCGCACCCGCCGTCATCACCCAGGCCCAGTGGCCGCGCGCATGGCGCATGCGGAGTTCGGCCCGGTAGGCGACGGCCGGGTCGCGCAGATGGGCCTCGAGCAATGCCTGCACCGCCGGCAGGTCGTCCGGGTGCACCAGCCGGCGCCAGCCTTCGAGGCTTTGGTCGACCTGCTCCGGCGCGTAGCCGAGCATGCGCATCCACATGTCGTTGAAGCGCGCCTTGCCGTTCGCAAGCCGCAGCTCCCAGGTGCCGAGCGCCGCACCCTCGACCATCAGGCCGAGGCGCGCCTCCTGCGCACGCTTCTCGGTCAGGTCGACGAAGCAGACGATGACGCTTTCGACCGCGCCGCTGCGGTCGCGCAACGGCTGGGTGTCGAGTGACATCCAGCGCAGGCTGCCGCCGCCGCCCGGAATGCCCATCACGACGCCGCGTTCCGGCTCGCCGGTGCGCAGGCTGCGCCGCGCGGGCTCCTCGGCCTCGTCGAACAGGCTGCCGTCCTCGTGCACGCAGCGCCAGCGCGCGTCGTCGATGGCCTGCCCGCGCAGTTCGTCGGCGCTCACGCCGAGGATGCGGCTGGCGGCCTTGTTCGACTCGACGAAGCGCCCGTTCGCATCGACCACCACCATGCCGACCGGCATCGCCTCGATCAGCGTCGCCATGTGTTCGCGCTGCAGCACCTGGTCGGTGATGTCGGAGATCACCTCGACGTAGCCATTCGGTGCGCCGTGCTCGTCGGTCAGCGGCTGCAGGTCCATCTCGACCCAGAACTCGCGCCCGTCCTTGGCGCGGTTGCACAGGGGCACCTTGAGCTCCCGGCGATCGACCACGGCCTGGTGCAGACGCGCAAGCGTTTCGGCCGGCGTGCGCATGGAGCCCAGCATCTGCCCCGGCTCGCGGCCGGCCACTTCCGCAAGCGTGTAGCCCGACATCCGCGTGAAGCCGTCGTTGACCCAGACGATGCGGTGCGCGCGGTCGGTGAAGATCACGCCGCTGCCGGTGCGCTGCGCGGCGAGCGCGAGGTACTTCGTCTCCGCCGCCTGGGCGACGAGCTTCTCGTGCTGGCGGCGCAGCGCGCGCACCAGCGGCTCGAACACGGCGAGCGCGAGGCAGGCGAGCAAGGCGAGCATCAGCAGCGCCCATTCGCGGTTGGACTCCTCGGCGCGGCGGCTGCGGGCGTCGGCCTCGGCCTGCAGCGCGGCGGCGAGCGAATCCATGTCGCGCAGGTAGGCCTCGGCCTCGCCCTGCAGGCCGAGCGCGATCGGCGGCATCATGTCGGGCGCGACCTTGGCGACGTAGCCGGCGTTCTCCCACAGCGACTCCTGCTGCACGATGACGCGGCTCACGAGATGGGTGATGTCGTCGGAAGGAGCGTCGCCCGTGTGGCGCTGCAGCTCGATCAGCGCCGTCAGCCGTTTGGACGCCGCCTCCATCAGCTTGCGCGACTGCTCGATCTCGGCCAGATGCGGCCCGGCGTTGCGCGGCGCGAGCGACGCCAGCGCCGCGAGCCGGCCGATGCGCTGACTCTGCATGCGCTGGTGACCGGCGAGCGTGATCAGCTCGGCATCGACCTGGCGCGCGGCCTCGGCCTGCTGCGCATGCCAGACCTGCCAGCCGGCCGCCATGCCGATCACGATCAGCGTGCCGTACAGGGCCGCCCGCAGCCGCTGCTGGCGGTAGGGCCTGAGCGCGTGCGTGCCGGACAGCGCTTCGGCACCGGCGTGCGCCTCGCCACCGCGCGCCGCATGGCGTGCCTGGCGCGCCGATCGCAGCAGCAGCACCAGCGGCAGCGCCAGCACGACGAGCAGGCACACCGCATCGAGCAGCGCCGCCTGCCAGCCCTGCATCGAATGCGTCCACTGCTTCAGCACGACGAGCACGAGCAGGTCTGCGGCAAAGATCGCCGCCAGCATCGCGGACGCATCGAGCCAGAAGCGCGGGCCGCGCGCCGCACCGTGCGCCGGGTGGGAGGCCACCGGTTCAAGCTTGCTGTCGTTCACTCCAAAATCCCGGTTGTCGGTACCGCCTCAGGCGCACCTGCATCGCGCGCAAGCGCTTTCCACCCCGGTTTTCGGCCGCAAGGGCAGCAACTTGACATCGCTCAGCCCTCAGCGGGCTCCTGCCGGGCGTCGCGCTCGGCCTGCTCGACGCGCAGCGCGGATGCCGCGCGCAGCGCCTTCAGGCGCTCGCGCGGATCGACCTTCTGCACCGCCTCGTCGAGCTTCATCTCCTTGATGAAGCGGCTCGGCACGCCGGCCACCGTCTCGCGCCCGCGCTTGCGCCGGCGCAGCGTGCTGACCGCAAGCGTGCTGCGCGCGCGCGTGATGCCGACGTACATCAGGCGGCGCTCTTCCTGCAGCTGCTCGGGCGTGAGCGCTTCGCGTTCGGCGCCCGCGCCCGCCTTGCCGCCATCCTTCCCGACGGTCTTTGCAGCGAACGGCAGCAAGCCCTCGTTGACGCCGGCGAGCACGACGTGCGGCCACTCGAGGCCCTTGGCGGCGTGCAGCGTCGAGAGCGTCAGCACGTCGCGCTCGTCGCCGCGCTCGGCGAGGCTGACGATGACGCTGATCGATTGCGCGACGTCGAGCAGGCTCTTCGCCTCGGACTCGAAGCGGCCGCCGTCCTCGGTCAGCTCACCGCCGCAGCGGCGCGCGACCCAGTCGACGAAATCGAGCACGTTGGCCCAGCGCGCGGCGGCGAGCTTCTCGCTGTCCTCGCCGTCGTGCAGGTGCTGCTCGTAGCCGATGTCCTTCAGCCACTGCAGCAGCAGCGCCTTCGCGTCGTCGGCGCCGCGCGTGTGGCGCGCCTTGTATTCGAGTTCGTTCACATAGCGGCCGAACTCGTGCAGCGCACCGATCGTCTTGCGGTTGAGCGCCGCACCGAGGCTGTCGGCGAACAGGGCCTCGAACAGGCTCGTCTTCCAGCGCCCGGCGAATTCGCCCAGGCTCGCGAGCGTCTGGTGGCCGATGCCGCGTTTCGGGCTCGTCACCGCGCGCAGGAAGGCGGTGTCGTCGTCCGGGTTCACGAGCAGGCGCAGCCACGCGCAGAGGTCACGGATCTCGGCGCGGTCGAAGAAGCTCTGCCCGCCCGAGACCTTGTACGGGATCTGCGCCGCGCGCAGCTTCTGCTCGAAAGCGCGCGCCTGGTGGTTCGCGCGGTAGAGAATCGCGAAATCGCTGTAGCTGACCGCGTTGCCGCCCGGCGCTGCGGCGATGGTGCTGCCGCCCGCCGCACCGGCGACGGCTCCGAGGTTGGCGCGCAGCGCCTGCACGCGCGCCACGGCGCGCTCGGCCTCGTGCTCCTCGCCGTCACACTCCATCAGCGTCACCGGATCGCCGTCGCCGAATTCGCTCCAGAGCTTCTTCTCGTAGAGCTTCGGGTTGTGGGCGATCACCGCGTTGGCCGCGCGCAGGATGGCGCCTGTGGAGCGGTAGTTCTGCTCGAGCGCGATGACCTTGAGCGTCGGGTAATCCTGCGCTAGGCGGGCGAGGTTCTCGATCGTCGCCCCGCGCCAGCCGTAGATGCTCTGGTCGTCGTCGCCGACCGCGGTGAACAGCGGCGCCTGCGGGTCGGTGAGCAGTTTCAGCAGTTCGTACTGCGTCGCGTTGGTGTCCTGCACCTCGTCGACGAGCAGGTAGCGCAGCGTCTGCTGCCAGCGCTCGCGCACCTCGGTGTCGGTGCGCAGCAGCTTCAGCGGCAGGCCGATCAGGTCGTCGAAGTCCACCGCCTGGTAGGCGGCGAGGCGCTCCTCGTAGCGCTGCATCACGCGCCGCGCGACGCGCCCGTCGTCGCTCGCCGGCTCGACCTGATGGCTCGCGAGACCCTGGTTCTTCCACAGGCTGATCGCCCACTGCCAGCGCCGCGCGAGCGCGTTGTCGGACGTGCCGCCGGCGTCCTTCAGGACGCCCAGCACGTCGTCGGCGTCGAGGATCGAGAAGCGGGCCTTGAGGCCGATGCGCTCGCCGTCGCTGCGCAGCATGCGCACGCCGAGCGCGTGGAAGGTGCTGACGACCAGATCCTTCGCCGCGCGCGGGCCGACGAGCGCCTTCGCGCGTTCGCGCATCTCCTGCGCCGCCTTGTTGGTGAAGGTGATCGCGGCGATCTGCTTGGGCTCGTAGCCCGCCTGCAGCAGCCGCGCGATCTTGTGCACGATGACGCGCGTCTTGCCCGAACCGGCGCCGGCGAGCACGAGGCACGGGCCGCCGAGGTGGTGCACGGCTTCGAGCTGCGCTGGGTTGAGGGTATCGGGGGGTCGGGACATGGGCAGCGCCGGCGCACGCCGCCCTCGAAGGCGTCCGTGCCTGGCCGGGCAAGGCGGCCGCGCATGATAGCCAGCACGCGCGGCAACCCTTGTGCTATGCAGCTATGCAGCGCGCTTCAGGGTCGAGGCGGGAGAGGTCCGGGTGCGAAGCGCGGCGCCAAGTGGAGCGCGAAGCCGGACACGAAGCCAGGCACGAATCTGGGCTTCAACGGAACGACAACCACTGGCGGCCGAAGGGCATCGCGACGCCGCCGGCGCTGCATCAAGTCCCGCCGACGTAGGGATTGCTGCGCCGTTCGCGCCCGAAGGTGCTTTCGGGGCCGTGGCCCGGGATGAAGACGGTGTCGTCACCCATCGGCCACAGGCGGCCGGTGATGCTCGAGATCAGCGTCGCATGGTCGCCGCCGGGGAAGTCGGTGCGCCCGATGCTGCCGGCGAACAGCACGTCGCCGACGAAGGCGCGCTTCGCCTCCGCGCTGTGAAAGACGACGTGCCCCGGCGTGTGGCCGGGGCAGTGGCGTACCGCGAGCGAGCACTCACCTACCTGCACCGTGTCACCATCGTGCAGCCAGCGCGTCGGCGTGAAGCTTTCAGCCGGCGGAAAGCCGAACTGCAGCGCCTGCTGGCGCAGGCCGTCGATCCAGAACTGGTCGCCCGGATGCGGGCCGACGACAGGCAGCGCCAGTTCGCGCGCCAGTGCCGCCGTCCCGCCCGCGTGGTCGATGTGCGCGTGCGTGAGCAGGATCTGCTTCAGCTTCACCCCGAGACGCTTCGCCTCGGCGCGGATTTCCGGCAGGTCGCCGCCAGGGTCGATCACGGCGCCTTCCATCGTCTGGTCGCACCAGACGATCGAGCAGTTCTGCTGGAAGGGCGTGACGGGGAGCGTGGCGTAGCGCAGCATGCGGGGTCCTGGGTTCTGGCAACCAAACGTCCATTTTGGGCTCGTTTCGGCCCACTCTTGCGCGCAGCTCGTCACCTTGCCGGGCAACCAGGTGTCGTTTCAAGAGGTCGGACGGTTCGATGGCCGCTCCCGACGCCGGCACCTGCAGCCCTGTCGTCGGCCGCCAATCTGGTCGCCAGCTTGCTGCCACTCGTCACTCGTGATCGGCAAGCCCCGGCCAGCTTCCTGCCTTTGGCCACGGACTGCTTCCAGACATCTCATCTCGACCTGCACAGGCCAGAGAGAGCCGCGAGTTCGCCACCAGAGGGCGGCCCGGGGAACCCAAGTGCCGCCTTGCCCGCGAATGGCCGCTCGACGCGCCGGAGCAGCCCGCCTTCTCCTTCTAAAAGTGTCAGGCGGCCGACGTTCGCCGGCGCGCTATCCAAACTGTCGTTGCGCGCGTCAGCGAACCAGGATCGCAGCGGTCCAGTTGCCAAGGCGATGGTGCTGCGGCTGGCGTTCGGCCCACGCGGCAAGGCGCTCGAGCAAGGTGGCGCGAGGCGCGTTGCTTTGCACGGCGGGCTTCGGCAGCGACGGTCCGCCGACGATTCGAGGCAATGTGGAACTGATCATTGGAACCTCCAGCTTCAAGCAACCCAGGGTCGAAGTCCGAGATTCAAATGTAGGTACGACGAACCACGCACACAACTGAGCGATCTGCCCACTGACTTTGCATATTTGCAAGACTTCAGCCAAAGTCCCGCCATGACCAATCTGGATTGGAGTGATCTCAAACACGCCCTCGCGGTGGCGGATGCGGGATCGCTCGCGGGTGCGGCGCGCCAGCTCGGCGTCAATCACACCACCGTGCTGCGCAGGCTCGACGCCTTGGAGGCGAGTCTTGGCTCACGCCTGTTCGATCGCAAGCGCAGCGGCTACGAGCCGACCGAGGCTGGGCGGGCGATGCTCGCGCACGCGCGCCACATGGCCGACCGGGTCGACGAAATCGAGCGTCAGGTGCTGGGTCAGGACCGCGAACTCACGGGCCGGCTGCGGGTGACGACAGCCTTCGTCATCATGGAACATCTGCTTCCCGCGCCGCTGGCCGATTTCGCGCGCGCCTACCCGGGCATCGAGGTCGAGGTGACGGAGAACGCCTTTCTCGTCGATCTGTCGCGCCAGCGCCCCGAGGTGGTCGGCCAGTCGCTGGCGCAACGCGAGGCAGATGTCGCGCTGCGCCTGTCCGACCAGGTGGCCGAGCACCTCGTCGGCCGCAATCTCGGTTTGACGCAGTGCCGCGTCTACGCGTTGCGCGACGCGCCCGAGCTTCCGCAGAGCGTGCAGCCGCTCAAGGACTTGGTGCGCGATGCGCCCTGGGTCGCATTCGAGAAGGACCAGCAGAACCGGATCTACGATCGCTGGATGCGCGTGCAGATGGAAGGCGCCAATGTCAGAGTCCGCGTCGACATCTTCAACGCAACCGCTGCGATGTTGCGCACCGGCATCGGCGTCGGCTTGCTGCCCACCTTCATGGAGGCGAAACATCCCGAACTCGTGCCCGTGTCGGACCCGATCCCCGAGCTGGCGGCGCCGATCTGGATCCTGAGCCACCCCGACCTGCGGCGCACGGCACGCGTGCGCGCGTTCATGCAGCACGTAGGCGACGCTCTGGCCCGGCAGTTGGGAGCGGCCTGAAGGACGACGGCCCGCTTCGTTCGGTCGCTACCGGGTTGTGCGCGCAAGCAGTGAGTTGATTGCCGCGCACCCCAAATGCGGCAGTCGATGGGTTGACGGCGGCCGGCATCGCCGGTCATTTGATGACCAGCCGTTCAGGCCCGCGACCGGGGCCCCGCTATGTCGTCGCCAAGATCACATGCGCCTGGATCTTGCCGGCCACCGGGCCTTCGCCATGACGGCTGGCGATCGCATCGGTAGCGCGGTCCGTTGCGAGCTGAAGCAGGCTGGCGTCGCGCGCCTCGATCTCGTTGCGCAGCGGCGTTCCCTGGCAATAGGCCGTGGCGGCGGCGCGTGCCGAGGGCGCGCGGCTTACCTCCTCTCGCGTTTCGATATCGATGTCGGCGAAGCCTGCGCGGCTCAATTCATCGCGGATCAAGGCGACATCGTGATACCCATGCGGCGTGCGGGCGATGAATCGCGGAGGGTCGTGCGCAAACACTGCGGCGACGGCGTGGGTGACTTCGTCGGCGAAGGCGTTCTCTTCGATGCGGTCCCAGACGCTGAAGACGAAGCGCCCGCCGGGCCGCAGCACGCGACGCGCCTCGGCATAGCCGGCGATGCGGCTGGGGAAGAACATCACGCCGAACTGGCAGCAGACGACGTCGAACGAGGCATCCTCGAACGGCAAGGCGAGCGCGTCCGCCTGCCGCCATTCGATACGGCGATCGGGTCCCTGGCGGGCGGCGGCGTAGTCGAGCATGGGTTGGTTGAGGTCGGTCACCACGTAGTGCGCGCCGGCGCCGAGTCTTGGCGCGAGCGCCCGCGTGACCACACCGGAGCCGGCCGCCGTTTCAAGCACCGCGTTGGGGGCGCAGGCAGCGACACGCTGCGCCAGGTCCACCGCATAAGCCTCGAAGATGAGGGGGACCATCAGCGTGTCGTAGAGCTTCGGGATCGAGCCCGTGAAGACCGTGTCGCTCTGAGCCATGAAGCACCCCTTGCAAGCGCTGACAGGCGCCGCTGACCTTGCAACCCGGCGCACCCCGCAACGAGCCCGCCGCATGGTTGGGTGTCGGCAACCTGACGCTATGGTGGCCGCGCAATGCAGGCCCGTCAACGTCAGGCCCGCCTGTCGCCGTCAACGCCGCGCTGCGGTCTTCTCCAGCGTGCCCGCTTGCCCGCCCGGCGGCCCTACTTCTGCGATCGTTGGCCCCGTTGACCTGCACGGAAGGCCCCCGGCGTCAGGCCGGCCTCGCGGCGAAAGAACTTGACGAAGTTGGTCGCCTCGGCAAAGCCGAGCTGGTCGCCGATGGTGGCCACCGGCAGCAGCGTGTGCGCCAGCTGGCGCTTGGCTTCGAGCACCAGGCGCTCGGTGAGCACCGCCTTCGCGCTGCGATCGGTGACGAGCAGGGCCGCGCGCGTGAGGCTCTTCTCGGAGCAGCCCAGCCGCTCGGCGTACGGCGCGACGCCGTGCCAGCGCGCGAAGTTGCGCTCGACCGCGGCGCGGTATCGGCGGTAGCGCTGCAACACCGCGGGTTCCACGCGGTCATCGGCGGCGGAGGGTTCGGCTTCGAGCCGCAAGCGCAGCAGCAGTGACTGCACCTGACTGCGCAGCAGCGCATTCAGGGCCTGTGAAGGCGCGCTGCGGGTATCGCCCGCCATGCGCTCGAAGGTCTCGCTGACGGCCTTTCGCGCCGCCGCGCCAAGCCGCAAGTGCGTGCGCTGCCCCTCGGCCAGCTGCAGCAGCGCGAGCTCGTCCACCGCGTTGCCGGTGCCGATCTGCGGACCCACCTCGGCGCCGCCACCGGCAGGCAGCAGTTCCGAGCGGAACACGAGCAACCAGCCGTCGCAGCCCGAGAGGTCACCGAAGCGATGCACCTGCCCCGGCTGCAGCAACAGCAGCGAGCCGGGCGCCATCGATTGCGTTTCGAAATCGACCATGTGCGCATAGCGCCCCGCGGTGATGTAGATCAGGCAGTGGAAATCGATCCGTTCCAGCCCCCGCGCATCGGCGTCGCCCACCCGGCGCCGCAGCTCGGCCACGGGGTAGAGCTCCACATCGAGCGTGTAGTTCGGCGGCGCGTTGTACTCGACGGCGGTCACGCTCCGACGTGCCGTGCGCTTCCTGACCGCTGCCTTGGGCGTGTGCATGTTGTCCAGTTTGGATCATTTCTCGACGGCAATGTACCTTGTCATGAAGGCGGCCGAAGCCGAGCATTCGTTCCATGCGCTGCGCGCCCTTTCCTGCACCGGAAAGCAAATTGAAGCAGCGCCTCGACCACTGGAGAAGGAGATGAGCATGGAACGCGTCACACAACTGGGTTACCTCGGACTCGAGGTCAGCGACCTCGCCCGCTGGGAGAAGTTCGCCACCGAGCTGCTCGGCCTCGAGCATGCCGGCACCGACGCCGACGGAACGCTCTACCTGCGCATGGACGAGCACCACCACCGCTTCGCACTTCGCCAGGGGCCACGCGACGACATCGCCGTTGCAGGCTGGCAGGCGCGCAATGAAAGCGAACTGCGCGCCATCGCCGAGCGTCTGGACGCCCAGGGCACGGCGGTCACCTGGGGCGATGCGCGCGAGGCGCGACAGCGTCGTGTCGCCGGGTTCATTCGCCTCAGCGACCCGAACGGCATCGCCATCGAGGTGTACTGCGGGCCGCTGGTCCAGACCGATCGGCCCTTCCGCTCGCCGCGCGACATTGCCGGTTTCGAAGCGTCCGCGCTCGGGCTGGGACACATCGTGCTGGCGGTGGACGACTACGACGCGAGCATGCGGTTCTACCGGGACGGTCTGGGCCTCAGGATCAGCGACTACATCGACCTCGACATGGGTGGCGCCGAGGCCACCCGCGCGGCCTTCCTCCACTGCGGCCCACGCCATCACTCGCTGGCCATGGTGCAGGTGTCCGCACCCAAGCGGCTGCACCATTTCATGCTCCAGGCGCGCCAGCTGCGCGACGTCGGCAGCACCTTCGATCGCTGCCGCGACGAGGCGGTGCCGATCACGATGGAGCTGGGCTGCCACACGAACGACCGCATGGTCTCGTTCTATGCGCAGACGCCTTCGGGCTTCCACGTCGAGTACGGCCACGGCGGTGTCGAGATCGACGACGACACCTGGCAGGTAGAGACCTACCAGGCTGCCAGCACCTGGGGGCACCGTTCGCCCGCCGTGCACGCAGCCGCAGCCGCCTGACCCGGAGAGGTTCCCGAGGACGGCGCAATGGCATTTGCGCCTCATGCTTCGGGTCTGGAGTGCGTGACGCGGCGCATGGATCTGCCGTTTCGACACGTGGGCTCATGGCTCCAGCGTCGGCCGTGGGTCGGCAGCGAATGGCGCTGCGGGCTCGACGCTCGGGAAGCCCGGGCAGGGCGTCGCCAAGTCATCGATCTACCGGGGACCCGCGGTCGACGTCTGGTTGCGCGGACCCGGTCCTGTGCTTTCGCGCCTCGGTGTCGCCTCGGCGCCAGACGGCACGCCGCGCGAGGCGACCGGAAAATGGTCTGGCGCCCAAGGCGTGGCAGTGGGTCAGAATCGGGCACAGGAGGATGATGTGATGGCTGATGGCACCCGTTCGATCGGGCTCGTGTCCGCTGTAGTGCTGGCACTCGGCTTCGCCGCCGGCGGCGTCGGCGTGGGCAAGGGCCTGGAGCGATTCCGCACCGCCGACCGCTCGGTCACCGTGAAGGGCCTGGCGGAGAAGGACATCGAAGCCGACTACGCCGTCTGGCCGCTTGGGTTTCGGCGCGCCGGCAACGACTTCGGCGCCGTGCAGCGCGCGCTGGCCGAAGACCGCGACCGCGTGCTCGCCTTCCTGAAGACCCAGGGTTTTGCCGACACCGAGATCGAAGTGCGCCCGCTCCAGGTGCAGGACCTCTATGCGCGCGAGTACGGCAGCGGCCCGCAGCCGCTGCGCTTCCAGGGCACCGGGCAGGTCCTGGTGACCTCTGCAAAGCCGACCGCGGTGGAGGCCGCGTCGCTGGCCGTGGACCCTTTGATCCAGGCCGGCGTGCAACTCGGCGGCGTCAACAACGGACCGACCGGCCCGCGCTACCAGTTGCGCGCCTTCAACGAGGCCAAGGCACCCCTGCTGGCCGAAGCCACGCGCAACGCGCGTGAGCAGGCCCAGAAGTTCGCCGCCGACGCCGGCGCAGAGCTGGGCAAGCTGCGCAGCGCCAACCAGGGCGTGATCCAGATCGGCGCCGCCGGCGGCGAGGGCTTCGATGACGGCAGCGCCCGGCTCAAGCGCCTGCGAGTCGTCAGCACGTTCACCTACGCGCTGGAGTGACCTCGTCGCGGTTTGCTGCCGAGCTTCGGTCTGCAACATCGAACGGCGGGCTGCCCTCGACGAGGGCGGTGGGCATCTCCGTCCGGCGCGCGGTTGCGTGCGTCGGCCTGGTGCGCGGAGCCGGGCGTCAGCCCGGGATCTCGGGCTCGACCAGGGCGGCCAGCTGGGCCAGCGAATCCTGCCAGCCGAGGGTGCACATCTCGACCGGGATGACCTCCGGGATGCCTTGCTGCACGACCTTCAGGTCGGTGCCGCAGGACACGGCCTCGAGCGTCACGCTGACGGTCAGTTCGCCCGGCAGGTTGGGGTCGTCGAAGCGATCGGTGTACACGATGCGCCTGGCGCTTTCCAGCTCGAGATATTCGCCGCCGAAGGAGTGGCTGTGGCCGGTCGCAAAGTTGGTGAAGGACAGGCGAAACGTGCCGCCGACCGTCGCGTCCATCGCATGCACCTGGCAGGTGAAGCCATGCGGCGGCAGCCATTTGCTCAGCGCCGCAGCGTCGAGGAACGCGCGGTAGACGCGTTCGGGCGGCGCGCGCAGCACACGGTGCAGGTGCACGGTTCCAGTGGGCATCGGGATGTCGTCCTCGTGGCCTGGGGTCGGGAGGCTTGGGCTGGCGCAGGCGGGTCGGCCAGATCGAATCAGATGCCCATGCGCATCCCCACCGTCATCTGCTGATCGATCGGGATGTGATACGCGGTGGTGGCGTCCCGCGTGTTGCGCGCCAGGAAGGCGAACAGCTTGTCGCGCCACAGCGGCATGCCGTCGCGCTTGCGCCCGGCGAGCAGGTCGATGCCGCTCACGACATAGTGGATCGTGTCGAGGTCGAGCGCCAGCCCGAGTTCCTCGCAGCGCCGCAGTTCGGAAGGGATGTTGGGTGTCTGCATGAAGCCGTAGTGCAACACGATGCGGTGAAAGCCGTCGCTGAGCGTGTTCACCTCGATGCGCTCGCCCGGCGCCACGGTGGGCACCGGCTCGAACACCACGCGCAGCACGATCACGCGTTCGTAGGCGACGCCGGTATGCCGGATCAGCTTGGGCAGCGACGGCGGGGCGTGCTCGAAACGCCCGGCGATGAAGACGGCGGTGCCGGGAACGCGCGGAATCTCCTCGCCCTTGACGCGGCCGATGATGGTTTCGAGCTTGGGCGTCACGTGTGCGATCTGCTCGTCCAGCATGTGGGTGCCGCGCCGCCACGTGACCATGACGGTGAACAGCACGGCGCCGATCGCCAGCGGCAGCCAGCCGCCGTCCGGGATGGTGAGCAGGTTCGAGCCGAGGTAGCCGAGGTCGACCACCAGGAATCCCGCGAGGAAGGTCAGCGCGGCGGCGAGCCCCCAGCCGCCGCGCTCGCGCGCGACGTTGAAGGCCAGGATCGTGGTGATCGCCATCGTCGAATTCACCGCCACGCCATAGGCCGCGGCGAGATTGCCGGACGAACGAAACGCCAGCACCAGCCCGATCGCGGCCGCCATCAGGATCCAGTTGACGGCCGGCATGTAGATCTGGCCGTGGGCGTCGGCCGAGGTCTGGTCCACGGTGAGCGTCGGGAACATGCCGAGCTGCATCGCCTGCCGCGTCAGCGAATAGGCGCCGGTGATGACGGCCTGCGACGCGATGCAGGTGGCCGCCGTCGCCAGCAGCACGAGCGGAATCAGCGCCCAGCCGGGGGCGAGATGGAAGAACGGATGGACGCTCTTGGACGGCTCGGCGATCAGGATCGCGCCCTGGCCGAAGTAGTTCAGCAACAGGGCCGGCAGCACGAACACGAACCAGACCTGGCGGATCGGCTTGCGGCCGAAGTGCCCGAGGTCGGCATACAGGGCCTCGGCGCCGGTGGTGACGAGAAAGACCGCGTACAGCACGAGATAGCCCGTCACGCCGTTGTCCGCGAAGAACCGCCACGCATGGCGCGGGTCGATCGCCAGCAGGACCTGCGGCGCCTCGACGATGCCGCGGATACCGAGCAGCGCGAGCACCAGGAACCACACCAGCGTCAGTGGCCCGAAGACGGCGCCGACGGCCGCCGTGCCATGGCGCTGCACCGCGAACAGGCCGACCAGGATTGCGAGCGTGATCGGCACCACGAACTCGTGCAGGCCGGGCGCGGCGAGCTGCAGGCCCTCGACCGCGCTGAGCACCGAGATCGCCGGCGTGATCATGGCGCCGCCGTAGAGCATCGAGGCGCCGAGGACGCCGAGCAGGATGAGCGCATACCGATTGCGGCGGTCCTGGTTGCGATCGGGCCTGAGCAGCGCCAGCAGCGCGAAGGTGCCGCCTTCGCCCCGGTTGTCCGCCTGCAGCACGAACACCATGTACTTGAGCGAGACGACGAGCAGCAGGGTCCAGAAGATCAGCGACAGGATCCCCAGCACGTTGTCGGGCGTGATCGGGATCGGGTGCTTGCCGGCGAAGCACTCGCGCAAGGCATAGATCGGGCTCGTGCCGATGTCGCCGTAGACGACGCCGAGCACGGCCACCGCGAGCACCGCCCCGGTCTTGCCGGGCGGCTTCCCGGGTGGCGAATCCGCTGCTTGGCCCTGGCCGTCGGTCGCGCTCGCACTCATCCGTGCTCTCCTTGTGTTCGGCCGGATTGTGATGGCATTCGCCGTCGGGCTGCTGCCGCAATCAGGCGAAAATCGTCGCCATGAATGCGCACGTCCCCCTCGCTCCGCCCCAACCCTCCACCCACGACACGACGCGCATCGACGACACGCGCATCGGCGCGGTGCGCCCGCTCGTGACGCCCGCGCTGCTGCAGGAGTGGCTGCCGGTGCCGCCGGCGGCCGAGGCGCTCGTCGAGCACAGCCGGCAGGCGATCTCGCGCATCCTGCAAGGGCAGGACGACCGGCTGCTCGTCGTCGTCGGCCCCTGCTCGATCCACGACCACGACGAGGCGATCGCTTACGCGAGGCAACTGCACGAACACGCGCTGGCGCACGCCGACGCGCTGCTCGTCGTGATGCGGGTGTACTTCGAGAAGCCGCGCACCACGGTCGGCTGGAAGGGCTACATCAACGATCCGCACCTCGACGGCAGCTTCGCGATCAACGAGGGGCTGGAGATGGCGCGCCGCCTGCTGCTCGACGTGCTGGCGATCGGCCTGCCGGTGGGCACCGAGTTCCTCGACCTGCTGAGCCCGCAGTTCATCAGCGACCTCGTCAGCTGGGGCGCGATCGGCGCGCGCACGACCGAGAGCCAGAGCCATCGCCAGCTCGCGAGCGGCCTGTCGTGCCCGGTCGGCTTCAAGAACGGCACCGAAGGCAGCGTCAAGGTCGCGGCGGACGCGATCCTCGCCGCGCGCGCGCCGCACGCCTTCATGGGCATGACGAAGATGGGGCAGGCGGCGATCTTCGAGACGCGCGGCAACGATGACGGCCACCTGATCCTGCGCGGCGGCAGGACGCCGAACTACGCGGCGGCGGACGTGGCGCGCGCCTGCGCCGTGCTCGGCGACGCCGGCCTGCCGGCGCGGCTGATGATCGACGTCTCACACGCCAACAGCAGCAAGCAGCACCGCAGGCAGATCGACGTCGCGGCCGACGTGGCGGCGCAGGTCGCCTCTGGCGAGCGACGCATCATCGGCGTCATGATCGAGAGCCACCTGAACGAGGGCCGGCAGGACATCGTGCCGGGCCAGCCGCTGCAGCCCGGCGTGTCCGTCACCGATGCGTGCATCGGCATGGCGCAGACGGTGCCGGTGCTGCGGACGCTCGCCGACGCGGTGCGCGCGCGGCGCGCGGCGGCGCCGGGCTGAATCGCACAGTCGCACACAGGCGCCGGTCGCCGCTGCCCGCGCCGGCGCCCACGCCCGGACCCGCACCCCCGCGGCGCCGGCCCGCTTGAGATACTCGGCCCCCAATGTCCGCGATCCTCGCCGTCACCGTCCCGTTCTTCGCGCTCGTGCTGTGCGGCTACCTCGCGGCGCATTTCCGGGTGCTGCCGCAGTCGGCGATTCCGGGGCTCAACACCTTCGTGCTGTATTTCGCGCTGCCGTGCATGCTGTTTCGCTTCGGCGCCGGCACGCCGTTTGCCGATCTGCTCGACCCGGCGCTGCTCGTCGTCTATGGCGTCTGCGCGCTCGCGATGGTCGCCTTCACGGTGATGACGACGCTCAGCCGGCACGCGGGCGATGGCGGCGTCGATCTGACGAACGCCGCCTTCGGCGCGCTCGTTGCCGCGTTTCCGAACACCGGCTTCATGGGCATCCCGCTGCTCGTCGCGCTGTTCGGCGACCGCGCAGTCGGGCCGATGGTGGCGACGCTGCTCGTCGATCTGTTCCTCACCAGCTCGCTGTGCATCGCGCTGGCGCAGATGCATGGGCACATCGGGCGCAGCGGGCGACGCGACGACAACGCGGAGCACGACGCGCAGAGCGCCGACGCGCAACCCGATGTGCCGATGCGGGTCGCGCTTCTACGCTCGGCCCGCGGCGCGCTCGCCAACCCGCTGCCCTGGGCGATCGGTCTCGGCGGTGTGTTCTCGCTCGCCGGCTGGGCACTGCCCGGCGCGCTCGGCCAGATCGTCAAGATGCTCGGCGACGCGGCGACGCCGGTCGCGCTGTTCACGATCGGCGCGGTGCTCTGGCGTGCCGGCCAGCATGCCCACACGCGCACGCCGGCGGCGCAGTTCGTGCCGGTCGCGCTCTTCAAGCTGTTCGTCCATCCGCTGCTCGTGCTCGCCGTCGGCATGCTCGCCAACGCCGCCGGGCTGCCGGTGTCGGACATCGGCCTCACGGTGCTGGTGCTCGCCGCCGCGCTGCCGAGCGCGAGCAACGTCTCGCTGCTCGCGGAGCGCTTCGGCGCCGACAACGGCCGCGTCGCGCGCATCATCATGACGTCGACGGCAGTCTCCTTCGTCAGCTTCTCCGCGCTCGCCTGGCTGCTCGGCGCGGGCCCCGCCACGTGAATCGCATGCAGGCGCCGGTTGCCATCGTCGCGGCGATGGAACTCGAACTTCGTGCGCTGCTGCCGCAGCTGACCGACGTGCAGCGCGTCGCGCGCGCCGGGCGCGAGATCCACCTCGGGCGCCTGCACGGACAGCGCGTTGTGCTGGCGCGCAGCGGCATCGGCAAGGTCGCGGCGGCGACGACGGCCACACTGCTCGCGGCCGAGTTCGCGCCGTCGTCGATGCTCTTCACCGGCGTCGCCGGCGGCCTCGCGCCCGACGTGCGCGTGGGCGACGTGGTGCTCGCGCGCGAACTGCTGCAGCACGACATGGACGCTTCACCCCTCTTTCCGCGCTACGAGGTGCCGTTGACCGGCCGTGCGCGTTTTGCGGTCGACGCCGCCCTCGCCGATCGGCTTGCGGTCGCGACCGCAGCCTGTCTGCACGAAGCGCCGCACGCGCTCGGCGCGTCACACCTGGCCGCCTTCGGCATCGGGCACCCGCGCATGCACCAAGGCCTCGTCATCAGCGGTGACCGCTTCGTCTCCACCGCGGCCGAAAGCAGCGCCCTTCGGCGCGACCTGCCCGACGCGCTGGCGGTCGAGATGGAGGGCGCCGCCGTGGCGCAGGTGTGTGCCGATTTCGGCCTGCCGCTGGCCGTGCTGCGTGTCATCTCCGACCGCGCCGACGACAGCGCGCATGTCGACTTCCTGCGCTTCACCCGCGAAGTGGCGAGCGTGCTGACGCGGCTGATCGTGGTCGCCGCGCTGACGCAGCCAAGGCCCAGCCCGACCGCCTGAGCCGCGAGGGCGAGCGATCAGCCGGCTCGATCGGCAAGGGCCGCAAGTGCCGCGAGCGCCTTGCGACGGCGCGCGAACCAATCGTCGAGGAAGGCGTCGCCGAAGGTCGACGCGATCGCCTCGGCCGTGGCCTGCGCCGCGGTCGCTTCCTCGAGCAGTTCGAGCGCGCGGCAGGCGTGCGCGTGTTCGAGCTCGATGAAGGCGCGATCGACCTTCTCGGCGTCGTCGATATCGTTGGCGTCGATCAGCGCCAGCGCGCGCAGCGCGTGTTCGCGGGCCTGAGGCGCTTCATCGAGTGCGTTGCCCACCATCGCGCGCAGGTAGGCCGCGCGCTCGTGATGGACCCAGTTGCCGGCGCGCAGCCAGAAGCGCTCCGCGAGGCGGGCGGCGTCTTCGAGCACAACGCGCAGCAGCGGGTGGGCCAGATCCTGCCGGGGCCGCTCGACGAGGCTGGAGGCGATGTTGTTCATGCAGGCGGCGACGGCGGCGTCGAGCGGGTTCGGCTCCTGCCAGATGGGGGCATCGTCGTGCAGCGCGCCGAGCGCCGCGCGCGTGCATGCGGCCGCCGCGGCGGGCGGCAACCTGGGCACGCGGTACATCGCGACCGTGAGCGCGACGACATCCTGCGCCGCCTGCGGCGCGGCGCCCGTGGCGTCGGCCAGCGCGGCGCACAGCCGCTGCGCCTCGGCGGGCTCGCCCGCGGCCCGCGCCGCCGCTGCCGCCTGACGCCACAGCCCGGCCGCCGGCTTGTCGCCCGCAGCGCGCAGCAAGGCCGCCTGCCGTTCGTGGGCCTCGCCCCAGGCGCCACACTTCTCACCCAGCACGTGGTTGAGCAGAAATGCCAGGCCCGGCAATCGATCGACGGGCAGTTGCGCCGGGTCCAATCCGCGCAGCAACGCGGCGGCGCGCTCGGGCTCGTCGTCGTGGCAGGCCTGGGCGGCATCGAGGCGGGCCGGCGCGCCGTCGTCTTCCTTGTTCATCGTCGCTTCCTCCAACGCTTGCGTCGTCGTGCAAACTGTAGCCAAGGAAGCGTCGCATGAGCCCAAGAATTTTCGTCGAACCGCCGCTGGGCACGGACGCGGATCTCGCCCTGCCGCCCGGCGCCGCGCGTCACGCACAGGTGCTGCGCCTGCAGCCGGGCGCGGCGCTGCGGCTCTTCGATGGCGACGGCGGTGAATGGGACGCCCGCGTCACGCACATGGGCCGCAGCGAGGTGCGGGTGCGGGTCGGCGCGCACGAGGCGATCGACCGTGAACTGGCGTGCCATGTGACGCTCGCGGTCGGCATGCCGGCCAACGAACGCATGGACACGCTCGTCGAGAAGGCGACCGAACTCGGTGTCGCCGCGATCGTGCCGCTGATGTGCGAGCGCTCGGTGCTGCGTCTGCAGGGCGAACGCGCGGTGAAGAAGCTCGCGCATTGGCGCGGCGTCGCGATCGCCGCCTGCGAGCAGAGCGGGCGCACGCGGCTGCCGGCGCTGCACGCCGTCACCCCGCTTGCGGCCTGGTTGCAGGCACTGCCCGTGGTGGCTTCAACCGCGACCTCGGCCGAGAGCCATGCGCGCTGGCTGCTGAGCCTCGATCCGCTGGTGCCCGGCGTGGGCAGGCGTCTGGCTGCGCTCGCGCCGGGCAGCGAGACGTCTGTCTGCGTCTTGAGCGGCCCCGAAGGCGGGCTGAGCCCGGCCGAGCAGGCGCTGGCCCTGCGCTTCGGCTTCACGCCGGTGAGCCTCGGACCGCGCGTGCTGCGTGCCGACACGGCGCCACTCGCTGCGCTGGCCTGCATTGCCGCCTTGATCGGCCTCACGGCGTGATCGCGACGGTCGCATCATGGCCCTTCACTATCACTGAGATAGAGGTAATTGACTTTTCAAATGACACTCGAGGCGGCATCATCTCCTTCATCGCGGCACCTGCCGCAATGACTGGAGAACCCGAATGAGCAACCCCTTCCACGACCCCGCGTCGGTGACGCTCAAGAACCTCGAGGCCGCCTTCGCAGGCGAATCGATGGCGCACATCAAGTACCGCTACTTCGCGAAGCTCTGCCGCGCCTCCGGCGACGAGGCAACCGCCGCTGTCTTCGAGGCGACCGCCGAGCAGGAACTGATGCACGCCTTCGGCCACGCCGATCTGCTGTTCCCGAAGGCGAACATGACGCCGGCGAAGGCGCTCGAACTCGCGATCGAGGGCGAGACCTACGAGTACACCGAGATGTACCCGAGCTTTCGCAACGCTGCCGTGGCCGAAGGCCATGACGCTGCCGTCAAGGAGATCGACGAGCAGATCGCCGAATCGAAGGAACACGCCGAGATGTTCAAGGCCGTCCTCGAAAAGGCCGCGAAGCGCTTTGCCGCGCTCGCCAAGGTCGAGGAACGCCACGCCAACAACTACCAGGCCGTGCTCGACAAGCTCGCGGCCTGAGAATCAACGCATCCAGAGGAACACCCATGAAAAGCTATCAATGCATCGTTTGCGGCTTCATCTACGACGAATCGGTCGGCATGCCGGAGGACGGCATCGCCCCCGGCACGCGCTGGGCCGACATCCCTGCCGACTGGGAATGCCCGGACTGCGGCGTCGCGAAGGCCGATTTCGAGATGGTGGAAGTCTAGGAATGACGGCCCCAAGACCCCTTCGGTGTCGCCCCCCAAGGGGATCTCAGCCCTCTTGGGGCGGCCCGGCGAGGGCTGAGGCGCAATGACTGAGTCCGCAGCACTTCCCATCGTCATACTCGGCAGCGGGCTCGCGGGCTATTCCGCGGCGCGCGAATTGCGCAAGCTCGACAAGGCGACGCCGCTCGTCGTCATCAGCCGCGACCATGCGGGCTTCTATTCGAAGCCCATGCTGTCCAACGCGCTCGCCGGCAACAAGACGGCGGCGATGCTCGTCATGAAGCCGGTGGAAAAGATGATCGAGGAACTCGGCGCCGTCGTTCGTGCGCGCACCGAGGCGGCGCGCATCGACACCGATGCCCGCAGCGTGCACTGCGTCGATGGCGAGGTGTTCGCCTACCGCGACCTCGTGCTTGCGCTCGGCGCGGACCCGATCCGGCTGCCGCTCGCCGGCGACGGCGCGGCCGAAGTGCTCTCGGTCAACGACCTCGACGACTACGCGCGGTTTGCCGAGCGGCTCGACGGCGTGAAGACGGTCGCGATCCTCGGTGGCGGCTTGATCGGCTGCGAGTTCGCAAACGATCTGCTCGCGCGCGGCATCACGCCGACCGTGATCGACCCTGCCGGCGCGGCGCTGTCGCGCCTGCTGCCGCCGGCGGCGAGCGCCTGGCTGCAGGAGCGGCTCGCGGCGGCCGGCGTGCGCTTCCGCTTTGGTGTCGCCGCCGAGGGCATCGATCGTGCCGATGGCCCTGCAACCAAGGGCTACAAGCTCACGCTGAACGACGGCAGCGTGCTCGAAGCCGACCTCGTGCTGTCGGCGATCGGCCTGCGCCCGCGCACCGGGCTGGCCCAGGCGGCGGGCCTCGCGGTCAACCGCGGCGTCGTCGTCGACCGATTGCTCGCGGCGTCGGCGCCACACGTCTACGCGCTCGGCGATTGCGCCGAGGTCGAGGGCCATTCGCTGCCCTATGTGATGCCGATCATGCAGCAGGCGCGCGCGCTCGGCGCCACCCTCGCCGGCACGCCGACGCCGCTCAGGTACCCGGCGATGCCGGTGATCGTGAAGACGCCGGCGTGCCCGACGGTCGTCTGCCCGCCGGCTGTCGATGCGATCGGCGCATGGTCGGTGCAGTCCGGCGACGATGCGCTCGAAGCGCATTTCCGTGCTGCCGACGGCGAGTTGCTCGGCTTCGCGTTGATGGGCGAGGCAACCGCGCAGCGCCAGGCGCTTGCGGCGCAGGTGCGGGGCCTGATCGGATAGGCATGCCGCATGCCGGTCGCACCCGGCCGACGTCAGATCGTCAGCGGGTCCACATCCACCGCCCAGCGCAGAACGCGTTCATCGCCGCGGCGCGCGGCGCGCAGGCCGTGCAACATCGGCAGCCAGGCGGCAAGCATGCGTTGCAGCGCGACGCGCGACGGTGATTCGACGAGCATCTGCATGCGCTCCACGTTCGCGACGCGCGCCACACCCGGCGGCACCGGCGGATAGATCGTCACACCGTGCGCGGCGGCGAGCGCGTCCGCCGCGTCGGACGCCGCCTGCAGGAAGTCGCGCGCGGCCTTGGCGTTGCGCGCCTCTGCGCGCAGCAAGGCGAGATGCGAGTACGGCGGCAGGCCGGCCATCTCGCGCTCCTTCAACTGGCTCGCGGCGAACGCGGCGAAGTCGTGCCGGCGCAGCGCGGCGTAGAGCGCATGCTGCGGGTGCCAGGTCTGGACCCACATCTCGCTTTGCGCCGCCTGCTGCGCATCGCGCCCGGCGCGGCCGGCCGCCTGCATCAGCAACGCGAAAAGGCGCTCGGGCGCACGAAAGTCGCTGCTGAAGAGCGCACTGTCGGGGTTGACCGCAGCGACGAGCGTGATGCGGCGAAAGTCATGCCCCTTGGCGATCATCTGCGTGCCGACGAGCACATCGACCTCGCCCGCGTGCACCGCGCCGAGCTGCGATTCGAGCGAGCCCTTCAGGCGCGTGCTGTCGGCATCGATGCGCGCGATGCGCGCTTCGGGCAGCACCAGCGCGAGCTGCTCCTCGAGGCGCTCGGTGCCGCGGCCGATCGGTGCGATGTCGGCATTGCCGCAGTCGGGGCAAGCGCGCGGCACGGCCTGCGCAAAGCCGCAGTGATGACAGCGCAGCGAGCGGTCGATCTTGTGGAACACACGCCAGGCGCTGCAGTGCGGGCAGGCGCTCTTCCAGCCGCAGGCGCCGCAATGCAGCACCGGGGCGTAGCCGCGCCGGTTCAGGAAGACGAGGCTTTGCTCGCCGCGCGCGATGCGCTGCTGGAGCGCGGCGACGAGCTGCGGCGAGAGCGCCTGCGATTCGGCGCCTCGCTTGCCGCGCGGCACCAGGTTCATGTCGACCGTGCGCACCTGCGGCAAGACGCCGCCGCCGATGCGCGAGGGCATGTCGAGCCGCGTGTAGCGCCCTTCCTCGGCGCGCTGCCAGCTCTCGAGCGAGGGCGTCGCCGAGCCGAGGATCACCGGCGCCGACTCGAGGCGGCCGCGATAGACCGCGAGGTCGCGCGCCGAATAGCGTGCGCCCTCCTGCTGCTTGTACGACGGGTCATGCTCCTCGTCGACGACGATCAGCCCGAGCCGTGGCAGCGATGCGAACACCGCGAGCCGCGTGCCGAGCACCAGATCGGCCTCACCGAGATGCGCCGCGAGCCAGTGGCGCAGGCGCTGCGCAGGCGTCAGCCCGCTATGGAGCGAGACGATGCGGCGCGGCGCATCGCCACCGCCGAAGCGCGCCGCGAAGCGCGCTTCGAGCTGCGGCGTCAGGTTGATCTCGGGCACCAGCACGAGCACCTGGCGCCCGCGCGCCAAGATCTGCTCGGCGGCACGCAGATAGACCTCCGTCTTGCCGCTTCCGGTCGCGCCGTGGAGCAGCACGACCGGGCTTGCGCAAGCGGCGATCAGCGCGTCGAGCCGCGCCAGGACTTCGGCCTGCTCATCACTCAGCGCGAGGGCTTCGGTGCTCGGCGCGCCGGCCGGTGTGGCGCCCCACACCACGCCGTCGAGCGCCTTGCGAAGCCGCGCGATGCGGCGCTGCAGTTGCAGATCGTCGAGCTTGCGCAATTCGGGCGGCAGTACCGACATCGCCACCTCCCCGATGCCGCGCTGATAGTAGGCGGCGGCAAAGGTCACGAGTTCGCACCAGCGCGCCGACAAGGGCGGCAGCGACGACAGCACGTGCTGCACTGCACGCAATTCGGGCTGCGGCGCCTGTAGCGGCCCGTCCGTTGTCTTTTCACCCGGCGCGTCGCCTTCCGGAGCGTTGCCCGGCCAGACCAGGCCGGGCACATCGCGCCGACCGAGCGGGACACGCACCAGCGTCCCGCAGGCGAGCGGCTGCTCACTCGTGTAGTCCAGCGGGCCGGAGATTCCGCTGTGTTGCGGCGCCTCGACCGCCACGCGGACGCGAAACGGCTCAGGCAAGGCGCGCTCGATGCAAGTTAGACCTCAAAGCTCGACTTTCACTTAAACAATCCGCTTAAGTCCATGATTTGACGGCACTTTCCAAACTGTCCACCTGTCCTGTGGATAACTTTGTGGGAAACTCACCCTGGTCCGCCCCAAATGCTTGATTCATCAGGCACGGCGCCGGATTGCACGCTTTCGGGGCACTCTGACCCAGCTCAATGAAATCAACGACTTAGCGCGAAACTCGGGATTTCCCATGGTGCGGCGCGACAGCGTATTTCCGGCACGGCGACACCACCGGTTTTGGGGATAAGTCAAGCCCCAAGGTCGAAAAAATGTCGATTTCGGAGCCGCATGGCCGTCTTCTGACAACAGGGAAAACACGGACTTGCGGCGGCCGCCAGGTGTCGACTTCGGGCCGGGCGTGCGCCCTATTCGCGCATCCGACGTGAGTGCTCATGCACCGCATGGACGAGCGCATCCACGCTTTCGGGCGGCGTGTGCTGGCTGATGCCGTGACCGAGATTGAAGATGTGCCCGCTGCCCGCGCTCGGCCGGCCGAAGCTTTCCAGCACGCCCACCGCCTCGGCGGCAACCTGCTCGGGCGCGGCAAACAACACGTTCGGGTCGAGATTGCCTTGCAGCGCCACGCTCGCCCCCACGCGCGCGCGCGCCGCGCCGAGATTCACGGTCCAGTCCAGACCGATCACGTCGGCGCCGCCGGCGGCGATCTCGTCGAGCCACATGCCGCCGCCCTTGGTGAACACGATGTGCGGCACGCGCCGGCCTTCGCTGTCGCGCTTGAGCTGGCGCAGCACGCGCTGCGTGTAGGCGAGGCTGAAGGCCTGGAACGCGCCGTCGGCGAGCACGCCGCCCCAGCTGTCGAAGATCATCAGCGCCTGCGCCCCGGCGTCGACCTGGGCGTTCAGGTAGGCCGCGACGGCGTCGGCGTTGATCTCGAGGATGCGATGCATCAGGTCCGGCCGCCGGTAGAGCATCGTCTTGACGAGACGGTAGTCGTCCGAGCCCGCGCCCTCGACCATGTAGCAGGCGAGTGTCCACGGGCTGCCCGAGAAGCCGATCAGCGGCACGCGGCCGGCGAGCGCCTTGCGGATGCTCGCCACCGCATCGAAGACATAGCGCAGCCTGGCCATGTCGGGCACTTCGAGCGTTGCGACCGCCGCTTCATCACGCACCGGGTGCGCGAAGCGCGGGCCTTCGCCAAGCGCGAAGCTCAGGCCGAGGCCCATCGCATCGGGCACGGTCAGGATATCGCTGAAGAGGATCGCCGCGTCGAGCGGGTAGCGCTCGAGCGGCTGCAGCGTGACCTCGGTGGCGAAATCCGGATTCGTCGCCAGACCCATGAAGCTGCCAGCCTTGGCGCGCGTGGCACGGTACTCGGGCAGGTAGCGCCCGGCCTGACGCATCAGCCAGATCGGCGTGTGCCCGGTCGGCTCGCGCAGGCAGGCGCGCAGGAAGCTGTCGTTGGCGAGGGTGGCGGTCATGCGCGATTGTCGCAAACGCATGAAAGGCCGCGGCGCCCGGGCCGCTGTGCGCGGCGATTCATAATGAAGCCGTCCTGCCCCCTGCGGGCCGCACAACCGAGGAAACAGCGCCATGCCCTTCAACGACATCCTGCAAACGATCGGCAGCACGCCGCACATCCGCGTCAATCGCCTGTTCGGCGCGACGCACCAGGTCTTCATCAAGAGTGAACGCGCCAACCCCGGCGGTTCGATCAAGGACCGCATCGCGCTCGCGATGGTCGAGGCGGCCGAGCGCTCGGGCGCGCTGAAGGCGGGCGGCACGATCATCGAGCCGACTTCGGGCAACACCGGCATCGGTCTTGCGATGGTCGCCGCGGTCAAGGGCTACAAGCTCGTGCTCGTGATGCCCGACAGCATGAGCATCGAGCGCCGCCGCCTGATGCTCGCCTACGGCGCGCGCTTCGAGCTGACACCGCGCGAGAAGGGCATGAACGGCGCGATCGCGCGCGCGGGTGAACTGCTCGCGGCGACACCCGGCGGCTGGATGCCGCAGCAGTTCGAGAACCCAGCCAATATCGAGGTGCACGCGCAGACGACGGCGGCCGAGATCGCGGCCGATTTCCCGTCCGGCATCGACGCGCTGATCACCGGCGTCGGCACCGGCGGCCACATCACCGGCTGCGCGCAGGTCCTGAAGGCGACGTGGCCGGCCCTCAAGGTGTTCGCGGTGGAGCCTGTGGCCTCGCCCGTGATCAGCGGCGGCAAGCCCAGCCCGCACCCGATCCAGGGCATCGGCGCCGGCTTCATCCCGAAGAACCTGCACACCGCGCTGCTCGACGGCGTGATCCAGGTCGAGGCCGATGCCGCGCGCGAGATGGCACGCCGCGCCGCGCGCGAGGAAGGCATGCTGGTCGGCATCTCGTCGGGTGCGACGCTCGCGGCGATTGCACAGAAGCTGCCACAGCTCGCGGTGGGCGCGACCGTGCTCGGCTTCAACTACGACAGCGGCGAACGCTACCTCTCGACCGAAGGCTTCCTGCCGGCCGAGTGAACGCCAGGCGGGCGACGACTTGAACGCGGCCCGCGCCACCCCATCTTCGCAACACGCCGCAAGCTGCCGGCGCACTTTCACAAAAAGGGACGATCATGATCCGCACCCGCTGGCACTGGCTTCTCGCGCTCCTCGCCGCACTCTCGCTGTCGGGCTGCGGCTACAACGAGTTCCAGCGTCTGGATGAGCAGGTCAAGGCCGCCTGGTCCGAGGTGCTGAACCAGTACCAGCGCCGCGCCGACCTGATCCCCAACATCGTCGCCACCGTCAAGGGCGAGGCGAACTTCGAGCAGGAGACGCTGACGAAGGTGATCGAGGCGCGCTCGCGCGCGACGAGCATCAATGCGACACCGGAGCTCGTCAACGACCCGGCGGCGTTCGAGAAATTCCAGCAGGCGCAGGGCGAGCTGACGGGCGCGCTGAGCCGCTTGATGGTCGTCGTCGAGCAGTACCCGCAGTTGAAGGCGAACGCCGCCTTCCAGGATCTGCGCGTGCAGCTCGAAGGCACCGAGAACCGCATCACCGTCGCCCGCAACCGCTACATCAAGACCGTCGCCGAGTACAACGTGCTCGCGCGCAGCTTCCCGAGCAACCTGACGGCGATGATCTTCAGCTACAGCCCGAAGCCCAACTTCACGGTGCAGAATGAGGCCCAGATCTCGGCGCCGCCGACGGTGAGCTTCGACAAGGCGGCGTCGAAGTAGGCACGACGTGAGCCTGCGCTGGCTGGGCGCCGCGCTGCTTGCAGCGCTTCTCGGGTTGCTGCTCGCGGGCGGCCTGCGGGCGCAGGACGCGGTGCCGGCGCTCAGCGGACGCGTGATCGACGAGACCGGCACGCTCAAGCCCGAGCAGCGCGAGGCGCTCGATGCGCGGCTTGCCACGCTCGAAGCCGAGCGCGGCGCGCAGGTCGTGATCCTGATGGTCGCGAGCACGCAGCCCGAGGACATCGCGGCCTATGCCCAGCGTGTTGCCGACAGCTGGAAGATCGGCCGCAAGGAGATCGGCGACGGCGTGCTGATCGTCGTCGCGAAAGACGACCGCAAGGTCCGCATCGAGGTCGCCAAGTCGCTCGAAGGCGCGGTCCCCGACCTCGCGGCGAGCCGCATCATCCGCGATGCGATCACGCCCGCGTTCAAGGCGGGGGATTTCGGCGGCGGCCTGTCGGCCGCGGTCGACCGCATCGCGGCGCGCATCGCCAACGAAGGCCTGCCCGAGCCCGACCCGCAGCGCGACGCGTCACGCGCCGACGGCTTCAATCTGCACGACATGGCGATCTTCCTCTTCATCGGCGCGCCCATCATCGGCGCCGTGTTGACCGGCGTCCTCGGCCGCAAGCTCGGCGCGCTCGCCACGGGCGGTGCGATCGGCGGCATCGGCTGGTGGCTCACCGCGAGCCTGCTGATGGCGGGCCTCGCGGGCGTCATCGCGCTGGTGCTCGTCGGCGTCCTCGGCATCGGCAGCCGCGGTGGCGGCGGCAGCGGCGGCAGGGGTCCGGGCGGACCAGTGATCTGGGGCGGCGGCAGCGGTCGCAGTGGCTGGGGCGGCGACGGCGGCTTCAGCTCGGGGGGCGGCGGCAACTTCGGCGGCGGCGGCGCGTCCGGGAGTTGGTGATGCGGGCGCGTAGGGGTGTCGACCAGTCTTTCGGCGCCGTCCGCGGCGCGGGACGCCCGCAGCGCGAGGGTGTCGAATGAACCGCTGGCTGCGCATCCTGAAGCACCGCTGGCACGACGAGGGCGATGCGCGCCGCGCGCTCAGCGGCGGCGCGCTCGAGCGGCTGCAGCAACGCATCGCGGCGAGCGAGCGCGGGCACAGCGGCGAGATCCGCGTCTGCGTCGAGGCCGGGCTGCCGCTGTCCTACCTGTGGCGCGGCGCAACGGCGCGCGAACGCGCGCTCGCGATGTTCGGCAAGCTCGGCGTGTGGGACACCGAAGGCAACAACGGTGTGCTGATCTATCTGCTGCTCGCCGATCACAGCATCGAGATCGTCGCCGACCGCGGCCTGAGCCAGCGCGTCGGCGCCGAGCACTGGCAAGCGATCACGGCCGGCATGAGCGAAGCGTTTCGTGCCGCGCGATTCGAGGACGGCTTGAACGCCGCGGTGGATGCGGTGACCCAGGCGCTGCGCGAGCACTTCCCGCTCGCAGCGGGGGCGTCGAATCCGAACGAACTGCCGGACGCGCCGCTGCTGCGCTGACGACTCGCCGGCATCCCGCAGACGACTTGCTCTGGCGACACCTGCGGACGACAAAGAGGCCCGCAGAGCAATCGTCGTGCGGGCCTCTCTGGCAACGAACACCGGGGCGTGTCGGCAGACGACGCGCCCGATCGGGCAGGCTACTTGCTGCGGCGGAACTTGCGCAGCGCGGCGATCTGCGCCGCCATGGCCGCGAACTCGCCCTGCGCCTTTGCGAGGTCGATGTCGTTCTTGGCGTTGCGCATGTCCTCCTCGGCGCGTCGGCGGGCGTCGTTGGCAGCCGCCTCGTCGAGGTCGTGACCCCGGATCGCGGTATCCGCAAGGACCGTCACCGTGCCCGGTTGCACCTCGAGAATGCCACCGGCGACGAAGACGAACTCCTCCTCACCGTTGTCAGCGCGCTCGATGCGCACCGCGCCCGGCTTGATGCGGGTGATGAACGGCGTGTGGCGCGGCAGGATGCCGAGCTCGCCCTCCTCGCCCGGCAGCGCGACGAACTTCGCCTCGCCGGAGAAGATGCTGCCTTCGGCGGAGACGACGTCGACGTGTAGGGTGGCCATGCTTCAGTCCTCCAGGGCGCGGCGGGTACGCGTCATTGAATCTTCTTGGCCTTCTCGAAGGCCTCGTCGATCGTGCCGACCATGTAGAAGGCCTGCTCGGGCAGGGCGTCGCATTCGCCGTTGACGATCATCTTGAAGCCGCGGATCGTTTCCTTCAGCGGCACGTACTTGCCGGGCGAGCCGGTGAACACCTCGGCCACGTTGAACGGCTGCGACAGGAAGCGCTGGATCTTGCGCGCGCGAGCGACGGCGAGCTTGTCCTCGGGGCTCAGTTCGTCCATGCCGAGGATGGCGATGATGTCGCGCAGTTCCTTGTAGCGCTGCAGCGTCTCCTGCACCCCGCGCGTCGTGGCGTAGTGCTCCTCGCCGATGACGTTCGGGTCGATCTGGCGCGAGGTGGAGTCGAGCGGGTCGACCGCCGGGTAGATGCCCAGCGAGGCGATGTCGCGCGACAGCACGACGGTGGCGTCGAGGTGGCCGAAGGTGGTGGCCGGCGACGGGTCGGTCAGGTCGTCGGCCGGCACGTAGACGGCCTGGATCGAGGTGATCGAGCCGACCTTGGTCGAGGTGATGCGCTCCTGCAGGCGGCCCATTTCCTCGGCCAGCGTCGGCTGGTAGCCCACCGCCGAGGGCATGCGGCCGAGCAGCGCGGACACTTCGGTGCCGGCCAGCGTGAAGCGGTAGATGTTGTCGACGAAGAACAGCACGTCGCGGCCTTCGTCGCGGAACGACTCGGCGATCGTCAGGCCGGTCAGCGCGACGCGCAGGCGGTTGCCCGGCGGCTCGTTCATCTGGCCGTAGACCATCGACACCTTCGACTGCGAAAGGTCCTCCTGGACGACGACCTTCGAGTCGCTCATCTCGTGATAGAAGTCGTTGCCCTCGCGGGTGCGCTCGCCGACGCCGGCGAACACCGACAGGCCCGAGTGCGCCTTCGCGATGTTGTTGATGAGCTCCATCATGTTGACGGTCTTGCCGACGCCGGCGCCGCCGAACAGGCCGACCTTGCCGCCCTTGGCGAACGGGCAGATCAGGTCGATGACCTTGATGCCGGTTTCGAGCAGTTCGGTCGAGGGCGACAGCTCGTCGTAGCTCGGCGCCTTGCGGTGGATCGACGCGGTGAGCGTCTGATCGACCTCGCCGCGCTCGTCGATCGGGTTGCCGAGCACGTCCATGATGCGGCCGAGCGTCGCCTTGCCGACCGGCACCGTGATCGGCGCGCCGGTGTTGTTGACCATCAGGCCGCGGCGCAGGCCGTCCGACGAGCCGAGCGCAATGGTGCGCACGACGCCGTCGCCGAGCTGCTGCTGGACTTCCAGCGTCAGCGCGGTGCCGTCGAGCTTGAGCGCGTCATAGATGTGCGGCATCTGGTCGCGCGGGAATTCGACGTCCACCACGGCGCCGATGCACTGAACGATCTTGCCTTGTGCCATTTTCTTGAGTCCTTTTGACGGTATGCGATGTGTGCGACGTGGCCTGTCGCGTCAGCCCGAGATGGCTGCCGCGCCGCCGACGATCTCACTCAATTCCTTGGTGATCGCCGCCTGGCGTGTCTTGTTGTAGATGAGCTGGAGCTCGGCGATCAGGTTGCCGGCGTTGTCGGTCGCGGCCTTCATCGCGACCATGCGCGCCGACTGCTCGGAAGCCATGTTCTCCGCCACCGCCTGGAACACGAGCGCCTCGATGTAGCGCGTGAGCAGCTCGTTGATCACCGGCGCCGGATCGGGCTCGTAGATGTAGTCCCAGGCGTACTGCGCCTTCTCGGCCGCGGTCTGCGCGAGACGCTCGCCGGTCAGCGGCAGCAGCTGCTCGATCATCGGCTCCTGCTTCATCGTGTTGATGAACTTGGTGTAGCAGAGGTAGACGACGTCGATCTCGCCGGCGACGAAGGCGTCGAGCATGACCTTGACCGGGCCGATCAGCTTTTCGAGCAGCGGCGCGTCGCCGAGTTGCGTCGCATGGCTGACGAGCTTGGCGCCGATGCGGCCGAGGAAGCTGTAGCCCTTGTTGCCGATCGCGACTGCCTTCACGCTGCCGCCGCCCTGCTGCACTTCGCGCAGCTGGTTCGTCACCGCGCGCAGCACGTTCGTGTTGAGCCCGCCGCACAAGCCCTTGTCGGTCGTGATCACGATGAAGCCGACGTTCTTGCGCTCGTCGACCTTGCGCATGTAGGGCGATCGGTACTCGGGGTTGGCCAGCGCGAGGTTGGCCGTGATGTTGCGGATCTTGTCCGCATACGGCCGTACCGCGCGCATCCGGTCCTGCGCCTTGCGCATCTTGGACGCCGAGACCATTTCCATGGCCTTCGTGATCTTCTTCGTGTTCTCGAAGCTCTTGATCTTGACCCGAAGTTCCTTGCCGACCGCCATTGCAGTGCTCCTTGTGGCGCGTAGACCTTAGGTGAAGGACTTCTTGAACGCGGCAATCGCGTTGCCAAGCTCTTCTTCGGCGGCCTTGTCCATCGCCTTGTCGGCCTCGAGTTTGGCGAGCAGCGCCGCGTGACTGGACTTCAGGTGCTGCTGCATGCCGTGCTCGAAGGGCAGGATCTGCTTGACATCGACATCGTCCATGTAGCCCTTGTTGACGGCGAACAGCGTCGCCGCCTGCAGGCTGATCGGCAGCGGCGAGTACTGCGCTTGCTTCAAGAGCTCCGTCACGCGCGCGCCGCGGTCGAGCTGCTTGCGGGTCGCCTCGTCGAGGTCGGAGGCGAACTGCGCGAAGGCGGCGAGCTCGCGGTACTGCGCGAGGTCGGTCCGGATGCCGCCCGAGAGGTTCTTGATCAGCTTGGTCTGCGCCGAAGAACCGACGCGCGACACCGAGATGCCGGCGTTGATCGCGGGCCGGATGCCGGCGTTGAAGAGCGCCGTCTCGAGGAAGATCTGGCCGTCGGTGATCGAGATCACGTTGGTCGGCACGAAGGCCGAGACGTCACCCGCCTGCGTCTCGATGATCGGCAGCGCGGTGAGCGAGCCGGTCTGGCCCTTGACCTCGCCCTTGGTGAACTTCTCGACGTAGTCGGCGTTCACGCGCGCGGCGCGCTCGAGCAGGCGGCTGTGGAGATAGAACACGTCGCCCGGGAACGCTTCGCGGCCCGGCGGGCGGCGCAGCAGCAGCGACACCTGGCGGTAGGCGACGGCCTGCTTGGACAGGTCGTCATAGATGATCAGCGCGTCCTGCCCGCGGTCGCGGAAGTACTCGCCCATCGTGCAGCCCGAATAGGCCGACACGTACTGCATCGCGGCCGACTCCGAAGCGGATGCGGCAACGACGATCGTGTACTCCATCGCGCCGGCCTGTTCGAGCGCGCGCACCACGTTCTTGATCGACGACGCCTTCTGGCCGATCGCGACGTAGACGCAGGTCATGTTCTGACCCTTCTGGTTGATGACGGCGTCGATCGCGACCGCCGTCTTGCCGGTCTGGCGGTCGCCGATGATCAGCTCGCGCTGGCCGCGGCCGATCGGCACCATCGAGTCGATCGACTTCAGTCCGGTCTGCACCGGCTGGCTCACCGACTGGCGGGCGATCACGCCCGGCGCGACCTTCTCGATCACGTCCGTCATCTTGGCGTTGACCGGGCCCTTGCCGTCGATCGGCTGGCCGAGCGCGTTGACGACGCGGCCGATCAGCTCCGGGCCGACCGGCACTTCCAGGATGCGGCCGGTGCACTTGACGGTATCGCCTTCCGAGATGTGCTCGTACTCGCCCAGAATCACCGCGCCGACCGAGTCGCGCTCGAGGTTGAGCGCGAGGCCGAAGGTCGGCTGGCCGTCGGCGGTCGCCGGGAACTCGAGCATTTCGCCGGCCATCGCGTCCGACAGCCCGTGCACACGCACGATGCCGTCGGTGACGGAAACGACGGTCCCCTGGTTCTTGATGTCGGCCGTGTCGCCGAGCCCCTCGATGCGGGACTTGATCAGTTCGGAAATTTCTGCGGGATTGAGTTGCATGGTGTTCTCCGGGTCACGCCCGGGGCGCCGGCGGCGACCCTCAGGCGGTTAACGCGACTTTCATTTGTTCGAGACGGGCTTTCACGGAGGTGTCGAGCACCTCGTCGCCGACGATGGCGCGGATGCCGCCGATCAGTTCGGGATCAACCTCGACCTTCGCATTGAGCTTGCGGCCAAAGCGCTTCTCGAGCGTGGCGATGACCTGCGCGAGCTGCGCGTCGTCGATCGCGAACGCGCTCTGGATCGTGGCTTCCGACACGCCGCTGCGCGCATTGACGAGCGTCTGAAACTGCGCCGCCATCTCCGGCAGCGCGGCCAGCCGGCCGTTGTCGATGATCGCGTGCAGCAGGTTGGCGATCTTCGCGTCGAGCGCGCCGCCGACTGCGGCACCGATGACGTCGAACACCTGCGCTGCCTGCGTCTTCGGGTTGTCGGCGAAGCCGCGCAGACGGTCGTCGGCAGCGACCAGCGCGAGCGCGTTCATCTGCGCCGACAGCGCCGGCGCATCCGATGCGGCGACCGCCTTGAAGAGCGCCTCGGCGTAGGGGCGGGCGATGGTGGCGAGTTCGGCCATCGTCAGGCCTCCGGCCGCAACGCGGCTTGCAAACGATGCTGCGCTCTGGCCTTCATGCTCAAAGCTCCGCCTTCAGCCGGCCGAGCAGTTCGGCATGAACGCTGGCGTTGACCTCGCGCCGCAGGATCGCCTCGGCGCCCTTGACGGCGAGGCCCGCGACCTGCTCGCGCAGCGTCTCGCGCGCCTTCATGGCTTCCTGCTCGGCCTCGGCGCGGGCGGCGGCGATGATCTTGGCGCCCTCTTCGTTGGCGCGGCCCTTGGCCTCCTCGATCATCTGCTGCGCAAGGCGCTCGGCGTCGGCGAGCCGCTTCGTGGCGTCGTCGCGCGCAGCCGACAGCTGCTGCTCGACGCGCTTGTTGGCTTCGGCGAGTTCGGCCTTGGCCTTGTCGGCCGCCGACAGGCCGGCGGCGATCTTCTTCGCGCGCTCGTCGAGTGCTGCCGTGACCGGCGGCCAGATGAATCTCATCGTGAACCAGACCAGGATCAGGAACACGATCATCTGAAAGATCAATGTCGCAGTGATGCTCACTTTGGTGCCTCAATCACGTTGGCAGGAAATCCACCACCTGGGCGGCGGACTGCACGGTACCGCGCGCGTCCTCGGACGCGGCTTACTTCGGCAGGCTGGCGAGCTGCGCCAGGAACGGGTTGGCCGTCGTGAACCAGAGCGCGATACCGACACCGATGATGAAGGACGCGTCGATCAGGCCGACGAGCAGGAACATCTTGGTTTGCAGCTCGCCCATCAGTTCGGGCTGGCGGGCGGCGGACTCGAGGTACTTGCTGCCCATGACGCCGATGCCGACACAAGCGCCGAGAGCGCCCAGGCCGATGATGAGACCAGCAGCTACCGCGACGAGACCGATGAGTTCCATGAAAGACTCCTGTTGAAATTGAAAGAAAGGGACCGCAGAAAAACTTGCTACGAAACGCCAGGGTCAGTGCGCGTCATGCGCCTGGCCGATGTAGACGAGCGCCAGCATCATGAAGACGAAGGCCTGGAGAATGATGATCAGGATGTGGAAGATAGCCCAGATGGTGCCGGCAATGATGTGCCCGACGCCGAGCAGCACGCCGGTCAGGGACAGGGTGAACGCGCCGCCCATCAACGCGATGAGCAGGAAGATCAGTTCACCGGCGTACATGTTGCCGAACAACCGCATGCCGTGCGACACCGTCTTGGCGACGAACTCGATCATCTGCATCGCGAAGTTGAACGGATAGAGCAACCAGTGGTTGCCGAACGGTGCCGTGAACAACTCGTGGACCCAGCCGCCGAGGCCCTTGATCTTGACGTTGTAGTAGAGGCAGATCAGCAGCACCGAGATCGACAGGCCCATCGTCATCGACAAGTCCGCGGTCGGCACGACGCGCAGGTACGCATGGTGGGGGTCGTGCCCCGCAGCGCCGAAGATCTGCGCCCAGATGGCCGGCAGCAGGTCCACCGGCAGCAGGTCCATCGCATTCATCAGCGTGATCCAGACGAACACGGTGAGCGCGAGCGGTGCCGCGAATTTGCGGCTCTGGGCGTTGTGCACGATGCCCTTGGCCTGGGCGTCGACCATCTCGATCAGCCACTCGACCGCCGCCTGGAAGCGACCCGGCACGCCCGAAGTCGCCTTGCGCGCCGCGAGCCACATCACCCAGCATGTGATCACGCCGGTGAGCGTGCCCCAGAAGACCGAGTCGTAGTTGAACACCGAGAAATCGACGAGGCCCGTGACCTTGCCGTTTCCGAAGTGCGTCAGGTGGTGAACGATGTATTCACCGGCCGTCTGTGAGTGCGCTTCTGCTGCCGCTTCTGCTGCCATTTCGTCGCGTCCGTTCAGTTCCAATCCGCTATCGGCGACGCCACAGCAACGCCAGCCAGTTCACCTGCAAGCACACCGCCATCGCCACGAGCAGGGCCGGCCAGTTCAGGCCGGGCACCACCCGCGCCGCCGCCAGCAACATCGCGAGCGACAGCAACAACTTCACACCCGTCCAGACCAGGAAGCCCATCGCTCCCGCAACCAGTCCGGACCCCGCCATGCGGCCCACGCCCCGTGCCAGCAACGCGGTGGGCAAGACGATGACCGCCGCGCCATACAGCGCCGACAAGCCCGCGTCGCCCCCGAAGAGGCCCCACGCCAGAGCGGCAACCGCAACCCCCACCAGCGCCTGCGTCGCGACGACGCGCCACGCTGAAACCTGGGGATGCTTCTCCCGCAATGCCTGCGCCTGCGCCGCTGTCAACGGGACGGGCGGCTCTTCGTCCTCGTCGTCCCACCTGCCATGATCGATGCGCTCGTTCATGATGAGTGCTTGATCCATCGCCTGCAAAGCCTTGGAATTATACGAAAGGTCCGGAGGCGCTCCGAAATCGACCGCTGCAGGCGCAGGACGTCAGCTTCACGCCAGCGAACTGGCGTTGCGATGCGCCGCCCCGCGCGACGCGTGCGCGGCGCTGCGTTCAGTGCGTCGTGCGGATGTCGAGCGTCATCCACGCGTGGTGGCTCTGCCCCGGCTGCAACGTGACGAGGCCGAGCGCGCTCGGCGCCGGCTGGTTGATCGCGTTGGTGGCGTGGCTCACCGGTTCGACGCAGAAATAGTCCTTGTCCTGCGGCGTGTAGATCACCAGCCGCGACAGCGAGGATCGCAGCGTGAGCGCGAACAATTCGTCGCGGATGCGGGCCGGGCCGGCCCAGCCCTCGAAGCCGTGGTCGTAGTCGAGGTGCGCGACATCGGCATCGACACCCGGCTGCGGCACGAGCTGCGTCGGCAGCTTCGATGCGTCGAGCTCCCAGCGCCCGCTGCACTCGACATGCAGGCGGCTGCGCGCGCGCTTCGGGAAGTACGGATGCCAGCCGAGGCCGAACGGCGCCGCCTGCGCGGAGGTGTTGGTCACGCTCAGCTCGGCGCGCAGCGAGGCCGGCCCGAGCTGAAACAGCTGGCGCGCCTGGAAGTCGAACGGCCAGCCGTCGTTCGCGCGATGGTCGAGCGTCAGCGCGACCTCGGCCGGGCCGCTCGGCCCGCGGCTTGCCTCCACCTGCCAGACGCTCTGGTGGCCGACGCCGTGCAGCGCATGCGGGCTGCCTTCGAAATTGAGCGCGAGCTGGCAGGGCCGACCCTGCCAGTTGAAGCGCCCGTGATCGATGCGGTTCGAATACGGCACGAGCGGAAACGACGCTGCCTTGCGCCAGCGGTCGAGCTGCGCGGGCTCCTGCGAGCGCAGCACCGGCACCCCGTGATGCCAGAGGCCCGCGATCGTGCCGCCGAGGTCGGGCCGCAGCGCCAGACGCAACGCACCCGCCCGCAGCTCGAAGACTTGCGCTTCATCGGTATCGCCAAGCGTATCCGTCATGTTCCTCCCGCGGCCCGAGGCCGTTGATTCATCCTTCACCTGCGCGCGCATGCGGCGCAGGGGCGGCCGTCGCTTCAGCGTTCGGTCGCCGTGTGGGTGCCAGTGGCGAGCGTATGCACGTGCATCCGCTCCTGTGTCTTGAGTGCGGCGACCGCGTCCCTGGCGCCACGGATCAGCAGACCGAGGTCGGACGAGATGGCGACGAAGTCGAACCCGATCGCGCGGTACTGCGCGACGACCTCGGGCGTCGCACCGAAAGCGCCGACCGGCTTGCCGAGTGTCTTGCAGCGACGCACCACGTCCGTCATCAGGTCCATCACCTCCGGATGCGTCGGATGCCCGACATGGCCCATCGAGGCCGACAAGTCCGCCGGGCCGAGGAAGATCGCGTCGACACCCGCGACGGCGGCTATCGACTCGAGCCGCCCGACGGCCTGCACCGTCTCGAGCTGGACGATCACCGTCAGCCCGCGGTTGGCGGTGCGGAAGTAGGTCGGGTCGGTGCCGAAGCGCGACGCGCGCCCCGAGGCCGACATCGCCCGCACCCCTTCGGGCGGGTAGCGCGTCGCGGCGACCGCGGCAGCCGCCTCGCCGGCGTCCTGCACGAAGGGCACCATCAGCGTCGTCGCACCGGCGTCGAGCACGCGCTTGATCACGACCGCGTCGTTGCACGGCACACGAACCACCGGCGACATCCGGGACGACGCCACCGCCTGCAGCAGGTGCACCACCTCCATCATGTCCGTCGGCGAATGCTCCATGTCGATCAGACCCCAGTCGAAGCCGGCATGCGCCACCGCCTCGGCGACGAGCGGGCTCGCGGAGCAGATCCAGGTGCCGATCGGCGGGTTGCCGCCAGCCGCGCTGAGCAAGTGCTTGAATGCGTTCATCGAGAAACTCCCCCCATCAGGGCACGTCGGTTGCGGGCCGCACGCCCCGCCTCATCCGAGTTCGGCCTTCAGGTAGTGTGCACCGGCGATCGGGTTGAAATAGTAGGGCGGGATCTCCTCGAATCCGAGCGATGCGTAGAGCTCGCGCGCCGACTCCATTTCGTCGAGCGTGTCGAGCAGCATCACCGAGTAGCCCGCCGCGCGCGCCTCGTCGAGCAGTGACTGCGCCAGCATGCGGCCGAGCCCGAAGCCGCGAAACGCAGGGCGCACGTAGAGCCGCTTCATCTCGCAGGCGTTGGCGTAGTCGACATCCGCCAAGCCGCGCAGGGCGCCGCACGCCGCCAACGCATGATCGACCCAGCCGAGCAGCAGGCGCCCGTCCGGCGCCGCATAGTCACCCGGCAGCGCGGCGAGCTCGTCCTCGAAGTTCTGGAAGCACAGGTCGACCGACAGGCTGCGCGCGTAGTCGCGGAAGATCTCGCGCGCCGAATCGATCAACGGCGCCGTGTCGGCAACGACCAGTCGTATCTCTGGGGCATCCATCCGGGCGGCGGCAGGCATGGGAAGCCGAAGTCTAGTGCAGTGTTCGATGCTGTGCGGCACACAAGAAAGCCGATGGATTCGTCAGCCTGGCGAGGCGCAAAGCGCAGCGATACCCGCAGGTATCGCGAGCATTTGCAACGACGCCAGGGCGGCAAAGACGCGGCTTTATGGGGTGCAGCGTGTCGAGCACTGCACTAGCCTCCCATCCAGACGAGCAGCCCGACGCTCGCCGCGCACGCCGCGAACAGCACCGCCGCGAACAGCCACAGGGCCGCACTGTCGGCGGCGGCCGGCACCTGCGCCGGCAGCAACTTGTCGCCCCGGATCATCGGCCCGACGAGATCGCGCTTTCTGCGCACTCGGTAGAACACGATCGCACCGATGTGCAGCACGACGAGCGCCAGAATCACCCAGCGCCCGATGTCGGCGTGGTAGGCGGTGAGGGTCGAGCTCGTCGCGCCCGATACGAAGCGCACCAGCGGGCCGGCACTCGCAATCTCGTCGTCGGCAAACAGCCCGCTGCCCACCTGCAGGGCCAGGAACGCGAGCATCGCGAACACGGACGCGCTGCCGAGCGGGGAATGGCCGACATCGTGGAACTCGTCGCTGCGCGACTGCCCGCGCAGGTAGCGCCCGAGCGCGGCCGGGCTGTACAGGAAGGCCGAGAAGCGCGACCAGCGCCCTCCGAACAACCCCCACAGAACGCGAAATGCGAGCAGCGCGAAGACGGTATAGCCGAAGCGGAAGTGCCACTCCATCGCGTTGCCGCCGACCGAGCCGCTCACGAACGAGCCGACGACGCATGCGGCGAGCGCCCAGTGAAAGAGCCGCGTCGGCAGGTCCCATACGCGCACTGCGCGCAGCGGCTGCCCGGCAGCGGCGCGGGCGGTTGCTCTGGCGGTCTTGTTCTTCATGATTGAACTCGATTCGCGATGGTTCGCGAACCGACAACGATAGCGCCAGCGCGAAACGCGTGCACGACCCGTGCCGCGCGGCGCCGATGGCCGATCGCAGTCTGAGGACATTCGCGCCGCGCCGGCCGTGCGCACGCCGCGACTATTTACACTGGCCCTCGCGCCGCCCGCCGCCGTGCACGCGCGCAGACGCCCTCAAACCCACCACAAGGAAGAAGCTGCATGAACCTTCGACTCAGATCCTGTGCATTCAGCGTCGCGCTCGCGGCCCTTGCCACGGCGCTACCCGCCGCGGCCCAGTTCGCCAAGCCCGAGGACGCGATCGAATACCGCCAGTCCGTGATGACAGTGATGGGCACCCATTTCGGGCGCCTCGGCGCGATGGTGCAGGGCAAGGTGCCCTTCGACGCGAAGGCGGCACAGGCCAACGCCAACATCGTGCTCGTGATGTCCATGCTGCCTTTCTCGGCGTTCGGGCCGGGCACCGATCTGGGCCACGACACCAAGGCCAAGCCCGACGTCTGGAAGGATCCGGCCAAGTTCCAGGCCGCCGGCAAGGACATGCAGGATCAGGTCGTCAAGCTCGACGCCGCGGCCAAGACTGGCAACCTCGACCTCATCAAGGCGGCATTCGGCGACACCGCCAAGACCTGCAAGGGCTGCCACGACAACTTCCGCGAGAAGTGATCGCGGCGCCGGCGCGGCACGGCGCGCCGCCGGGCCGTCCCGCAGTGGGCCGATCTTGCGGTTGCGGGCGCGTGCCCGGCTGAGGGCGCGCGTCAGCCGCGGTCGAACTTGAAGACGGCGACGCTGGCCAGCAGGTTCGGCCAGCGGCGCACCGCCTGCCCGCGCTGGATGCCGAAGGCGTCGAGGATGCGCAGCCCGTCCTTGCGCGCGAGCACTTCGAAGTCGGCGTAGGTGCCGACCCGGATGTTGGGCGTGTCGTACCACTGGTAGGGCAGCACCTTGGTGACGGGCATGCGCCCGGCCATCACGTGCAGCCGGTTCGGCCAGTGCGCGAAGTTCGGGAAGCTCACGATGCCCACACGGCCGACGCGCGCCGTCTCGCGCAGCATGCTCTCGGTGTTGCGCAAGTGCTGCATCGTGTCGAGCTGCAGCACGACGTCGAAGCTCTGGTCCTCGAAGATCGCCAGCCCCTCCTCGAGGTTGAGCTGGATCGCGTTGACCCCGCGCTGCGCGCAGGCGAGCACGTTGGCGTCGGCGATCTCGACGCCGTAGCCGCTGCAGCCGCGCTTGTCGCGCAGGTGCGCGAGCAGTTCGCCGCTGCCGCAGCCGAGGTCGAGCACGCGCGAGCCCGGCGGCACCAGATTCGCGATCAGCTCCATGTCCTTGCGTTCGCTCAATGGAGCCCCTCGTCCGGCGAGTACGCCGACCGATCCCCATGGGCCACGAAGGGGCCCCTTCGTGGCCCTGGGATGCGGGCCGGCTTGGGAGCGGCCCGGCGCTCGGCCCGCGATGCGCACGCTCTCACGTCAACTCCTCCGCTATACGTTCGAAGCGCGCCCGCAACAGCGCGTGGTAGCGCGCATCGTCGAGCAAGAAGGCATCGTGCCCGTGCGGCGCGTCGATCTCGGCGTAGCTCACGTCGATCCGGTTGTCGAGCAGGGCCTTGACGATCTCGCGCGAGCGCGCGGGCGCGAAGCGCCAGTCGGTCGTGAAGCTCACGAGCTGGAACTTGCAGGTCGCCGCCGCGAAGGCGCGTGCCAGATCGCCGCCGTGCCCGCGCGCCGGGTCGAAGTAATCCAGCGCGCGCGTGATCAGCAGGTAGGTGTTGGCGTCGAAGTACTCGCTGAACTTGTCGCCCTGATGGCGCAGATAGCCTTCGATCTGGAACTCGATGTCCTGCGTCGTGTAGCCCAGCACCTCGCTCTTGAGCTCGCGGCCGAAGCGCGACTCCATCGCGTTGTTGCTCAGGTAGGTGATGTGGCCGATCATGCGCGCGACGCGCAGGCCGCGCCGCGGCAGCGTGTCGTGCTCCCGGTAGTGGCCGCCGTGGAAGTCCGGATCGGTCACGATCGCGCGGCGCGCGACCTCGTTGAAGGCGATGTTCTGCGCCGACAGGTTGGGCGCGGTCGCGATCGCGATGCAGTGGCCGATCCGGTCCGCGTAGCGCAGCGACCAGTCCAGCGCCTGCATGCCGCCGAGACTGCCGCCGATCACCGCCGCCAGCCGCGCGATGCCGAGCGCGTCGAGCAGGCGTACCTGCGAATCGACCCAGTCCTCGACCGTGACGACGGGGAAGTCGGCGCCGTAGACGCGGCCGGTGCGTGGATTCGTCGTCGTCGGCCCGGTCGAGCCGAAGCACGATCCGATGTTGTTGACGCCGATGACGAAGAAGCGGTCGGTGTCGAGCGGCTTGCCGGGGCCGACGAGGTTGTCCCACCAGCCCTCGCTCCTGTCGGCGCCCCCGTAGACGCCGGCTACATGATGCGAGGCGTTGAGCGCGTGGCACACCAGCACCGCATTGCTGCGCTCGGCGTTGAGCGTGCCGTAGGTCTCGTAGACCAGGGTGTAGTCGTCGAGCTGCGCACCGCTGCGCAGCCGCATCGGCTGCGCGAAGTGCATCGACTGGGGGGAAACGAGACCGACGGAGCCCATGAATGTCAAAAACCCGATGCCGCCAAAGCGAACACCGGGTCAGGCGTCCCTCTTTAGCGGAATTTCTAGAGCGCCCGCAATTCGGAACAAATCGGCGCTGAGGGGCAGTATAGCGACGCCGGGCCCGCCCCGGCACCGGCCCTGCATTGCCATTCGCCCCCATGGCGGCTCACGCTGCGCGCCGTCAGCACGCCGCCCGGGTGCACTCAATCACCGCTATCGAGCCGGCGCCGTGCGCACGGGACGCGCAAGCGCTCAGCCGCGCGGCGGCGCGGTGTCGACGAAGCTCTGCCGCGCGGACAGCTTGTCGTACAGGCGCTGCAGGCTCGGGTGCGGCGTGCGCCAGTCGATCTGCGGGAAGCGGAAGTCGAGGTAGCCGAGCGCACAGCCCGAGGCGATGTCGGCCAGCGAGAAGTGATTGCCGTTGCACCACGGCTTGTCGCCAAGGCCCTTCGCCATCGCCTGCAGCGCCGAATCGACGCGACTGAGCTGGCGGCTGATCCATGCCTGGCTGCGCTCCCCGTCGCTGCGGCCGGGCCAGGTCTGCTCGAGGCGGGCCAGGATCGCGGCGTCCAGGATGCCGTCGGCCAACGCCTCCCAGGTCCGCACCTCGGCCCGCTCGCGCCCGCGCTCGGGGATCAGCCTGCCGACCGGCGACAGCGTGTCGACGTATTCGACGATGACGCGCGAATCGAACACCGCCTCGCCGCCCTCCATCACCAGGCAGGGCACCTTGCCGAGCGGGTTGGAAGCAAGCATCGCATCGCTCGCCCAGACGTCCTCTAGCACGAGCTGGTAATCGAGCTTCTTCTCCGCCATCACGATCCGCACCTTGCGGACGTAGGGGCTGGTGAGGGCGCCGATGAGTTTCATGTGGTTTGGCCTGCTGACGGGTCGAAACGATTCTATCGACACTGGCCGTCGGCATGACCTGTCGCTCGCCCGCCGTTGGCCGTGCTTGGCGGTGCGCGTTCGACGACAATCGCCCCATGGACCGGATCGTCACGCGTGCGCGGTTGCGCCAGCAACAAGTCAGCGATCTTGCGTTCTGGCGCTCGCGGCCAATGGCTGAGCGCATCGCTGCCGTCGAGTCCCTGCGCGCCCAGGCAGCGCCGCCATCCACCGATGCTGAACCGCGACTTCAAAGAGTTTGCCGAGTTGCTCGACGCCCGGGGCGTTGACTACCTTGTCGTCGGCGGCTATGCGCTCGCTGCGCACGGCCACCCGCGCTACACCGGCGATATCGACTTCTGGGTACGGCCGGAGCCCGACAACCTCACGCGCCTGCTCGCAGCCCTGCAGGACTTCGGCTTCGGATCTCTCGGCCTCGGCGTGGGCGACTTCGCAGCGGACACGGTGGTCCAGCTCGGACAGCCGCCACGCCGCATCGACCTGCTGACGGCGATCGATGGCGTGAGCTTCGACGCCTGCTTCGCCCGCCGCGAGATCGTCGACATGGATGGCGTGCCACTGAGCATCATCGGCCTCGAAGACTTCAAGGCCAACAAGCGCGCCAGCGGGAGGCTCAAGGACCTGGCCGACCTGGAGAGCCTGGAACCCCCCGGCGGCGACGCGACCGGAGGTTGATACATGCAAGATGGCTCAGGCTGACGGCGGCGCAGCCGAAGGCTGCCGTCGACGACTCACGGACTCGTTGATCCGCGGCCTGCGTCCAGATATTGACGCCGATGCGCGCCAGGTGGGCGCCAGCAACCGCGCGATTCCCGTTCGCGCCGTCGGCGACGCGGTTCGCATCAAGCGCGTGTCTACGTCGTCTGCGATCTTGCGACCGCTCTCGATCCAGACTGACGACGCCAAACGCCGAACGTAAGGTCGCGCGCCACCAGCGCGTCAGCGCAACAGCCCCCAATCGACTGCTGACGGCCGCCCCGGCAGATCGAGCGCCGCGCGCGCGGCCGGCGTGCGCGCGATGACCCGCCCTCGTCGCACCACCGCGAGCCGCACCGCGCGCAGGCGGATCGCCTCGACCACGTCGCGCGCCTGCAGCAGCACGAAGTCGGCATTGCAGCCGACCTCCAACCCGTAGCCCTCGAGGCCGAGGATGCGCGCGTTGTTGACGGTGACGGCGTCGAAGCAGACCCGCATCTGTGCCTGCGAGGTCATCTGCGCGACGTGCAGCCCCATCTGCGCTACCTCCAGCATGTCGCCCGAACCGAGCGGGTACCACGGGTCCATCACGCAGTCGTGGCCGAAGCCGACGTTGATGCCGGCCGCCATCAGCTCGGGCACGCGCGTCATGCCGCGCCGCTTCGGGTAGGTGTCGTGGCGGCCCTGCAGCGTGATGTTGATGAGCGGGTTGGCGACCGCGTGCAGGCCGGCCTCGCGCATCAGCGGCAGCAGCTTGCTGACGTAGTAGTTGTCCATCGAGTGCATCGAGGTCAGGTGCGAACCCGTCACGCGGCCGTGCAGGCCGAGGCGCTGCGCCTCGGCGGCGAGCGTCTCCACGTGGCGCGACAGCGGGTCGTCACTCTCGTCGCAATGCATGTCGACGCGCAGGCCGCGCTCGGCGGCGAGTTCGCACAGGATGCGCACGCTCTCGGCGCCGTCGGCCATCGTTCGTTCGAAGTGCGGAATGCCGCCGACGACATCGACGCCCTTGTCGAGCGCCCGCTTCAGATTCGCGAGCGCGTTCGGCGCGCGCAGCAGGCCGTCCTGCGGGAAGGCGACGAGTTGCAGGTCGATATACGACTTCACGCGCTCGCGCACGTGCAGCAGCGCCTCGACCGCGAGCAGACGGTCGTCGCAGACGTCGACATGCGAGCGGATCGCGAGCAGCCCCTTCGCCACCGCCCAGTCGCAGTACTGCAGGGCGCGCTCGACGAGGGCCTCCTGCGTCAGCATCGGCTTCAGCTCGCCCCACAGCGCGATGCCCTCGAGCAACGTGCCGCTCTCGTTCACGCGCGGCAGCCCGACGCTGAGCGTCGCGTCCATGTGGAAGTGGGCGTCGACGAAGGGCGGAGCGAGCAGCAGGCCGCGGCCGTCGAGCTCGGCGATGCCCGCGGGCGCGGCGAGCGCCGGGCCGATCGCGACGATGCGCCCGCCGAGCGCCAGCACGTCCTGCCCGCTGCGGCCGTCGGGCAGCGCCACATTGCGTACGAACAGGTCGTCGGCGTTCACACGCGGCCTCCTTGCCAGGGCCGGATGAAACGCTGCGGGGGCAGGCGCTGGCGATCGGGACGCGTCTGCCGGCAGCGCAGCATCACGCGTAGGCCTCGGCCTGCGGATCGGTCGCCTCCAGCTCGTAGCTCGCGGCGACCATCGCCAGGCGCGCGATGACGCCGTACATGTAGAAGCGGTTCGGTGCGCTCGCGCCCGGCTTCACCCCCGGCCGCGGCAACTGACCCGACTCGGCGAAGGCGAGCGGCACGTAGCGCGAACCCGGCGCGTTCAGGTTTTCGTCGGCACCCCGCTCGGCGTGCACGCGGTAGAAGCCGCCGACGACATAGCGGTCGATCATGTAGACGACCGGCTCGGCCACCGCATCGTTGATGCGCTCGTAGGTAGGCACGCCCTCCTGCAGCAGCACCTCGCTGACTTCGCGACCGTCCTCGAGCACGCCCATGCGCTCGCGCGCCTTGCGATCGAGCTCGGAGAGCTCCTTCGCATCGCGCACCGTCATGATGCCCATGCCGGAGGTGCCGGCGTCGGCCTTGACGACGACGAACGGCTTTTCCTGGATGCCGTACTCCTTGTACTTGCGGCGGATCTTGCCGAGCAGCGCGTCGACCTTGGTCGTCAGGCAATCGGCGCCGCTGCCATCGGTGAAGTTGACTTCGCCGCAGCGCGCGTACATCGGGTTGATCAGCCACGGGTCCATGCCCAGCAGCTTGGCGAACTTCTTTGCAATCTCTTCGTAGGCGTGAAAGTGGTTCGACTTGCGCCGCACCGACCATGCCGCGTGCAGCGGCGGCAGCAAATACTGCTCGTGCAGGTTCTCGAGCGTCTTGGGTATGCCCGTCGACAGGTCGTTGTTGAAGAGGATCGTGCAGGGATCGAAGCCCTTCAGGCCGAGCCTGCCGCGCGTGCGCACCAGCGGTTCCAGAACGAGTTGCCCGCCGTCGGGCAGCGCGAGCGGGGTCGGCGCCTTGACCGTCTCGTCGAGCGCACCCAGGCGCACATTGAGCCCAGCCTGGTGAAAGATGCGCACCAGCCGCTGCAGGTTGTTCAGGTAGAACGGGCTGCGCGTCTCGTTGTCGGGGATCAGCAGCAGGTTCTTCGCCTCGGGGCAGATCTTCTCGATCGCCGCCATCGCCGCCTGCACCGCCTGCGGCAGCAT
>JAMLIM010000040.1 GCA_023954175.1 Rhizobacter sp.
ACGACGTTGTGGAGCGCCCGGGGGAGGTCGCGCCACTTCAGGTCGCGGTAGATGAACATCGTGACGAAGAAGGCCCAGACCACCGCGATCGACGCACTCTCATTGGCTGTGAATACGCCCGACAGGATGCCGCCGAGGATGATGACCATCGTCATCAGTCCCCACAGTGCATCGACCGTGATCTTCAGCGCCTGCTTCAGCGGAATGACATCGCCTTTGGGGTAGTTCTTCTTCTTCGCGATGATCAGGCACAGCGCCGCCAGCGTCAGGCCCATCAGCAGGCCGGGCAGCACTCCGGCCATGAAGAGGGCCGCGATGCTGACCGTGCCGCCGGCGGCGAGCGAATAGATCACTGCGTTGTGACTCGGCGGGATCAGAATCGCCTGCACCGAGCCGCTGACCGTGACTGCGGTGGCGAACTCGCGCGGATAGCCTTTGCGCTCCATCTCGGGGATCAGCACCGAGCCGATCGAGGCCGTGTCGGCCACTGACGAGCCGGAGATGGCGCCGAAGAAAGTCGACGCCAGGATGTTGACGAGCGACAGGCCGCCGCGGACGAACCCCACCGCGACGCCGGCGAATGCGACCAGCCGCCGCGCCATGCCGCCTTCGGCCATGATGGCGCCGGCAAGCACGAAGAATGGGATGGCGAGCAGCGAGAACTTGTTGATGCCCGCGGCGAGCTGGATCATCACGGCGTCGAGCGGCAGGTCGATCCACAGCGCGCCGATCAGTGCGGACAGGCCCAGCGCATAGGCGATCGGCATACCAATCACCATCAGCAGCATGAAACTGCCGAGCAGGACGAAGGAGTCTATCAGCGGGCCCCTTCGGTCGCCGGCGCGGCGGCCTCGGTGTAGGCGACGATCGCCCGCGTGGCCTGCGAGCCGTAGATCAGATGCTCGATCACGAACAGCAGCGTGATGGCGCTGCCGATCGGGATCGCTGCATAGGTCACGCCCACCGGCAACCAGGGCAGTTCGGCGATCGACTGCCCCATCGTCGCCATGCACAGCTGCGTCCCGTAGATAGTGACGAACAGGCTGACGACGACCATCAGCGCATGCACGAGCACCTCGCCCGCGCGATGCAGTGACGCCGGCAGCAGGTCGACGAGCATCGACACGGCAATGTGCGCGCCGGCGCGATATGCCGCTGCCGCGCCGATGAAGGTGAACGACATCATCAACAGGATCGCGATGGGCTCGGGCCATTGCGATCCGGTGCCCAGCACGTAGCGCGTGAATACGCCAAACGGAATGATCAGCGACATGCAGAAGATGGCGGCGCCGGCGATCCAGATGCTCGCCAGGTACAGGCGATCCATCGCGCGGATGTAGAGAGGGTCCATGGGTTCGACCAGAGGGATGTGAGCGCGCGAACCACGCGCCCGCCGTGCCACAGCGGGCGAGCTGGAGAACTGTCCTACTTGGTTTCGGAGATGCGCTTGATCAGGTCGGCGTACTGCGCGCCGTACTTCGCGCGCACTGGCGCGGTGGCGTCGTAGAAGGCCTTGTTGTCGATCTCGATGAACTCGACGCCGTCGGCCTTGAGCTTCGCGGTGTATTCGGCGACAGCAGCGTCCCACAGCTTGCGCTGCTCGAACTGCGCCTCGCGCGCGAACTTCTTCACCAGCGCCTGGTCGGCCGGGCTGAGCTTGTCCCATGACACCTTCGACATCACCAGGATCTCGGGAATGATCAGGTGATTGGTCTGCGTGTAGTACTTGGCGCCGGTTTTGTAGTGGTTGGAAGTGAAGTAGCTTGGGGGGTTGTTCTCGGCACCATCGATGACGCCGGTCTGCAGCGCGGTGAACACTTCGCCGTACCCCATGCTGATGCCGTTGCCGCCCATCGCGTTCATCGTGTCGACGAACAGCGGGTTGCCCACTGCGGATCTCTGTCCCTTCAGGTCGCCGGTTCGTGCACGGGCTTCTTCGTGTACAGGCTGCGCGAACCGCCATCCATCCATGCCAGGCCGATCAGCTTGGCTGGTGACGCGCTGACCTTGTCGAGCAGCCTTGGCCGATGGGCCCGTCGACCACATCACGCATCTGGGCGGAACACGAAAGGCATGTTGAACACGTTCACTTCGGGCACGGGGCCGATCGGCCTGAGCGAGGTGCGCAGACCTGATCGCGCCGGTCTGCTCGATCATTTCCCCTTCGCCGCCGAGCACGCTGCCCGGGGAACATCTGGATCTTTATCCGGCCGTTCGTCGCGGCCTGAGCTTCTTGCCCATGCTCGTCCCAGCGCAGGATGCGGTTGTTCGGAATGTCGGACAGCAGCAGGTAGCGGCCGTCGCCGAACCACACCGGGCCCTCGGCCCAGCGCAGGCCGGTGGCAAGTTGCTCGACGCTGGCACTGAACAGCCGCAACGCCAGGAAGCGCTCGTCCAGCACTTCGACGGCCGGGTCGGGGTAGCGCGAGTTCGGCGTGAAGGGCACGCGCACTTCGCTGCCCATGGGCAAGGTGTTCATCACGGCTTGATCGGTTGGGGTGTCAGTCGAAGGGGCCCTTGGTGACGAAGCCGCCACCCTGGAACAGCGTGGCGGCATCGTTCAGGTCGAGCACCGGCTGGCGGGCCTCGACCGCGGCGCGGAACGGCTCCGAACTGTCCAGCGGCCGATAGCCGACGTGGCGCGCCGGCGTGTTGTTCCACCATGTCGTCGTGTTGTCCGACATGCCGTAGATCACCGTGTGGCCGACCACAGGGGCGGTGAGGCTCGCGACGACGAGACGCTCGAGGTCGTCGAAGCTCATCCATGTCGCAAGCATGCGGCGGTCCTTCGGCTCGGGGAAGCTCGAGCCGATGCGCAGGCTGACGGTCTCCAGACCGTAGCGGTCGAAGTAGAACTGCGCCAGGTTCTCGCCGAAGGCCTTGGACAGCCCGTAGTGACCGTCGGGGCGCATCGGCATCGTCGCGTCGATGACCTCGTCCTGGCGATAGAAGCCGGTCACATGGTTCGAGCTCGCGTACACGATGCGGCGCACGCCGTGGCGACGCGCGGCCTCGTACAGGTTGTAGCTGCCGACGATGTTGGCCTGCAGGATGGGCTCGAACGGCCCCTCGACCGAGATGCCGCCCAGATGCACGACCGCATCCACGCCGCGCAGCAGTTCGTGCACGGCAGCCTTGTCCTGCAGTGCCGCCTGGACGGCTTCCTCGCCCTCCGCCACGCGACCGAGTTCGGCCACGTCGCTGACGCGCAGCACATCGCAGCAGGCCTTCAGGCGCGGACGCAGCTGCTGCCCGAGGCTGCCGGCGGCGCCGGTCAGCAGCAATCGCGGGAAGCGCAGTGTCGAGATCGGCGCGGGACTCATCGAGGGTAGGTGACAGCGAGCGCTTGCCAGAAGTCATAAGTTGTCGTACAAGCATCCTATCGACATACCGAGCGAAGTCAAGCTTGGGTGGCGATGGAAAACCCGGAGTCCGAACATGGAAGCGATGCAATCCACGCGCCGCCGCCCGCGCACGCTGGCGCTCGAATTGGTCGAGTCGCTCGGCGATCGCATTCGCGACGGGCGGAGTACGCCGGGTGACAAGTTGCCGAGCGAGGCCGCCATCATGGCCGAGTTCGGCGTCAGCCGGACCGTGGTTCGCGAAGCGATCTCGAAGTTGCAGGCGTCGGGTCTCGTCGAGACGCGGCATGGCGTCGGCACCTTCGTCGTCGGCCTGGGCGACGCGGCGCCGTTTCGCATTGCGCCCGAACAGTTCGCGACGCTGCGCGACGTGATTGCGGTGCTCGAGTTGCGCATCGGTGTCGAGACCGAGGCGGCAAGCCTCGCCGCGGTGCGGCGCACGCCTGCCAACCTGGCGGACATGCGGGTCGCGCTCGGTGCGATTGCCGCCGCCATCGAAGCCGGGCGCGACGCCGTGGGGCCGGACTTCCAGTTCCACCTCGAAGTGGCGCGCGCGACGCAGAACACGCACTTCGCCGAGCTGATGGCGAGTCTGGGCGCGATGATCATTCCGCGCGGACGTCTCGACGGGCCGGCCCCCGTGACTGCCGAGCGGCGCGAATATCTGCGACGCGTCAACGGCGAGCACGAGAGCATCTACGACGCCATCGTCAACCAGGACCCGGAGGCCGCGCGCGCGGCGATGCGGACGCACCTCGCGAACAGCCGTGAGCGCCGCCGGCGCGCCAATGCCGCCTAGCACTGTCGCGCTGCCGCGAGGCCCCAGGCGAGGTCGACTGCGCCGCTCGAATGACCGGGCATGGACCGGAATCGAGTTGACAACGAGACGCATTGTTGTACGATGACGGACAACAATGGCCACCGTAAATCCGACCTTGGGCGCTGAACCGGGCCCCGTCCTGACCCTGTTGCGCGTCGTGCCGGTCGCCGGGCGCGACAGCATGCTGCTCAATCTGAGCGGCGCTCACGGCCCCTTCTTCACCCGCAACCTGCTGATCCTGACCGACAGCGCAGGGCACACCGGCATCGGCGAAGTCCCGGGCGGCGAGAAGATCCGTCAGACGCTCGAAGAGGCGCGCGAGCATGTCGTCGGGCAGCCCATCGGCGCGATGCAACAGATCCTGCAACGCCTGCAGGTGCGGTTCGCCGATCGCGACAGCGGCGGTCGTGGCCTGCAGACCTTCGATCTGCGCACGGCCATCCACGCCGTCACCGCGATCGAGAGCGCGCTGCTGGACCTGCTCGGCCAGCATCTCGGCGTGCCGGTCGCGGCCCTGCTCGGCGAAGGACAGCAGCGCGATGCGGTGGAGATGCTCGGCTACCTGTTCTTCGTCGGCGATCGACGCAAGACGACGCTCGACTATCGCAGCGAGCCAGACGCCGAAGACGACTGGTGTCGCATCCGTCATGAGGAAGCGCTGACGCCCGAGGCCATCGTTCGCCAGGCGGAGGCGGCGCAGGCACGCTACGGCTTCAACGATTTCAAGCTGAAGGGCGGGGTGCTCAGCGGGGAGGCCGAGATCGAGGCGGTGACGGCGCTGCACCAGCGCTTCCCGGACGCACGCGTGACGCTGGACCCGAACGGTGGCTGGCTGCTGCGCGACGCCATCCGGCTGATGCGCGACATGCGCGGCGTCGTCGCCTACGCGGAGGACCCGTGCGGCGCCGAGGAGGGCTTCTCCGGGCGCGAAGTGATGGCCGAGTTCCGCCGCGCCACGGGCCTGCCGACGGCGACCAACATGATCGCGACCGACTGGCGCCAGCTCGTCCACGCGCTCGCCCTGCAGTCGGTCGACATTCCGCTCGCCGACCCGCATTTCTGGACGATGGCGGGCTCGGTGCGGGTGGCCCAGACCTGCCGCGACTGGGGGCTGACCTGGGGCTCGCATTCGAACAACCACTTCGACGTGTCGCTCGCGATGTTCACCCACGTTGCCGCGGCCGCGCCCGGCAAGGTGACGGCGATCGACACCCACTGGATCTGGCAGGACGGCCAGCGACTGACGCGCGAACCGCTGACGATCGAGAACGGTCTCGTCCGCGTTCCGCGCGCGCCCGGCCTCGGCATCGAGCTCGACATGGCGGAGGTCGAGAAGGCGCACCAGCTTTACCTGCAGCAAGGCCTGAACGCGCGCGACGACGCGGCGGCGATGCAGTTTCTCGTTCCCGGCTGGCGCTTCGACCCGAAGCGGCCCTGCCTGGTGGCTTGACGACCGGTTCCCATTCACATCGAGGCCACATCAACAACACATCGAAAGAGACGAACCCCCTATGGATACACCCTTCAGCGCATTTCCGAACCGCTTTCGACAGCGGCTGCAGGCCGGCGAACGGCTGATCGGCTGCTGGATGTCGCTCGGCACGCCGGTCACGACCGAGGTCGTCGGCATTGCGGGCTTCGACTGGCTGCTGCTCGACGCCGAACACGCGCCGAACGACGTGCTGACGCTGATCCCGCAGCTGATGGCGTTGAAGGACAGCCCGAGCGCACCGATCGTGCGGCCGCCATGGAACGACACCGTGATCATCAAGCGCCTGCTCGACGCCGGCTTCTACAACTTCCTGATTCCCTTCGTCGAGAGCGCTGCGCAGGCGCGCGCCGCGGTGGCGGCGACGCGCTACCCGCCGCAGGGTGTGCGCGGCATCTCGGTCTCGCAGCGCAGCAACCGCTACGGTTCGGTGCCGGACTACCTGAAGCGTGTCAACGACCAAATTGCCGTCGTCGTCCAGATCGAGAACCGCGCCGGGGTCGCTGCGGCGGCCGAGATCGCGGCGGTCGACGGCATCGACTGCCTGTTCATCGGCCCGTCCGACCTCGCCGCGGCCTATGGCCATATCGGCGAGCTGAACCATCCCGAGGTGCAGCAGGCGATCGCGCAGGTGCATGCGGCGGCGCAGGCGGCCGGCAAGCCGACCGGCATCCTGGCATCGGTCGAGGCCGACGCCAGGCGCTACCTCGACATGGGCCTGAGCTTCATCGCCGTCGGCAGCGATCTCGGCGTGCTTCGCATGCAGTCGCAGGCGCTGTGCGACAAGTACCGTGAAGCCTCGAAGGGGCCGATCGCCGCCCAGTACTGAATGCGCTCCGGTCCGCTGCATTCGACAAGGGATTGCGCTACGTGACGACTGCGCCGCAAGCGCCGGGCTTCATCGGCCTTCGGATCACGGTTTCACCGTTCGCGGCCCGACTCGCCAAGCCTGGCTGCCGAACGCGAAAATAGGCCCTGGCTTACGGAGCACCGCGATGAGAGAGAACCGCCTGCGAACCCTGTGGAACGAAGACCGCGCCGCCGTCAACGGCTGGCTCACGATCCCGAGCAGCTTTGCGGCGGAGACGATGGCGCACCAGGGCTGGGACACGCTGACGGTGGACCTGCAGCACGGCGTCGTCGACTACCAGACGATGGTGACGATGCTGCAGGCGATCTCGACCACGCCGGTCGTCCCCGTGGTGCGCGTGCCCTGGCTCGAGCCCGGCATCCTGATGAAGGCGCTCGACGCCGGCGCCTACGCCGTGATCTGCCCGATGGTCAACACGCGCGAGGACGCGCAGAAGCTCGTCGCCTACACCCACTACGCGCCCCGGGGGACGCGCAGCTTCGGCCCGATCCGCGGGCTTCTGTACGGTGGCGCCGACTATCCGCAGCACGCCAACGAGACGATCGTCACGTTCGCGATGATCGAGACCTCTCAGGCGCTCGACAACCTGGACGCCATCCTTTCCACCGAAGGGCTCGACGCGATCTACATCGGGCCATCGGATCTCTCGCTCGCGCTCGGCTGCAAGCCGGCGTTCGACGAAGTCGATCCGAAGGTCGCCCAGGCGATCGACCACATCCTCGAACGCGCGACCGCGCACGGCGTGAAGGCCGGCATCCACAACGGCTCGCCCGAGTTCGCACGCGCGCGCGTTGCCAAGGGGTTTCGTTTCGTCACGATCGGCTCCGATGCGCGGCTGATGGCGACGGGTGCGCAGCAGGCGCTCGCGAAGATGCGGGCCGGCTGAGCATTCGCTCACACAGCGACGCGACGCGCGGCGCGGCGGGGGCGCGCGATCTGCACTGGATCATTGCGAGCGCAATGGGCCGCAGCCCGCTTCCCCGGTCATTGATCTGGCGCAACACACCATGGCGCCTTGCAAGCGAAAGTCCACACGAGCAGTGGACATTCCACCGACCAGGAGCGCAATCGCCAGACATGAGTTCAGTGACCGCCACCCCGATCATTGCCCGGCCGCCACGCGTGCCGCAGTTGCGAGACGCGGTGCGAGCCGCCCCTGCGGGCGGTGTCGTGCGATGGGGCGACGTGCTGGGTTTGCCGGCGCCCTCGCGCGCCGAATGTGAGGCGCTCGACGCCTTGGCCGTCGTGCGCGCCGTCGCCGCCGGCCAGGCGGTGTTCGCGCATGGTCAGTCGTCGCGCACGCTGGTGGTGCTGCTCAGCGGTGACGTCGCGCTCGGCATGGCGATGCCGGGCGGCGCGATGCGCACCGAGCGCCTGGTGCACGGCCCGGCATGGCTCGACGCGAGTTCGGTCTGGCTCGACTCTTCGCACGTGCTCGACGCCGTCGCGCTCACGCCGGTGCGTGTGGCCGAACTGGCGCGCGACCCGCTGCAGGTGCTGTTCGATCAACGGCCGTCGCTCGCCCAGCGCATGCTCGTGAGCCTCGCCGGCGAGGTCCGTCGGCTGACGATGCAGACCCACGAACTGATGCACAAGGACGCGCCGGCGCGGCTCGCGAGCTGGCTCGCCGCGCGGCAACTGCCGGTCGACGCCGATCCGAACCGCGCCGTCGTGCAGCTCGCCGAGCGCAAGAGCGACATCGCGTCGCAGCTCGGCATGACGCCCGAGACGATGTCGCGCCTGATGCGCACCCTGTCGGACCAGGGCGTGATCGAGGTCGAGGGCTACACGGTGCGCGTGCTCGACGTGCCGGCGCTGCGGCGCATAGGCGCCGGCTGACGCCGCAGAGCCATCAAGCGGCGGCTGACGCCGTAGACCCATCAAGCGGTGGCGGCCGCCGCCGCGCCGGCAATCGACTCGCGGCGCGACGCCGCCTGCAGCAACTGCGCGACCGCGGCGAGCGCGAGCACCTCGGGCTCCTTGCCTGAGACGCCCTCGACACCGATCGGGCAGGTCATGCGTGCGATCGTCGCGGCGGCAATGCCGCGCCGCTCGAAGCGGTGCACGAAGCGCGCGCGCTTCGTCTTCGAGCCGATCAGGCCGAGAAAGCCGAAGTCGCCGCGGCGCAGGATGGCCTCGGTGATGCGCAGGTCCAGATCGTGGTTGTGCGTGAGCACGAGGTAGAAGGCGCCGGCCGGCGCGAGCCGCACTTCGCCCTCGACCGCATCGACGCAGGTCTTGCGAATGTGCGCGGGCCAGGGCGCGCCGAGCACCGTCACCGACGGAAACTCCTCCTCGCGCTCGTCGATCCAGTCGACGCGCGCGTCGAGCGTGGCCAGCAGGCTCGCGATCGCCCGCCCGACGTGGCCGGCGCCGTAGAGCTGCAAGTGAAACAGCGGCGCGGGCTCGGGCCAGCGCGCGAGCGATTCAGGCGTGAGCGCCTCGAAGCCCAGCGTCACCGCACCGCCGCAGCACTGGCCGAGCGCCGGGCCGAGCGGAAAGTGTTCGCTGCGTGGCGCGGCGTCACCCTCCAGCATCGCGCGCGCGGTCGCGATCGCCTTCAGTTCGAGGTGGCCGCCGCCCACCGTGCCGATGGTGGCGTCGCGCGTCACGAGCATGCGCGTGCCGCGTTCGCGCGGCGCCGAGCCGAGCGCTTCGGTCACTTCGACGACGATCGCGCGCCGGCCTTCGGTCAGCGCAGCCTGCGCGGCCTGGCGCGTATGCAGATCCACCGCGTCAGGCCGAGCGCATCAAGCCGGGTTCGCCGCGCGCACCGCGGTGACCGCGCGCAGCACGGCTTCGCAGGTCGCCGGCGCCGACAGCGGCGGGTCGACGCGATGGTTGCCGACTGCAGAGACAGCGTCGCGGATCGCGTAGAACACCGAGAACGGCAGCAGCAGCGGCGGCTCGCCGACCGCCTTGCTGCGGTGAATCGTGTCCGACGGGTTGTCGCCCTCGAACAGGCGCACGTTGAACACCGGCGGGCAGTCGTTGGCGGTCGGGATCTTGTAGGTGCTCGGTGCGTGCGTCGTCAAGAGGCCCGTCTTCGGGTGCCAGACGAGTTCCTCCATCGTCAGCCAGCCCATGCCCTGGATGAAGGCGCCTTCGACCTGGCCGATGTCGATCGCCGGGTTGAGCGAACGGCCGACGTCGTGCAGCACGTCCGCGCGCAGCAGCTTGTTCTCGCCCGTCAGCGTGTCGACGACGACCTCGCTCACCGCTGCGCCGTAGGCGAAGTAGAAGAACGGCTTGCCCTGCAGCGTCTCGCGGTTCCAGTGCAGGCCGGGCGTGGCGTAGAAACCGTCCGACCAGAGCTGCACGCGCGCCATGTAGGCCTGCATCACGATCTCGGCGAAGGCGAAGGCCTTGCCGCCGACGACGACCTGTCCGTTCGCAAAGCGCACCGATTCGGCGCTGCCACCGTGCCTTTCGCTGGCGAACGTTGCGAGCCGCTCACGCAGCTGGCGTGCCGCGTCCTGCACTGCCTTGCCGTTCAGGTCCGCGCCGCTCGACGCCGCGGTGGCCGAGGTGTTGGCGACCTTCTGCGTGTCGGTCGCGGTGACGCGCACGCTGTCGAACGAGACGCCGAGCTCGTGCGCCGCGACCTGCGCCATCTTCGTGTTCAGCCCCTGGCCCATCTCGGTGCCGCCGTGATTGACGAGGATCGAGCCGTCGCTGTAGATGTGCACGAGCGCGCCGGCCTGGTTGAAGTGCACGACGTTGAAGGAGATGCCGAACTTCACCGGCGTCAGCGCGAGGCCGCGCTTCAGGACCGGGCTCGCCGCATTGAAGCGGTCGATCTCGGCGCGCCGCGCAGCGTAGTCGCTGCTCGCGACGAGCTGGTCGGTGAGCGCGGCGATGATGTTGTCGGTCACCTCCATGCCGTAGGGCGTGACGTTGCGCTCGCCGATGCCGTAGAAGTTCGCGCGTCGGACGGCCAGCGCATCCTTGCCGAGCCGGCGCGCGATCGAGTCAAGGATGTTCTCGATCGCGATCGCGCCCTGCGGGCCGCCGAAGCCGCGAAACGCGGTGTTGCTCTGCGTGTGCGTCTTGCCGCTGTAGCCGTGGATCGCGACGTCGGGCAGCCAGTAGGCGTTGTCGAAGTGGCAGATCGCGCGCGTCATCACCGGCGCCGACAGGTCGGCCGAGAAACCTGCGCGCGAGACCATCGTCAGCTCGGCGCCGAGCACGCGGCCGTCGTCGTCGTAGCCGACCTCGTACGCGTAGTGGAAGCAGTGGCGCCGGCCGGTGATCAGGAAGTCGTCGTCGCGATCGACGCGCAACTTGACCGGCCGGCCAAGCTTCTTCGCGGCGACCGCGGCAACGCAGGCAAACAGCGCCGACTGCGACTCCTTGCCGCCGAAGCCGCCGCCCATGCGCCGGCACTCGACCTGCACGTGGTGCGCGTGCAGCTGCAGCGCGTGGGCGACGATGTGCTGCATCTCGCTCGGGTGCTGCGTCGAGCAGTGCACGAGCATGCCGTCGTCCTCGCGCGGGATGGCGTAGCTGATCTGCCCTTCGAGGTAGAACTGCTCCTGGCCGCCGACATCGAACGTGTCCTTCAGCTTGTGCGGCGCGGCGGCGATCGCGGCACGCGCGTCGCCGCGGCGCAGGTGCATCGGGTCGAGCACGTAGCTCTGCGCCTGATGCGCTTCGACCGGCGTGAAGATCGCCGGCAGCGGCTCGATCGTGAGCACGTCGCGCGCCTTCGCCGCGGCGCGCCGCGCGGCGTCGCGCGTCTCGGCGATCACCGCGAACACCGGCTGGCCGACGTGCTGCACGAGTCCGTCGGCGAGGATCGGGTCGTCGTGCACGATCGGCCCGCAATCGTTCGTGCCGGGGATGTCGGCCGCGCTGAGCACCGCGACGACGCCCGGCAGCGCGCGGATGCGGTCGAGCGCCATCGCCGTGATGCGCCCGTGCGCAACCGGTGACAGGCCGAGCGCCGCGTGCAAGGTGCCGGCGAGCTCGGGCATGTCGTCGATGTACGGTGCGGCACCCGCGACGTGCAGGTGCGCGGACTCGTGCGGCCGGCTGATGCCGACGCGCGCGCCGTCGCGCTGTCGCTTCGACTCGACGACCGCGTCGATCCGCGTCGCTTCGTGATGCAGATGATCGGGCCAGGACTCGGCCTCGCGCAGCAGGGGGGCATCGATCGGCTTGTTCATGCTGTGCCTCCGGTAGTCAGTGGCGGTTGATCCATCGAGCCGTCGACACAGGGTCTCACTCGCTCGCTTCGATACCCGCGTCGCGGGGCCCCTCTTTCGCGGCTCACGAGACCTCTCCTTGCGCCGTTGCGACGGCGACCGCGGCGCCGGTGTCGTGCGGCATCGTGCTCCACACGCTGAGCGCGCTTGCCGGCAGCGGATCGGCGGTTCGGGTTTCGAGCCAGAAGCGCTGCAGCAGGTTGCGCGCGGCCTGAAGCCGGTACTCGGCGCTCGCGCGCATGTCGGTGAGCGGCTTGAAGTCCTCGCCCAACGCCTCCATCGCGGCCTGCACCGTGGCCTGCGTCCACGCCTTGCCGACGATCGCCGCCTCGGCGCGCTCGGCGTGGCGCACGGTCGCGGCCATGCCGCCGAAGCACAGGCGCGCCGCCTTCACGGTGTCGCCGTCGAGCGCGATTGCGAGTCCCGCGCAGACGGCCGAGATGTCGCAGTCGAACCGCTTCGAGAGCTTGTAGGCGCGTACCTGCCAGGCTGGTTGCGGGGGTTGCGCGGGTTGCGGTGTGGGCACGCTGAGCGCCTGCACGAACTCGCCCGGCTCCATGCGGTTGACCATGTAGTCGACGTAGAAGTCGCGCAGCGGCAGCGTGCGCACGCGCTCGCCCTTGCGCAGTTCGACCTGCGCGCCGAGCGACATCAGCACCGGCGGCGCATCGCCGATCGGCGAGCCGTTGGCGACGTTGCCGCCCATCGTGCCGGCGTTGCGGATCGGCGGCGACGCAAAGCGCAGCCACACGTCCTCGAGGGCAGGCCAGCGCGCGGCGAGCGCGCGCCACGCGTCTTCGAGCGATGCGCCGGCGCCGATCCGCAGGCTGCCGTCGCGCAGCTCGATGTGCTTCAGTTCCGCGACCTCGCCGACGTAGATCAGCTCACCCAGATCGCGCAGGCCCTTGTTCACCCACAGCCCCATGTCGGTCGCGCCGGCCAGGATCTTGGCGTCGGGCTTCGCCGCGCGCAACGCGGCCAGCTGACCGAGCGTGCGCGGCGCGTGAAACTGCGTGCCGTAGTCGAAGTCGTCTTCGCTGCGCAGCGAACGCAGCGCGGCGAGGATGGGCTCGGTGTCGAGCCGCGATGCGGGCAGCGAGAACATGCGCTGGCCGGCATCGATGATCGGGCGGTAGCCGGTGCAGCGGCACAGATTGCCCGAAAGTTCGTCGGCGAGCTGTTGCCGGCTCGGCACGCTGCCGTTCGCGCCGTGATGCTCGTAGGCGGACCAGAGCGACATCACGAAGCCGGGCGTGCAAAAGCCGCACTGCGAGCCGTGGCAGTCGACCATCGCCCGCTGCACCGGGTGCAGCTCGTCAGCAGGCACCGGATGCAGTGCGTCGCCGTGCATCGCCTTCAGGTCCTCGACCGTGAACAGCGCCTTGCCGTCGAGCGTCGGCAGGAAGCGGATGCAGGCGTTGGCGGTCGTGAGCGACAGGCCGCGCACAGCGTGCGGGTCGCCCGCCGCGGCGATCTCGCCGATCACGACGGTGCAGGCGCCACAGTCGCCTTCGTTGCAGCCTTCCTTGGTGCCGACGCAATGCGCATCGTCGCGCAGCCAGTCGAGCACGCTGCGGGTTGGCGCGGCGGCGTCGACTTCGACGATCCGGCCGCGGTGGAAGAAGCGAATCGGGCGCTGGCTCATGCTGGTCCTTCGGCTGTCGGGCGGCCCGGGGCTGGCGTGGCCGCCTTCATAGGAGTTACCCGAAGAGTAGCGCCTGAAGCTCACTGTGTGTATACGATGGGCCGCATAACATCTATCGGCAAACCGGTATGACGCAGCGGGCGGATTTCGACAAGATCGAGTTGTTCCTCATACGGGTCCTGCACACCTTGATCACCGAACGCAGCGTTTCGCGGGCCGCCTTGCGCCTGCACAGCACGCAGCCTGCCGTGAGCGCGCAATTGAAGCGCCTGCGCCAGCTGACGGGCGATCCGTTGCTCGTGCGCGCCGGCAACGAGATGACGCCGACCGAGACCGCGCTGCAGCTCATCGGCCCGGCGTCCACGCTGCTGCACGAGGCGGAGCGCCTGTTCAGCCCGCGCACCCGGGCGGGCGGGTTCGACGCCACCGGCAGCGAGGCGATGTTCCGCATCGCGGCGAGCGACTACCTCGACCCGCTCTTCCTGCCGCGCCTCGTCGCCCACATCAAGCGCGTCGCGCCCGGCGTGCGCATGGAGCTGATGCCGCTGTCGAACGACTTCGACTACCGCCGCCACCTCGCGACCGGCGACGTCGATCTGGTGATCGGCAACTGGCTGCAGCCACCGGGAGAACTGCACCTCGGGCGCCTGTTCAGCGACGAGATCGTCTGCCTCGTGGCGGACAAGCACCCGGTCGCGCGCAGCGCCGGCACGCGCAGCTGGACGATCGACAAGTACCTCGCCTGCGAGCACGTTGCACCGATGCCCTTGCACCCCGGCGCGGTGGGCGTGCTCGAGGAGCATCTGCAGGCGATGCGGCTCGAGCGCCGCATCGTCGTGCGCGCGTCGCACTTCAGCCTGATCCCGCTGATGGTGGCCGACAGCCTGCTCGTGCTGACGACGGGCAGGCTGTTCTGCTCGCGCTACGTCGACACGCTGCCGGTGCGCATCGTGCGCTGCCCGGTGCCGTTCCCGCCGCTCACCTACTACCAGCTGTGGCACGACCTGACGCATGCGTCGAGCTCGATGCGCTGGTTTCGCGAACAGGTGCAGGGCGTTGCGCGCCAGCTCGGCACGGGCGGCCGCGCTGCCAACGGTGCCCGCGCGGCCTGAACCGTCATGGCGACGCCCCGGCCCGTTCCCCATCGCGCTCCGGCGCCAGACCGCCTCGCACTGCGCGGCGATCTGCTCGACTTCAGCGCCGCGCCGGCCTGGGGCGACACGGCGCCCTCGAACGTGCGCTGGCGTGCCGACCATTGGCTGCTGATCGACCGCGGACGCATCGTCGGCGTGCAACCCGCCTCGCAGCCGCCGGGGCCGGACTGGCAGTGTGAGGACCATCGCGGCCGCCTGATCCTGCCGGGCTTCATCGACACCCATGTGCACAGCGCGCAGCTCGACGTCATCGGCAGCTACGGCGCCGAACTGCTCGACTGGCTCGAGACCTACACCTTCCCGGCCGAGACGCGCTATGCCGACGCCGCCGTCGCCGCCGCCGGCGCGGCAGATTTCCTCGACGCGCTGCTCGCGCACGGCACGACTTCGGCGGTCGTGTTTCCGACCGTGCACAAGGTCTCGGCCGACACGCTCTTTGCCGCCGCCGCCGAGCGCGGCATGCGCTTGATCACCGGCAAGGTGCTGATGGACCGCCATGCGCCGGACGGCCTGCGCGACGACGTGGCGCAGGCCGAGCGCGATTGCGTCGACCTGATCGCGCGCTGGCACGGTCGCGATCGGCTCGCCTATGCCGTCACGGTCCGCTTCGCGCCGACCAGCACGCCGGCGCAACTCGCGATGGCGGGCGCCCTGTGCGCCGCGACGCCGGGCCTCTACATGCAGACGCACGTGGCCGAGAACAAGGCCGAGGTGCAATGGGTGCGCGAGCTCTTCCCCGAAGCGCGCAGCTACCTCGACGTCTATGCCCGCGCCGGGCTGCTCGGCCCGCGCAGCGTGCTCGCGCACGGCATCTGGCTCGACGCTGCGGATCGGGCGCTGCTCGCCAAAAGCGGCGCGCAGATCGCGCACAGCCCGTCGTCGAACCTCTTCCTCGGCAGCGGCCTCTTCGGCTGGCGCGCGGCGGAGCAAGCGGGCGCGGCGGTCAGCCTCGCGAGCGACGTCGGCGGCGGCACGAGCCTGTCGATGCTGCGCACGATGGCCGACGCCTACAAGGTGCAGGCGCTGGCCGGCGAGCGTCTGACCGCGTGGAAGGCGATCCATGCGGCGACGCGTGGCGCCGCGGTCGCGCTCGGCCTCGAGCACGAGATCGGCAGCTTCGACACCGGCTGCGCCGGCGACGTCTGCATCTGGGACTGGGCGGTGGGCGCGGTCGCGACGCACCGCCTCGCGCTGGCGCGCGAACTGCATGAACGCGCCTTTGCCTGGATCACGCTCGGCGACGAGCGCAATCTCGTCGCCGCGTATGTTGCCGGGCGCGAACGGTTTCGGCGCGAAGGTGACAACCCGGGCGACACGCCGGCCGCAGGCCGCAACGCTGCGGCCACGCACAACGATTGAGGAGACACCGACATGTTGCGACTCGAACTGATCGGCATCAGCAAGCAGTACCCCGCGGTCAAGGCGAACGACAACGTCAGCCTGCGCGTCAAGCCGGGCGAGATCCATGCCGTGCTCGGCGAGAACGGCGCCGGCAAGTCGACCATGATGAAGATGATCTACGGCGCGGTGCGGCCCGACGAAGGCGAGATCCGCTGGAACGGCGAGGCGGTGCAGGTGGCGAGCCCGGCGCAGGCGCGCACGCTCGGCATCAGCATGGTCTACCAGCACTTCTCGCTGTTCGACACGCTGACCGCGGCCGAGAACGTCTGGCTCGGCCTCGACAAGTCCCTTTCGCTGGCCGAGGTGACGCGCCGCATCACCGAGGTCGCCGGCCTCTACGGCCTGGATGTGGAGCCGCTGCGGCCGGTGCATTCGCTCTCGGTCGGCGAGCGTCAGCGCGTCGAGATCGTGCGCGCGCTGATGACGAACCCGAAGCTGCTGATCCTCGACGAGCCGACCTCGGTGCTGACGCCGCAGGCGGTCGAGCGCCTCTTCGTCACGCTGCGCAAGCTCGCGTCCGAAGGCTGCTCGATCCTCTACATCAGCCACAAGCTCGACGAGATCCGCGCGCTGTGCCACAACTGCACCGTGCTGCGCGGCGGCAAGGTGACGGGCGAGGTCGATCCGTCGCAGGAGACGAACGCCAGCCTGTCGCGCCTGATGATCGGCGCCGAGCCGCCGCAGCTGCAGCACCGCGCGGCGAAGCCGGGCGCGACGGTGATGAAGGTGGAGCGGCTGTCGCTGCCCAAGCAGGACCCGTTCGGCATGACGCTCGTCGACATCGGCTTCGAGGTGCGCGCCGGCGAGATCGTCGGCATCGCCGGGGTCTCGGGCAACGGCCAGCAGGAGCTGATGGCCGCGCTCTCGGGCGAGGACGCGCGCGCGGCGCCGGGCGCGATCACGCTCTTCGACAAGCCGATCGGCAACCACTCGCCGCGGCGACGACGCAAGGAGGGCCTGCACTTCGTGCCGGAAGAACGCCTCGGCCGCGGCGCGGTGCCGACGCTGTCGCTGGCGCAGAACACCTTGCTCACGCGCACCGAGGCGGTGTCGGGCGCCGGCTGGATCAACGTGCGCGCGGTGCAGTTGCTCGCCGCGAACCTGATCAGCCGCTACAACGTGCGCGCCGGCGGCGCCGGGGCGGCCGCCAAGTCGCTCTCCGGCGGCAACCTGCAGAAGTTCATCGTCGGGCGCGAGATCGACGCCAGGCCGAAGCTGCTGATCGTCTCGCAACCGACCTGGGGCGTCGACGTCGGCGCCGCCGCGCAGATCCGCGGCGCGCTGCTCGCGCTGCGCGACGAAGGCTGCGCCGTGCTCGTCGTCAGCGAGGAGCTCGACGAGCTGTTCGAGATCTGCGACCGCATGGTCGTCATCGCGCAGGGCAAGGTGTCACCTTCGGTGCCGACCGCGCAGGCGACGATCGAGATGATCGGCGAATGGATGTCGGGGCTGTGGGACAAGCCCGCCGCGGGCGCGTCGGCGTCGAAGGAGGTGTCCCATGCTTAAGTTCGAAACCCGGCCCGAGCCCTCGCGCGTGATGTCGATCGCCTCGCCGCTGCTCGCGCTCGCGATCACGATCGTCGTCGGCGTCGCGCTCTTCGTCATCCTCGGCAAGGACCCGCTGAAGGGCCTGCAGGTCTTCTTCATCGAGCCGGTGAGAAGCGTCTATGCCTTGTCCGAACTCGCGATGAAGGCGACGCCGCTGCTGCTGATCGCGCTCGGCCTCGCGGTGTGCTTTCGCTCGAACGTCTGGAACATCGGCGCCGAAGGCCAGTTCATCATCGGCGCGGTGTTCGCCGGCGGCGTTGCGATGCAGGCCGGGCCGACGACCAGCCACTGGATCGTCGTGCCGATCCTGCTCGCAGGCGTGCTCGGCGGCATGGTGTGGGCCGGCATCGTCGCGCTGCTGCGCGATCGCTTCAACGCGAACGAGATCCTCGTCAGCCTGATGCTCGTCTACGTCGCCGACATGGTGCTCAACTATCTCGTCTACGGACCCTGGAAGGACCCGCAGGGCTACAACTTCCCGCAGACCATCACCTTCGCCGCGGCGACCCACGTTCCGCGCCTGATGGACGGCATGCGCACCAACATCGGCGTGCTGATTGCGCTCGCTGCGGTCGGCGCCTTCTGGGTGCTGATGTTTCGCACCTACGCCGGTTTTCAGCTGCAGGTCGGCGGCCTCGCGCCCGCGGCCGCGCGCTACGCCGGCTTCTCGTCGCGCAAGATGCTGTGGACGGCGCTGCTGCTGTCGGGCGGCATGGCGGGTCTGGCCGGCGCGCTCGATGTCGCCGGTCCGCTCGGCCAGCTCACGCCGCACGTGCCGGCAGGCTACGGCTTCGCCGCGATCATCGTCGCCTTCGTCGGGCGGCTGCATCCGGTGGGCGCCGTCTTCTCGGCGATCCTGATGAGCATGTTCTACATCGGCGGCGAGCTCGCGCAGTCGCGCCTCGGGCTGCCCAAGTCGCTCACCGGCGTGTTCCAGGGCATGTTGCTGTTCGCATTGCTCGCCTGCGACACGCTGATCTTCTATCGCATCCGCTGGGCCGTGTCGCGCCCCGTCGCGCCGAAGGTCGCGACCGCAACTGCGAAGGAGGCATGATGGATTCGATTGCACTGCTCATCGCGGCCACGCTCAATGCCGGCACGCTGCTCGCGTTCGCTTCGCTCGGCCTCTTGATCAACGAGCGCGCCGGCATCGTCAACCTCGGCGCCGAGGGCATGATGCTGGTCGCCGCGATCGCCGGCTTCGCGACCTCCTTTCACACCGGCAGCGACATCATGGCGTTTGCCGCCGGCGCCGCCGCCGGCGCGTTGATGGCGGCGGCGTTCGGCGTGCTCGTGATCTGGTTCAACACGAACCAGTACGCGACGGGGCTCGCGTTGTCGCTGTTCGGCGCCGGGCTGTCGGCCTTCGTCGGCATCGGCTACGCGCCCGAGAAGCTCAGCGAACGGCTGCGCTTCGAGATTCCGTTTCTGGCCGACCTCCCGTTCGTCGGCCCGGCGCTGTTCAGGCAGCACCCGATGGTCTATGTCGCGATACTGCTCACCTTCGGGTTGATGTGGTTTCTCTACAAGACGCGCGCCGGCCTTGTGCTGCGCGCGGTCGGCGAATCGCCCGAGTCGGCGCACGCGCTCGGCTACCCGGTGCGGCGCATCCGCATGTTTGCCGTCATCGCCGGCGGCGCGCTGTGCGGCATCTCCGGCGCCTATGTGTCGGTGGTCTACACACCGCTCTGGGTCGAAGGCATGGTTGCGGGCAAGGGCTGGATCGCGCTTGCGCTGACGACCTTCGCGACCTGGCGGCCGATCCGCGTGCTGCTCGGCGCCTACCTCTTCGGCGGTGTGACGATGTTGCAGTTCGCGCTGCAGGGCGAGGGCGTGCAGATTCCGAGCCAGTTCCTGACCATGCTGCCCTACGTCGCGACGATCGTCGTGCTGGTGCTGATCTCGCGCAACGAGAGCTTCATCAAAGCCAACATGCCGGCCTCGATCGGCAAGCCGTTCTTCCCCGGAAGCTGATGTTCGATAATGCCCGGGCGCGCCAGCGTTGAGCGCCCGATTCAATCTCTCTCGTCCTACCTTGGAGACACCATGACCCAGATTTCGAAACGTACCCTGATCAAGGCTGCCGGCTGGAGCGTGCTTGCCGCTGCCGCGGCGCTCGCCGGCTGCGGCAAGAAGGAAGAGGCCGCACCTGCCGCCGCACCGGCTGCGGCCCCCGCGCCGGCGTCGGCCGCATCGGTCGCCGCGGCCAAGGCCGAACCGCTGAAGGTGGCGTGGCTCTACATCGGCCCGGTCGGCGACGGCGGCTGGACCTTCGCCCACGACAACGGCCGCAAGGCGGTGGAGAAGGAGTTCGGCGACAAGGTCGTCACCACCTTCGTCGAGAAGGTGCCCGAGTCGGCCGATGCCGAGCGCGTGCTGCGCGACGTCGCCGGCCAGGGCAACAAGCTGATCTTCGGCACCACCTTCGGCTACATGGAGCCGATGATCAAGGTTGCGGCCGACATGCCGGACGTGAAGTTCGAACACGCGACCGGCTACAAGACGGCGCCCAACATGCGCACCTACGACAGCCGCACCTACGAGGGCGCGTACATGGCGGGCGTGATCGCGGGCGGCATGACGAAGTCGAACGTGCTCGGCGTCGTCGGCTCGATCCCGATCCCGGAAGTGATCCGCAACATCAACAGCTTCACGCTCGGTGCGCAGTCGGTCAACCCGAAGGTCAAGACCAAGGTCGTGTTCGTCAACGAATGGTTCAACCCGCCGAAGGAAACCGAGGCCGCGCAATCGCTGATGAACGCCGGCGCCGACGTGCTGATGCAGAACACCGACTCGTCGGCCGTGCTGCAGACGGCGGAGAAGGCCGGCAAGTACGCCTTCGGCTGGGACTCCGACATGCAGGCCTATGCGCCCAACGCGCACCTCGCCTCGGCCGTCATCAATTGGGGGCCGTACTACATCCAGGAAGTCAACGCGATGTTGAACAACACCTGGGAGACGGGCAAGAGCTGGTGGGGCGTGAAGGAAGGCGCGATCGACCTCGTGTCGATCTCCGACAAGGTGCCGCCTGAACTGAAGGCCAAGGCCGAAGCCGCGAAGGCCGGGCTCAAGGACGGCAGCCTCGTGATCTGGAAGGGCCCGATCGTCGACCAGGCGGGCAAGGAAGTGCTGAAGAAGGACGAAGTCGCCGACGACGCCTTCCTCGGCGGCATCAAGTTCTACGTCAAGGGCGTCGACGCAAAGATGCCCGGCGAGAAGTGAGCCGCTGAGCGGACTGCGGACCCATCGGGCCGTCCGGCGCGCTGCACCGGACGGCTCTTTTTTCATGCGAAACTTTGCAAGCCATGCCGATCGACTTCGACGCCATCCCTCGCGACCGCCTGCCCGCGCTGCTGCGCACGATGCCCAAGGCCGAGCTGCACCTGCATATCGAAGGCTCGCTCGAACCCGAGCTGATCTTCCGACTCGCCGAGCGCAATCGCGTCGACTTGCCCTATGCGAGCGTCGAGGCGCTGCGCGCGGCGTATGCGTTCACCGACCTGCAGAGCTTCCTCGACATCTACTACGCCGGCGCGTCGGTGCTGCTGAAGGAGGCGGACTTCTTCGACATGGCGTGGGCATACTTCGAACGCGCCGCCGCCGACAACATCGTGCATGCCGAGATCTTCTTCGACCCGCAGACGCACACCGCGCGCGGCGTGCCGATGGAGGCCGTGATCAAGGGCCTGGACCATGCCTGCCAGCGGGCGCACAGCGAATTCGGCATCAGCGCAAAGCTGATCCTGTGCTTCCTGCGCCACCTGAGCGAAGACGAGGCCCTCGCGACGCTGGCTGAGGCGATGCCCTGGCGCCAGCACTTCATCGGCGTCGGCCTCGACAGCGGCGAACGCGGCAACCCGCCGGAGAAGTTCGCGCGCGTCTTCGCCAAGGCGCGCGAGGCGGGGCTGCACGTCGTCGCGCACGCGGGCGAGGAAGGCCCGCCCGAGTACATCCGCAGCGCGCTCGACGTGCTGAAGGTCGAGCGCATCGACCACGGCGTGCGCTGCGTCGAGGATGCCGACCTGGTCGCGCGCCTCGCGCGCGAGCGCATGCCGCTGACCGTCTGCCCCTTGTCCAACGTGAAGCTGTGCGTCTTTCCGACGCTGGCCGACCACAACCTGCCTGCGCTGCTGCAGGCGGGCCTGTGCGTGACGATCAATTCGGACGACCCGGCCTACTTCGGCGGCTATCTGAACCAGAACTTCGTCGAGACCTTCGCCGCGCTGCCCGCGCTCGGCCCGCGCGACGCCTACCGCCTTGCGGCCAACAGCTTCGAGGCGAGCTTCGCCAGCGATGCCGACAAGGCGCGCTGGCGCGCGGCGCTGGATGCTGCATTCGGCGCCACCGCATCCTGATGCCCTTCACGCATGACGTACCCGGCGCATGATTGAACTGCTGACTTCCCCCGAGGCGTGGATCGCCTTCGCGACACTGACCGCGCTCGAGCTCGTGCTCGGCATCGACAACATCATCTTCATCTCGATCCTCGTCGACAAGCTGCCGCGCGAGCGGCGCGAAGTCGCGCGCCGCCTGGGCCTGTTCATGGCGATGTTCATGCGCGTCGGCCTGCTGCTCGTGCTGGCCTGGATCGTCGGCCTCGTCGAGCCGCTGTTCACCGTGGTCGGCCAGGAGATTTCGGGGCGCGACCTGATCCTGATCGTCGGCGGCCTGTTCCTGCTCTGGAAGAGCACGAGCGAGATCCACCAGTCCTTCGGCGGCGAGGAAGGCCCGTCGTCGAGCGCGGTGAAGGCGACCTTCACCGCGGTCATCGTGCAGATCATGCTGCTCGACATCGTGTTCTCGCTCGACTCGATCATCACCGCGGTCGGCATGGTCGACGACGTGCGCGTGATGATCGCGGCGGTCGTCGCGTCGGTCGCGCTGATGATGCTGTTCGCGGCGCCGATCGGGCATTTCGTCTCGAACCACCCGACGATCAAGATGCTCGCGCTGTCGTTCCTCGTCGTCATCGGCGTCGTGCTGATCGCCGAAGGCTTCGACAACCACGTGCCCAAGGGCTACATCTACTTCGCGATGGCGTTTTCGGTCTGCGTCGAGATGCTCAACATCCGCCTGCGCAAGCGCACGATGGATCGCGCGGGCCCGCGCGTGAGCCGTGCGTTCCGGGATTCGAGGGCAGACGAGAACTGAGGGTCAGGAACACCCACCCGCCTGCCTCCTGCGCCTCCAAGAAGAAGCGCCCGGCGTGCCACCGCCGGAGCGCTTTCGCACGCTCTGTGGCCATGTAGAGGAACACCATGCTCAAAAACCTCGCCCGCGCGCTGCTGTGCGCGATCCTCGCCACCTGGCTCACACCACACGCCGGCGCCGCTGAGCGCAAGCCGCTGAAGGTCGGCTTCGTCTACGTCAGCCCGATCGGCGATGCCGGCTGGACTTACCAGCACGATCTGGGGCGGCGCGCGATGGAGAAGGCGCTCGGCGACCAGGTCAGCACCACGGTCGTCGAGTCGGTCGCCGAAGGGCCGGACGCCGAGCGCGTGATGCGCGACCTGGCGCGCCAGGGCAACGGCCTCATCTTCGCGACGAGTTTCGGCTACCTCGAGCCGGCCTTGCGCGTCGCCGCCGAATTCCCGAACGTGCGTTTCGAGCAGACCGGCGGCTACAAGACCGCGCCCAATCTGAACACCTACAACGCGCGCTACTACGAGGGGCGCTACCTCGCCGGGCTGCTTGCCGGCAAGCTCAGCAAGACGGGCGTCGCCGGCTACGTCGCCGGCTTTCCGGTACCCGAGGTGATCCAGGGCATCAACGCCTTCGCGCTCGGCATGCGCGCGGCGAACCCGAAGGCGACGGTGAAGGTCGTCTGGCTCGACACCTGGTTCGACCCGGCGCGCGAGCGCGATGCCGCGCTCACCCTCATCAACCAGGGCGCGGACGTGCTGACGAACCACAGCGCGTCGACCGCCGTCGTGCAGGCGGCCGAGGAGAAGGGCGTCGGCGTCATCGCCTACCAGAGCGACATGCGCCGCATCGCGCCGCACGCGCAGCTGACCGCGATCACGCACGAGTGGGGCGGCTACTACACGAAGGTGGCGCGCGCGGTGATCGACGGCAGCTGGAAGCCCGAGCCGGTCTGGGGCGGCATGCGGGACGGCTTCGTGCGCCTGGCGCCGCTCAACGCATCGGTGCCCAAGGACGTCGCCGCATTCGTCGCAACGCGCGAGGCCGACATCAAGGCCGGGCGCCTGCACCCGTTTGCCGGCCGCATCGTCGATCGCGAGGGTCGCGTGCGACTGCAGGCCGGTGTGATGCCGGACGCGCAGATCGCGACGATGAACTACTTCGTGCCGGGCGTCGTCGGCAGCCTCGCGCCCTGACCCGAATCACCCGGTGTTGCGCAGCCCGGCCGCGATGCCGTTGATCGACAGGTGGATGCCGCGCTTGACGCGGTCGCGCGCCGGGTCGCTCTCGCGCCCCTGGCGGTAGCGCCGCATCAGCTCGACCTGCAGGTGGTTGAGCGGGTCGAGATACGGAAAGCGGTGCTCGATCGAGCGCGCGAGCGACGGGTTCGACGCCAGATAGCGCGCCTCGCCGGTGATGAGCGCGAGCGCCTCCGACGTCGACTGCCATTCGGCCTTGATCAGCCCGAAGATGCGCTGCCCGCTCCTGCGATCCTCGGCCAGTTCGACATAGCGCGCCGCGATCGCGAGGTCGCTCTTCGCGAGCACCATGTCGAGGTTCGACAGCAGCGTGCGAAAGAACGGCCATTGCCTGACCATGCGCTGCAGCAGCGCGAGGCGCGCGTCACGCGCCGCGGGGTCGCTGTCGAGGAAGCTCTTCACCGCCGAACCGAAGCCGCACCAGCCCGGCAGCGCGACGCGGCACTGGCCCCAGCTGAAGCCCCAGGGGATCGCGCGCAGGTCTTCGATCGCGCGCGTTGCCTTGCGTGACGCCGGGCGCGAGCCGATGTTGAGTTCGGCAATCTCGCGGATCGGCGTCGTGTCGAAGAAGTAGTCGGTGAAGCCCGCCGTTTCGTAGACGAGGCGCCGGTAGGCCGCCATGCTCGCGCTGGAGAGCGCCGCGGCCGTCTCGATGAAGACGCGCGGCGCGCTCTTGGTCCGGTGCAGCAGGCGCGCTTCGAGCGTCGCGGCGACCAGCGTTTCCAGGTTGCGCCGGCCGATCTCGGGGTGCGCGTATTTCGATGCGATCACCTCGCCCTGTTCGGTGAGCCGGATCTGCCCGTTCACGGTGCCCGGCGGCTGGGCCAGGATCGCCTGGTAGCTCGGCCCACCGCCGCGGCCGACCGTGCCGCCGCGGCCGTGGAACAGGCGCAGCACGATGCCGTGCTCGCTGCGCAGTGTGGTGAAGAGCGCGACGAGCGCGAGCTCGGCCTCGTAGAGCTCCCAGTTGCTCGTGAAGAAGCCGCCGTCCTTGTTGCTGTCGCTGTAGCCGAGCATCACGTCCTGCTCGCCGCCGGAGCGCGCGACGAGCGCGGTGATGCCCGGCAGCGCGTAGTAGTCGCGCATGATCGGCGCCGCGTTGCGCAGGTCGGCGATCGTCTCGAACAGCGGCGAGACGATCAGGTCGGCGACCGCATCGGCCGTCTCCGGCGTGCCGCGCAGCAGGCCGACCTCCTTTTGCAGCAGCAGCACTTCGAGCAGGTCGCTCACGTCCTCGGTGTGCGAGATGATCGCGTGGCGCAGCGCCTCGCGGCCGTAGCGCTCGCGCATCGTGCGCGCGGTCTCGAACACCGCGAGCTCGCCCCGGGTCAGCTCGGAATAGTCGGCGGTCGGCACACGCAGCGGACGCGCATCGTTCAGCTGGCGCAGCAGCAGCGTGCGCTTGTCCTGTTCGGAAAGCGCCGAATAGTCGGCCTCGATGCGCGCGACGCGCAGCAGCTCGGCGAGCACCGCCTCGTGCTTGTCCGAGCTCTGGCGCAGGTCCACCGTCGCGAGGTGGAAGCCGAACACCTGCACCGCGCGCAGCAGCGGCGCGAGACGCGGCGCGATCAGCGAATGCGCGTGGTGCGACTTCAGCGACGCCTCGATCACGCGCAGGTCGGCGAGCAGTTCGCTCGACGCGCGGTAGGGGCTCTGCGGCGCGACGGCGTGGCGCAGCGCCTCGGCGCCGGTCAGTTCGGTCAGCGTCGCCGCCAGCCGCGCGTACATGCCGATCAATGCGCGCCGGTAGGGTTCGTCCTCGCGGTGCGCGCTGTGGTCGGGCGAGCTTGCGGCGAGCGCGCGCATCTCGGGCGTGACGGGCGCCAGCATCGCCGAGATCGACAGCTCGGCGCCAAGCTCGTGCAGTTCGGTCAGGTAGTAGCGCAGCGCCGTTTCGCACTGGCGCGCGAGCGCGAGCTGCAGGGAGTCTGCGCCGACGTTCGGATTGCCGTCGCGGTCGCCGCCGATCCAGTTGCCCATGCGGAAGAAAGGCGCGATCGTGCGGCCGGGCAGGGCGGACTCGATGTCGCGGTACAGGCGCGGGATCTGGCGCAGGAAGGTCGAGTGGTAGTACGACAGCGCGTTCTCGATCTCGTCGGCGACGGTGAGCTTGGTGTAGCGCAGCATGCGCGTCTGCCAGAGCTGCGTCGTGCGCGCGCGCAGCAGCGCCTCGTTCTCGGCGCGTTCGGCGTCGCTGCGCAGGCTGTCGCGCTGGCCGAGCAGTTCGGCGATCCTGCGCTCGGCGTCCAGAATGCTCTTTCGCTGCACCTCGGTCGGGTGCGCGGTCAGCACCGGCGAGATGTAGGCGCGCTCGAGCACGCCGGCGATGTCGTCGGCGCGGACGTCGTTCTTCGCGAGCCGCTCGAAGCACATCGCAAGCGAGCCGTCCTGCACGTGGCCCTGGCGTTCGTGGTGTTCGCGCCGGCGCACGTGGTGGCGGTCTTCGGCGATGTTCGCAAGGTGCGAGAAGTAGCTGAAGGCGCGGATCACGCTCACCGTCTGGTCGCCCGAGAGGTTCTTCAGCAGGCGATCGAGCGCACGCCCGGCCTGTTTGTCGCTCTTCAGGCGGTACGCGACCGAGAGCTGGCGCACGCGCTCGACGAGCTCGAAGCCGGCCTTGCCCTCCTGCTCGCGGATGACGTCGCCCAGGATGCGCCCGAGCAGGCGGATGTCCTCGACCAGCGGCCGGTTCTTCGCCGCCACCTCGGCCGTCGCCGGCGCGGCCGCGGGTGCGGGTGCGGGCGCGGGCGCGGATTCTGCGCGGCGCGCGCGGCTCGGTCGTTCAGGCCTCGGTCGGTCAGGCGTGGCGGGCTTGCGGGGGTTCGTCATGGGGTGTGCCGAGCAGGTGGAGGAGTCGCGTTTCGATCGTAGCAGTCGCCTTGGCGCGAGGTCTGGCGTCGATCTCTGCGCCGGCGTGCGACCGCATGAACCAGTGCAAGCGACTGCTAGCATTGGGCATGCCGCAAACCCTGCTGATCGCGACCCGCGAGAGCCGCCTCGCCCTGTGGCAGGCCGAGCATGTGCGTGCCTTGCTCGGCGAGCGCTTCGGCCTGACGGTCGATTTGCTCGGCATGACGACGCGCGGCGACCAGATTCTCGACCGCACGCTCTCGAAAGTCGGCGGCAAGGGCCTGTTCGTGAAGGAGCTCGAGACGGCACTCGAAGAAGGGCGCGCGCATCTGGCCGTGCATTCCTTGAAGGACGTGCCGATGGAGCTGCCGCCGGGCTTCGTGCTCGGCGCCGTGCTCGAGCGTGAAGACCCACGCGACGCTTTCGTGTCGAACCGGTATGCGGACCTCCAAGCCCTGCCGGAAGGCGCGCGCGTCGGCACGTCGAGCCTGCGGCGGCAGGTGCAGTTGCTCTCGATGCGGCCCGATCTGGACGTGCAGCCGCTGCGCGGCAACCTCGACACCCGGTTGCGCAAGCTCGACGACGGCGGCTACGACGCCATCGTGCTGGCGGCGGCCGGTCTCGTGCGCCTGGGCCTGGCCGCGCGCATCCGCAGCCTGTTCGAGCCGCGCGAGATGCTGCCCGCCGCCGGGCAGGGCGCGCTCGGCATCGAACTGCGCAGCGACGCGCACGGCCTGCGCGAGCGTCTGGCGACGCTGAACGACCGCACGACCTGGCTGGCGGTGCTCGCCGAACGTGCGGTGTCGCGCACGCTCGGCGGCAGCTGCAGCGTGCCGCTCGCTGCGCATGCCGTCTGGCAGGGCGAAAGCCTCAGCGTCGACGCGCTGCTCGGCCACCCCGAGCAGCACGACCGGCCGCTGCTGCGCGCGCGCGTGATGGCGGGTGTGAGCGACGACGCACAGGCCGAAGCGCTCGGCGTGCGCGCCGCGACGCTGTTGATCGAGCGCGGCGCACGCGAATACCTCGACGCGGTGGCGGCGTCGGCAGCGGCGCCGGCGATGGTCACGCCAGCAGCGCCCGGGCCGGCCGCATCCGGCGCGTGAGCACGTCGCTGCGCGTGCTCGTGACGCGCCCCGCACAACAGGCCGCGGACTGGGTCGCGCGGCTGCGCGATGCGGGGGTCGACGCCGCCGCGCTGCCGCTGATCGCGATCGAAGATGCACCGGACGCGGCGGCCGTCCAGAGCGCCTGGGCCGGTCTGGCGTCAATGCGGCTCGTCGTCTTCGTCAGCCCGAACGCGGCAGAACGCTTCGTTGCGGCGCAGCCGGCCGGCACCGCGTGGCCGCCGGGCACGCGTGCCGCTGCGGTCGGCCCCGGCACGTCGCGCGTGCTGCGCGCCTTCGGCCTGGGGCAATCGCAGATCGTCGAGCCGGCGAGTGATGCGCCGCAGTTCGACTCCGAGGCCCTGTGGGCCCAGCTTCGCACGACGGACTGGCAAGGCGCGCGGGTGCTCGTCGTGCGCGGCGACGGCGGTCGCGAGTGGCTCGCCGACACGCTGCGCGCGGCGGGCGCCGAGGTCGGCGCGGTCTGTGCCTACCGGCGCGCCCCACCGCGGCTGGACGCGGCGCAGCGCGCGCTGCTGGCCGCGGCGCAGGCCGAGCCGCGTGCGCATCTGTGGTTCTTCAGCAGTTCGGAGGCGATCGACAACCTCGACGCGTTGGTCGGGCCGGGCGCGGACTGGTCGCATGCGCGCGCGCTGGCGACGCACCCGCGTATCACGGCCCGCGCGCAACGGTCGGGCTTCCGCCATGTGGCGCCTTCGCGCCCGGACCTCGAATCGGTGAGGGCCTGCATACAATCGTTGCGTGACCGACACCCCTTCCAGCCCTGAGCCCGCGCCGGGCGGCGCTGCGCCCGAGACCGCGCCTCGCCACGCATTCGATGCGCCCGTGGGCAAGGCGTCGCGGCCGACGCAGCTGTGGCTGTGGATCGCGGTCGTCATGGTGGGGCTGCTGGCGGTCGCCGCGATCGGCCTCGTGTGGCAGACGCAGCAGCGTGAGCACAGCCTTGAGCTCGAACTGGTGCGCCGCCAGCAGGCGATGCAGGCGCAGTCCGCGGAGGCGCAGGTGCTGGCCAAGCAGGCGCAGGACGCGGCGCGCGAGGCGGCGGCCAAGGTCGCGCTGCTCGAGGTGCGGCTGTCCGAGGTCACGGTTCAGCGCGGTCAGATCGAGGAGCTGATCCAGAGCATCTCGCGCTCGCGCGATGAGAACGTGGTGGTGGACATCGACGCCGCGCTGCGCGTCGCGATGCAGCAGTCGGCGCTCACCGGCAGCGTCGAGCCGCTCGTGTCGACCCTCAAGCAGGCCGACGAACGCCTGGCGCGCTACAACCAGCCCCGGCTCGAAGGCGTGCGCCGCGCGATCGCGCGCGATCTCGACCGCGTCAAGGGCGAGAGCATGATCGACGTTTCGGCGCTCACGATCAAACTCGACGAAGTGGTGCGCCTGGTCGATGAACTGCCGCTGCGCGCGCAGCCCGATCTGCGCAAGAACGGCGCGCGCGCGCCCGCGTCGCCGGCGAGCGCCGGCAAGGCCGCGCGGGCCGCGGCGTCCGCTGCCGCGGCGCCGGACGCCTCGATGCCGGACTGGCTCAAGCCCTGGATGGCGCGCTGGGACGATTTCAGCGAACGCGTCTGGGTCGAGGCCAAATCGCTCGTGCGCGTCACGCGCATCGAGGAGCCCGAAGCGATGCTGCTCGAGCCCGAGCACGTGTTCTTCCTGCGCGAGAACCTGAAGCTGCGCCTGCTCAATGCGCGGCTCGCGCTGCTCGCGCGCCAGTTCTCGATCGTGCAAGGCGACCTGCAGGGTGTGCTTGCGGCGCTCGAGCGCTACTTCGATCCGAAGGCGCGCCGCACGCAGCTCGCCACGTCGCTTGTTCGACAGGTGCAGCAGCAGGCGCGCCAGACCGACCTGCCGCGCCCCGACAACACGCTGGCCGCGCTCGCGACGGCGGCGGCGGGGCGCTAGGGCGCATCCATGCGCGCCGTCATCTGGTTCACGCTGCTCTTCATCGCGGCCGTCGTCGCGGCGACGACGCTAGGCACCAACGACGGCCTGGTCAGCTTCTACTGGAACGGCTGGCGGATGGACGTCTCGCTCAACCTCTTCCTGCTCGTGCTCGTGGGCACCTGCTTCGCGCTCGTGACGGTGATCCAGACCGTCAGCACACTCGTGGGCCTGCCCAAGCGCGCGCTGCAGTGGCGCGTCGCGCGGCGCGACAAGAGCGCGCAGGCCTGGCTGCGCGATGCGCTGGCGCAGTATTTCGGCGGCCGCTACAGCCGCGCGCACCGCTCGGCGCAGCGCGCGCTCGAGATCCAGGCCGACACCCCCGAGCTCGCGCAGGACAATGAATTCACTGTGCTCGGCCATCTGCTCGCCGCCGGCAGCCTGCACCGCCTGCAGGACCGCGCGCCACGCGACGAGCAGCTGCGCAAGGCGCTCGACATCTCGCACCGCAGCGCGGCGGCGCGCTCGGCCGAGGAGGGCGCGCGCATGCTCGCCGCCGAATGGGCGCTCGACGACCGCGACGCGCAGCGCGCTCTCGAACTGCTCGCCGAGCTGCCGCCGGGCGTCGGCCGCCGCACGCAGGCGCTGCGCCTGAAGCTGCAGGCGACACGGCTTGCGCGCCAGCCGCTCGAGGCGCTCAAGACCGCGCGCCTGCTCGCCAATCACCAGGGCTTCTCGAAGGCGGCGGCGGTCGGGCTGCTGCGTTCCCTTGCGTTCGAGGCGCTCGACACCGCGCGCGACGCCGACCAGCTGCGGCGCAGCTGGCAACAGCTCGACAGCGCCGACCGGCGCGACGCTTTCGTCGCCGCGCGCGCCGCGACCCGCATGGCGCAGCTCGGCGCCACCGACGAGGGGCGTCAGATCCTGCGCCCGTTCTGGGACAGCGTGGCCGAACTCGGCGCCGAAGATCGCGAGGTCATCGCGCACGGCCTCGTCGCCTGCGTCGTCGGCATCGGCGCGGACTGGCTGCCGCGGCTCGAGTCGGCGTCGCGAGCCTATCCGCGCGACGGCGCCGTTGCCTTTGCCACCGGCTGTGCGCTGGCCGAGCGGCAGCTGTGGGGCAAGGCACGCCTCGCGCTCCAGCAGGCGGCGGACGACGCCACGCTGCCGGCCGCGTCGCGCCGCCGCGCATGGCGGCAGCTTGCGCAACTCGCCCACGAGGAAGGGGACGCCGCACGCGCCGCCGACTGCTACGCCGCGGCCTCGCAGATTGGTTGAGTGCTAAAATCCCGCGCTGTGCGGCTGTAGCTCAGTTGGATAGAGTACTTGGCTACGAACCAAGGGGTCGTGGGTTCGATTCCTGCCAGCCGCACCAGAAAAGACGAGGGTCAGCACGTTCGCGCGTGCTGACCCTTTAGTCTTTCTGAGCCCTCGGGGGTCCACTGAGGGGTCCACCGTAGCCGCGCTGTGACGCGTGGCGAAACGGCGCGAAGCGCAAGGACAACTTGGGGCTTGCCAAAAGTGTGTCGAGATTCGCCCCAGTGCCGCTGGCCTGCGACAACCAGCCAGCTACGCCACGTGTGGGCCACACAGCGGTCACTCAATTCCGGTGCGGCTATACCGGCACCCGACCCATTGCAGAAGGCCAGACTCCAAGAATCAGCGCCGGAAAGCCGACCGTGGACAAGCCTCCCGCTGGAGTACCTTCACGCGTCCCCACTGACCACCGCTTCACGACCGACGAAGCGCTGCGCAGTTCGTCCGCCACTGCCGGGCCACATGCCAGGGCACGTCGTCATTCACAGCACCAAGTCCAAGCGCGCCTTCGGCGGCGACGTGCAGGTATCCGGCAGCATCGGGCGCACCGACTTCCCCGTCGGCGCATCCCGCGGGAACGCATCGCACTATGTCGACCGTCGCGCGAGGCCGGGCTTTACAAAGCTTAAGCCGAGGGAGAAACCACGGACACAGGGTAGCGTCACATTCAAATTGATGCCCCTTGTCACCTATCTAAGACATGCCGATTTTCCGCGCTGACGGCCAACGGACCGCTGCGCATTCCCTGTGGGCCGTCGGGTGCTTGTTGCTGGCCCTGTGCGGCTGCACGACGGTCTCGCCGAAACCTGGCGAGCCACTCGCGGTCGAAGTGCCGGCCGCCTGGTCCGACGGCAGCGCCGCCACTGTGACCGCCGCCGCATCGCTGGCGCAGTGGTGGCAGCGCTTCGACGACCCGCTGCTGGCGCGTCTGGTGGTCCAGGCGCTGCAGGCCAATACCAGTGTGCGGGCTGCCGAAGCCGCGCTGCGCCAGGCACGCGCCCAGCGCGACGTCTCGGCCGCCGCGCTGTTGCCGACGGTCGGCGCGGCGGCCTCGGCCGAGCGTGGCCGCAGCGGTGGGCAGGTGACGGGCAACGCCTACCGGGCCGGCTTGGACGCGAGTTGGGAGCTCGACATCTTCGGTGTCAACCGCAGCGCGCTCGATGCCAGCGAGGCCGCCGCGCAGGCCAGCGCCGCAAGCCTGGGTGACGTGCAGGTGTCGATCGCCGCCGAGGTGGCGCTCGGCTACATCACGCTACGCGGTGCCCAGGCCGGACTGGCGATCGCCCAGAGCAACCTGGCCAGCCAACTCGAGACCTTGCAGATCACGCAGTGGCGCCAGCAGGCCGGCCTGGTTACGTCGCTCGATACCGAGCAGGCCATGTCGGCGGCCGAACAGACGCGCGCGCAGTTGCCGGTGCTGCAGATCGTCGTCAAACAGAACCAACACGCGCTCGCGGTGCTTACCGGCCAGCCGCCGGCCGCCCTTTCGACGCTGCTGGCCGCCTCTGCGCCGGTGCCTCAGGCGGCCGACAACCTCGTGCTGAGCATTCCCGCCGAAACCCTGCGCCAGCGCCCCGACGTGCGTGCTGCTGAAAATCAGGTCACGGCTGCCGTGGCCCGTGTGGCCCAGGCCGACGCGGCGCGCCTGCCGAACTTCCAACTCGGTGGTTCGCTCGGCCTGTACGGTTTGACGCTGGGCGCGCTGACCGGCGGTTCCGCCGCCATTGGCGCGCTGCTGGCCAGCGTGTCGATGCCGGTGTTCGACGGCGGCGCCCTGGTGGCGCAGGTACAGGCGCAGCAGGCGGCGTTGGACCAGGCCCGCGCAGCATATGAGGCGACCGTGCTGACGGCACTGAAGGAGGTGGAAGACGCGTTGGTCGCGCTGCGCGGCGACCGCGAACGCCTGCTCTACCTGCAACGCGCGGCCGACGCTGCCGGCAACGCTGCACTGCTCGCCCAGCAGCGCTACAGCAGCGGGTTGATCGACTTCCAGACCGTCCTCGACACTCAGCGCACCCTGCTCACCACGCAGGACAGGGTGGTTATCGCCACCACCGATCTCGGCGCCGACCATGTGCACCTGTACAAGGCGCTGGGCGGTGGTTGGCGCCCCGACGGCGAAGACACGGCCCCGGGCGCCACTGCCAACGACATCACGACTCCCCGCCAATGACCCTGCCGCCTGCCTCCCCGACGCCCGAAGCCGACATCGACCTCGCCACCTTGCTGGCCGAACCGGCGTCGCGGGCTTGGTATCGCCGCCCGCTGTTCTGGGGCAGCGTGCTGCTGGCGCTCGCTGGCGCCGGCCTGTGGGCCTGGCAGGTGCGCCAGAAGTCCAACGCCGTACCGAGCTACACCACGCAGACGGTGGCGCGTGGCAACCTTACGTTGACGGTCACCGCCAACGGCACCCTGCAGCCGACGCGCTCAATCAGCATCGGCAGCGAACTCTCGGGCACGGTCAAGAGCGTGCATGTCGACGTGAACGATCGTGTCAAGCGCGGCCAGATACTGGTGGAGCTCGATACATCCAAGTTTATCGACCAGGTCAACCGCTCACGTGCTTCGCTGGCGGCAGCACAAGCCCTGCAGGCGCAAAGCGCCGCCACGGTGGCAGAAGCCAAGACCACGCTGGCGCGCTTCGAAGAAGTGTCGAGACTTTCCGGCGGCAAGGTGCCGGCGGCGACCGAACTCGACAGCGCGCGCTCCGCATTGGCCCGTGCCGTGGCCAACGAGTCCAGCGCGGTGGCCAACGTCGCGGTGGCGCGCGCCACGCTGTCCACCGACGAGACCAATCTGTCCAAGGCATCGATCCGCTCGCCGCTGGATGGCGTGGTGCTCAGCCGTTCGGTGGACCCGGGCAATGCGGTGGCCGCCTCGCTGCAGGCCGTGACGCTGTTCACCCTGGCCGAGAGCCTGTCGCAGCTGCAACTCGAAGCGAGCATCGACGAGGCCGATGTCGGTGCGGTGAAGGTCGGCCAGAAGGCCAGCTTCACCGTCAGCGCCTATCCCTCGCGCCGGTTTCCGGCAACCATAAGCCGCGTGGCTTTCGGCTCGACCACCACCAACAACGTGGTGACCTACGTGAGCACGCTCGACGTCGACAACACCGACCTCAGCCTGCGCCCTGGCATGACGGCGGTGGCCACCATCGTCGCCACCGAACGCGACGACGTGTTGCTGGTGCCCAACACGGCGCTGCGGTTTTCGCCATCGGCGCAGGTGGCTGCAGGCAGCGGCAATGCGGGCGGCGACATCCTGTCGAAGATGATGCCGCGACCGCCCCGCAGCAACTCCACCAAGGTGGCCGGCACGGAAAGCAAGGCCCCTGGAACGCGCCAGATCTGGGTGCTGCGCGAAGGCCAGCCCGTGGCGGTGCAGGTGCGCACGGGCATCAGCGACGGCCGCATGACCGAGATCAGCGGTGAAGGCCTGGCGCCCGGCATGGCCGTCATCACCGATCAGCGCAGCGCGGGCGCCAAGCCATGAGCGAAGGCGCACCCCATGCCCCGCCGTTGTCCACCGCATCCGCTGCGATCACACCCAACGACACCGGATCCGGTTCGGCACCGCTGATCCGCCTGCGCGGCATCACCAAGGTGTATGGCAGCGGCAGCACCGCGTTCCAGGCGCTCAAGGGCGTGGATCTGGATATCCGCAAGGGTGACTTCGTGGCCATCATGGGCCCCAGCGGCTCG
>JAMLIM010000041.1 GCA_023954175.1 Rhizobacter sp.
GACGCACCTGCCACGCTGCGATCATTGCGCGGGAACTGGGCATTCCAGCGGTGGTCGGCTGCGGCGATGCCACGACCGCCATCAAGGAAGGCCAGGAAGTCACTGTGTCCTGCGCCGAGGGCGACACTGGCTATGTCTATCAGGGCGCGCTCGAGTTCGAGCAGAAGCAGATCGAGCTCGACTCGCTGCCACCGATTCCAGTGAAGATCATGATGAACGTCGGCAATCCCGACCGCGCCTTCGATTTCGCCGGCATACCGCACAGCGGCGTCGGACTCGCGCGGCTCGAGTTCATCATCAATCGCATGATCGGCGTGCACCCGCGCGCCTTGCTCGAGTTCGACCGGATCGACGCGGACACGAAAGAACAGATCCGTGTGCAGATGGCTGGCTACTCCGATCCAGTCGGCTTCTATGTCGACAAGCTGGCCGAAGGCATCTCGCAGATCGCCGTCGCGTTCGCACCGCAGCCGGTGATCGTACGCCTGTCTGACTTTAAATCTAACGAGTATGCCAATTTGATCGGCGGGCGCCTTTACGAGCCTTCCGAAGAGAATCCGATGCTCGGCTTTCGCGGTGCAGCGCGTTACATCGATGAGACCTTTCGACCGTGTTTCGAGCTCGAATGCCGCGCCCTCAAGCGGGTGCGCGAAGAGATGGGCCTCACCAATGTTCAGGTGATGGTGCCTTTCGTACGCACCGTGGAAGAGGCCCGCAAGGTGACCGAACTGCTCACCGAGAATGGCCTCGAGCGCGGCGACAATGGTCTGAAAGTCATCATGATGTGCGAATTGCCGACCAACGCGTTGCTCGCTGAGCAATACCTGGTGTACTTCGACGGCATGTCGATCGGGTCCAACGACATGACCCAGCTGACGCTCGGGCTCGATCGCGATTCCGGCATCGTGGCCAAGCTGTTCGACGAACGCGACGAGGCCGTCAAAGCCCTGCTCTCGATGGCTATCAAGGCATGCAAGAAGCACGGCAAATATATCGGCATCTGCGGCCAGGGGCCGTCCGATCACCCGGATCTGGCGCGCTGGTTGTTGGAGCAGGGAATCGACAGCATTTCGCTCAACCCCGACACGGTGGTGGAGACCTGGTTGTTCCTGGCGAACCAGAAGACGCGCTAGCCGACGCGCTCGCCGCGCAGGAACGGGCAACGATCGATATCGACGTTGCCGCCCGACAGGATCACGCCGATACGCGTTGCGCCGGCTCCCAGCTGCGCGCCCAACAGGCCGGCGACGGCCACTGCCGACGATGGTTCGATGAGCAGTTTCAGGTCCTCGAGCACCGTGCGCATCGCCGCGACGATGGCCGCTTCGCTCACCGTCACCATGTCATCGACGTAGCGCTGCAACAGGGCGAAGTTCCGGACCCCGATCGAGCCGCGCAACCCGTCAGCGATCGTATTCGGCACGCCCGCACTCTGCCGCGCGCCGGTCTTGAACGATCGGTACGCGTCATCCGCCAACGCGGGCTCGGCGCCAATCACTCGTATGGCAGACCCGACCCCCTTCGCTGCCAGTGCGGTACCACCGATCAGACCGCCGCCGCCCACCGGCGCCACGATACAGTCTATCCCGGGCACTTCGGCTAACAACTCGAGCGCCGCGGTACCCTGGCCGGCGATCACGCGCTCATCGTCGAATGGATGCACAACAGCCGCCGGCTCGCGCTCCAGCAGCTCTGCCAGAGTCGCCTCGCGCGCCGTCGTCCCCGGCTCACACAGCACGATCTCGGCACCCGCAGCGGCCACTGCCGCCAGTTTCGACTCCGCCGAATCCCGCGGCATCACGATGACAGCACGCAGGCCCCGGTCGCGGGCTGCGAGTGCGATCGCCGTACCGTGATTCCCCGAGGAGTGCGTGGCCACCACCGACGTGTTGGCAGGATCGAGCTGCAGCACGGCATTGGTCGCACCGCGGTACTTGAAGGAACCCCCGATCTGCAGGTTCTCGCACTTGAAGAACACCTCGGCGCCGAGCAGCGCATCGGCGGTGCGCGAACGCAGCACCGGCGTGCGATGCGCGTGGCCGGCAAGGCGTTGTGCGGCGGCGGTGACGTCGTCGAAGGTGGGCAGTGTGATCATGTCGTCTTTTGGGGGTCGAATGCGTGGGCTCGCCGCGCAGTCTATGCGCGCGGCACCCCTCCGGCCGCGTGCAAGGCGCTTCGACAGCGCCCCGGCCGCGGACAATGCGTTCTTCATTCGCACCACTTGCGTCACTTCAGCGCCCAACCCGATGTCCCTTGTCCTGATCCGTCACGGCGAAACGACGCTGAACGCTGCGCGCGTGATGCAGCCGGCCGACACGCCGCTGAGCGGCCGCGGGCTGCGTCAGGCCGATGCGCTCGCGATGCGCGTGGCGCAGCTCGGCGTCGCCGGCATCGTCGCCAGCCCGCTGCCGCGCGCCTGGCAAACCGCCGAGGCGATCGCCGCCGCGACGGGCCGGCCGATCAGCCGGCAGGCCTTGCTCGAAGAGCGCAACTTCGGTGAGCTGCGCGGCCTGGCCTATGACGCGCTCGCCCCGGGCGCGCTGACGTCGGGCGACGCCCCGCCCGGCGGCGAGTCGATGCTCGACTTCGAGACGCGCGTGGCGCAGGCGTTCGCCGCCCTCCTTGCCTTGCGCGCAACGCTCGGCGGGCCGCTCGCGGTCGTCACCCACGGCCTCGTGATCCGCGCACTGATCGCGCGCCATCTCGCGCTGCCGCGCGGCACGGCGCTGCCGGCGCGCATCGCCAACACCTCGATCACGCTGGCCGCGGCCCAGCCGCCGCACGAGGTCTCGCTGCTCGACTGCACGCGCCACCTGACGGGCGATCTGCGCGACGACGCGGCGAGCCTCTCGGGCGGCTGAAGGGCTGGCGCGCGCTCAGCGCGCGCGCCGCTCGCGCTGCGCCCATTCGACACTCAGGATGCAGATCGCCAGCCAGACGCTGCCCGACGCGAAGCCGGCCATCACGTCGGTCGCGAAATGTGCCTGAATGAAGATGCGGCTCGCGCCGACCGAGAACGCCACCCCGGCGCACAACAGCGCGGCGGGCAGGTGCCACGCGCGCGGCAGCGTGCGCATCAGCACGTAGGCCAGCATGCCGTAGGCGACGAGCGCGCCTGAGGAATGCCCGCTCGGAAAGCTGTAGCCGGCAAACGGCGTCGGCTCGAGCGCCTGCGCATGGGCATGCAAGGGCCGGGCACGCTCGAAGGCGTGCTTGAGCGCGGTGTTGAGCAAGGCGTTGCCGGCGAGCGCGGCGACGAACGCAAACGCAAGCACGCGTTCACCGCGCATCATCAAGCCCAGCACGGCAACCACGCCGAGCAGCACGATCGTCCACGGATCGCCCAGGTGCGTCACCCAACCGAACGCCGCGCGCACGGCCTCGGGCGTGCTCGCGCGCACCGCGTCGGAGAAGACCTGATCGAGTTGGGCCAGTTCTTCGCCCGGCCCGATCTCCTCGGCAAGTTCGGCGAACGCGAAGGCCGCGGCAACGATCAGCGCGAAGCCGAACAGGAGCCGCAGGAAGATCCGCGCGAAGGGATGCGCGTCCGGGCGCAGCAGACGGCGCTGCGCAACGCGCCGCAGCGACACGTCGATCAGCGCGACCGCTGCCAGCAGCACCGCGAGCAGGACGCAGAAGCCGGCGAACGCGTGCGCGCCGAGCGTCTCGGTGAGCGCGACGAGGGGCGCGAGTGAAGGGTCAGCGGGCGTCGACATCGAACACCAGTTCGTCGTGCGCGACCAGCGCGAACGCATGCTTCGCCGCGTCGTAGTCCCACCGCTCGACGCTGCAGCGGCGCGCAGTGGAAGGCGTTGCAGGCGGTGCGCAGCGGATCAGATTCACCGAGTTGCCGGCATCGTTGCGCACGCGCGAGGACACGGCCGTGCCCGCCTGCACCGCCCAGGCCTTGCGCGCGACGCCGCGCCGGCTGCCTTGCAACGCCTGCACGAAGGGCAGATGGATGTGGCCGCCGAGGATGAGGTCGGCGCCCGCCGCCGTCCAGCGCCGCACTGCGCGCGCATGGCCGTGCAGCAGATCGGCACGGTCCTCGCGCCGCGTCACGCTCACCGGCTGATGGGTGACGACGATGCGCAGCTGGGTCGGCTTCGCGCGCTCGAGTCGGCGCGCGACGCGCTCGATCTGCTGCGGCGAGACGGCACCCTTCTCATGCAGGTAGGCGCGGGTCGTGTTGAGCGTCAGCACGAGCACGGCGTCGGACTCGAACTCGGGCTCCAGATTGCGGCCGAAGGCGCGGCGGAACTCGGCATACGGCCGCGCGACGCGCGCCGCCAGGTTGTAGAGCGGAATGTCGTGATTGCCCGGGATCACGAGCGTGTGCGGCACCGCGAGGCGCTCCACGAAGGCACGCGCCACCTGGAACTGCGCGCGGCGCGCACGCTGCGTGATGTCGCCGGACAGGATCGCGATCGACGGCGCCTGCTCGCGCACAAAACGCACGAGCGCCTCGACCACCGGCGCCTGCTCGGTGCCGAAGTGCGGGTCGGAGATCTGCACCAGCAGCGTCATGCTGCGCCGCGCGTGCCTTCGGCCATCGCTGTCGATGTCGGCACCAGCAACTGCAACGGCACCGGCGAGACGCGGAACTCGAGTGGCGGCTCTAGCCAGGAGACTTCGCCGTCGGTCGCGACCTTGATCGGCTTCACGCGACGGAACCGCGCCGGCCGCACCGACAGGTGATCGAAGCCGAAGCTCTCGACGTTCTCGGCGTCGGCGAGCCGGCTCAGCGCGCCGTGCAGCAGCAGGCCGAGCATGCCGAAGGTGCCGACCGGGCGCAGCGTGATCGCCGCCAGGTGGCCGCGCTCGAACGCGCCGGCGGCGCCGATCTGCTCCATCTGCAGCCGGTTGTTGCCGACGAAGAGCGTCGGCGTGCGCACCTTGTGCGCGAGGCTGCCGTACTCGAAGTGAAGGCGCAGCTTGCGATGCACGCCGAACAGCGTCACGAGTCCGGCGCCGAAGGCGACCAGCCGGCTGCGCCCGAACTGGCGCTTGAACGCTTCGCGATCCTCGAGCAGCTTCGGGTACAGGCCGAGGCTCGCGTTGACGAGGAACACGCGATCGTTGACGAGGCCGACCTGCACCGGCCGCGCCGTGCCGGTGACGAGCACGCGCGCCGCCTGCGCGGTGTCGGCGGGGATGCCGTGCGTGCGACTGAAGTAGTTGAAGGTGCCCTGCGGCAGGACGCCGAACTCGCAGCCGCTGCCGAGCACCGCCTGGGCGACGGCGTTGATCGTGCCGTCCCCGCCCGCGGCGACGACAACGCCGCGATCGGCCTGCGCCGCCGCCACCGCGCCGCGCGCGATCTCCGGCAATTGCGCCGGATCGTCGGCGCGATGGAAGCGGTAGGCGCGCTGCGCATCGCCCAGCACGCCGGCGATCACCGCCTGCGTCGCGTCACTGTTCTGGCGGCCAGAGCCGGCGTTGATGACGATGTGCAGCGTCGGCCCGCCGGCGCCGGGCGAGGCGACAGGCGGGGGAGTCGGCGTGGCAGGCATCGGGCGATTATCGACAGCCAGGATGAATTCGCGGCGACCCGGCAACGCGCCGGGTGCGCGCGGCGACGACGGCAGCGCGCACCACCGCGCGGGCAGCAGCGCGGACAACTGCGCGCGAATGCCCCGGAAACGCCCCGCTGTTTCCCCGATCGAAGCCGCGGCACACGCATCAGAATCGCTTCATCGAGGCTCAAAACCGACCGCAGCACTGGGCGGCATCCGGAACCCGTCACCGCAAGCCCGATCCTTTTCAATGCGCGCCGGAAGACACGCGGACGCGCCGCGGCGGTAGCATGCAGGCTTGACCGCATCCCGCCCATGCCGTTTCGCCCCCTTCCCCTGCCCGCGTCCGTCCCCGGCGCCGTCTGGCTGCATTCGATGCCGGGCCGGCTCGAACGCTGGGACGCATTCGTCGCCGAGGCCGCACGCACCGGCTTGACGCTCACCGTCTGCCTCACGCCGCGCCACGAGATCGCCTCGATGGCGCCGGCCTACGACGCCGCGCTGCGCCAGGGCACGATGCCGACGCGCTGGCTTCATCTGCCGATGCGTGACTTCGGGCTGTCGGAAAACCTGGCGGACTTCCGCGCCGGCATCGACGACATCGCCACCCGTTTGCAAGGCGGCGAGGTCGTGCTGCTGCACTGCGCGGCCGGCATCGGCCGCACCGGCACCGTCGCCGCCTGCGTGCTCAAGCGCCTGGGCGTGGCGCGCGGGCAGGCGCTGCAGCAGGTGCTCGCGGCCGGATCGAATCCGCAATCGGCGCTGCAGGCGGGACTTGTCGATTCGTTCTGAGTCGCCGGCGGATGGCGTTGCGCCGATCGTCCACGCGGACGACCCGCTGATCCTCCACCGTGACGATGCGCTGATCGTGCTGTGCAAGCCGAGCGGCCTGCTCGCCGTGCCGGGGCGCGGCGCGCTGCTGCAGGATTGCGCGGCGCTGCGCGTGCAGCGCGCGTTCCCCGAGGCGCGCGTCGTGCACCGGCTCGACATGTCGACTTCGGGATTGATGGTGATGGCCATCGGCGCGGCGGCGCAGCGCAGGCTGAGCATGGCCTTCGAGCGACGCGAGGTCGACAAGCGCTACGTCGCGGTCGTCGCCGGCGCGCTCGAAGCGCCAACGCGCGGCGACGGCTGGGGCGACATCGAACTGCCGCTCGCCGCGGACTGGCCGCACCGGCCGCGCCAGCGGGTGGATGCGGAGCACGGCAAGCCTTCGCACACGCGCTACCGCGTCGTCACGCACGACAGCGCGAACGCCACCCCACACACCACCGCACACGCCACGACGCGCGTCGAGCTGCAGCCCCTCACCGGCCGCACGCACCAGCTGCGCGTGCACCTGTTGGCGATCGGCCACCCGATCGCGGGCGATGCCCTCTATGCGCCGCCCGAGGTGATCGCCCTCGCACCGCGCCTGCTGCTGCATGCAAGCGCGCTCGCGTTCATGCATCCGACGCGCGGCGAAAGCATGGTGTTCACGAGTACGCCTGAATTCTGATTGGCGGCGACGCGGCGACGGCCGGGCTGCAACTTGCCGACCGCGCAGCCTCTACACTGCCGCTCATGGCCAGACACCTCACGATCCTCACCGGCGCGTCACGCGGCATGGGCGCGGCAATCGCCGAACAGCTGCTGCAATCGGGCGCCACCGTCATCGGCATATCTCGCGCGACCAACGCCGAACTCGATGCGAAGGCGGCTGCCGCCGGCGCAACGCTGGAGCAGTGGGCAATCGATCTAGCGGACGCGCCGGCCGCGGCACGGCGCGTCGAGGACTGGCTGGCCGCGCAGTCCGCCGAGACCTTCGACAGCGCGACGCTGATCAACAACGCCGCCGCCTTGACGCGCATCGGGCCGCTGGAGGCGAGTGATGCCGACGAACTGGCACGCGCGCTGCGCGTCGGCCTCGAAGCACCGCTGCTGCTGACGGCGGCGTTCCTGCGCGCGACGCAGGGCTGGCGCGCACGGCGCGACGGACAGTGCAAGGTGCTCAACATCTCGTCCGGGCTGGGCCGTTCGGCGATGGCGAGTCAGGCGAGCTATTGCGCGGTGAAGGCGGGCATGGATCACTTCACGCGCTCGGTTGCGCTCGACCAGACGCACGCGGCGCATCCGGCGCATGTCGTCTCGCTCGCGCCGGGCGTGATCGACACCGACATGCAGGTGCAGTTGCGCGCAGGCGACCCATCCCGGTTCCCGGATCGCGACCGCTTCGTGCAGATGAAGACCGGGGGCCAACTCGATTCGCCCGCCGCCGCCGCGACCAAGGTTCTCGCCTACCTGCGGCGCGCCGACTTCGGCAGCAAGCCCGTCGCGGATGTGCGCGACGCCTGAGGCAGGGCGAGCGTGACGGCACGCGCGATGCACGCGATCGCCGTCTTCGCGCTCGCGGGCGCAGTGGCGTTCATCGCGGGCTGCGCCGCGCCGGCCAGCGCCCCAGCCGCGCACGCGCCCACGGCGGCATCGCCTTCGACGAGCGCAGAACTCGACGCTTTGCAAGCGCAGGTGCGCGAGACCGAGCGCGCCTTCGCGAAGACCATGGCCGACCGCGACGCCGCCGCGTTCTCGACCTTCATCGCCGACGAGGCGGTCTTCTTCGGTCGCTCCGGTGCCATCCGCGGCAGGGCCGCCGTCGTCGCAGCGTGGAAGCCGTATTTCGAAGGCCCGAAGGCGCCGTTCGCCTGGGCGCCGGATCAGGTCGAGGTGCTCCCTTCCGGCACGCTCGCGATCAGCAGCGGCCCGGTGTTCGCTGCTGGCGGCGAGAAGGTCGCGAGCTTCACCTCGATCTGGCGGCGTGAGGCGCCCGGTGTGTGGCGCATCGTGTTCGACAAGGGCTGCAACTGCCCCTGACACAGGTTTCGTCTCAAGCGCCTTCGCGCTTGGCCTTCGCGCGCGCATGCCCGGCGCGGCCGCGCACCTTCCACTGGGCGAGGATCTGCTGACGCTCGAGCACGGTCATCGTGTCGCGGCGCGCCTCGCGCAGCAGCTTGTGGAAGTTGCGCAGCCGGTCCGGCGGCACGCCTTCGCGCACGGCGCAGCCGGGCTCGTCGACGTGGCGACAGTCCCGAAATCGGCATTGCAGCGCAAGCGCCTCGATGTCGGAGAAGCTCGCGCCGAGCGTCGTCTCGTCGATGTCCGGACGCAATGCACGCAGCCCCGGCGTGTCGATCACGCAGGCGCCGCCCGGCAGGCGGTGCAGCGATCGCGAGGTCGTCGTGTGCTTGCCGCGGCTGTCGTGTTCGCGCACGGCGCCGGTGTCCTGCAGCGGCGCACCGGCGAGCGTATTGGTCAAGGTCGATTTGCCGGCGCCCGACGAGCCGAGCAGCGCGAGCGTCTGCCCCCGGCGGAGGTACGGTGCGAGCATCGCCGCCGCCTCCGCCGATCGCGCATCGACGATCACGAGATCGATGCTCGCGGCAACGCGCCCGTGCATCTCCTCGATCGCCGACGCGATGCGCCCTGGAGCCGCCGCGTCGGCCTTCGTCAGCACGACCACCGGCAGCACGCCGCTCGACTGCACGAACACCAGGTAGCGCTCGAGGCGGCGCAGGTTGAAGTCGTCGTCCAGCCCCATCACGAGCAGCGCGGTGTCGACATTGCTCGCGACCGGATGGCGCCGGCCGTCGGCATCGCGGCGCACGAGGTGCGTGAGGGGCGCGATGCGCCGCTCGACCCACCGGTCGCCGTGGGCATCGCGGCGCGCGAGCACCCAGTCGCCCACTGCGAGCGCCGTACCGCGATCGGCCAGCGCGCGCGTCAGGCGCGGCAGCGCCCGCGCCGCATGTTCGGCCGCGCCGTCGTGCAGCTGCACCGTCTCGCGGTGCACCTCGGTCAGGCGCATCAGTTCGAGACTGTCATCCTCTGGCATTTCTTCAACGTCTTCTCCGCGCGGCGCCTGCAGCACATGCTGCAGGCAGACCGGCGTCATTCCTATCGAGCGCAGGCGCTCGGCATCGATTGCTTTCATCTTCGGTTCGAATCCAGGTTCGACGCCCGCACCGCGGCGCGGTGGCGGGCCGATGGCTTGTGCGCGCGTCGGCGCAACAAGCCTGCTTGGCTTGGCAAGGGTGTCGGCCGCGGGCTGCCGCGGGGGTCGTCTTCCGGAACTTCGTTGCCGCAGCGGCGCCCGTCAGTACGGGCGCGGCGGCTGCATTCGCAAGCGGTCGGGAGCGGTTGGGCGCTTCAGGCGACGGCCGACAGGAGCGGGGTATGGAATCGATTCATGGCGCGCCTCCTGTCGTATGGGGTTGCGAGGTCGCCCGAAGTGAGCCTTCGGGCGCGAAGGCGCGCAGTGTCCATCGGCGGCACGGAACTTGTCAACACGATTTCGCCCTAATGGCGGGAGCAGTGCAGTCGCGCGCAGCGCAGCGGTTGCCGTCATTGCGGCAGATCGCAACCCCTGGAACCTGCGGGCGGCGTCCGCATGTAGCATCCGGGGGTGGGCTGTACGGAAGGCACGGGCGGGTTCCGTCGTTGAAATTCATGAGTTGTCAGGAGATCCGGATGAAGAACTTCTTGTTGAGCGTGTTCGTGGCCCTTGCCGGGTTCGGCATCGCGATTCCCGAGGCCGATGCCAAGCGGCTCGGCGGCGGCGGCTTTTCGGGCATGCAACGCAAGGCGCCGGCGCGCCAGGCGCCCGCCACGCCGCCATCGCAGCAGGCACCCAACGCAGCGCCTGGCGCGGCGGGCGCGGCCCCCGCGGCCGCAGCGGGGCGCTCGTGGATGGGCCCGGTCGCCGGCCTTGCCGCCGGCCTCGGCCTTGCCGCGCTGATGAGCCACCTCGGTCTTGGCGAGGAGATGGCCAACATCCTGACGATCGCGCTGCTCGCCGTGGCGGCAATCTGGCTCGTGCGCTTCCTGGCGCGCCGTTTCGCGCCGGCAACTGGCCAAGGCGCACCGCGAGGCATGCAGTACGCGCGCGTCGACGGCCGGCGCGAGTCCGAGCCGCCACCCGTGTCCAGGGCGCCCGCAAACGCCGGGTCTGCTGCTCCCGCTCCGGCGTTCGGCGCCGCCCCGGCGCAAGCGACCGATCCCGCCTTCGCGCTGCCGCCGGGCTTCGACGCCGCAGCGTTCGAGCGCATCGCCAAGCTGATCTTCATCCGCATGCAGGCCGCCAACGACAAGGCGGACCTCGAGGACCTGCGCCAGTTCTCGACGCCCGAGATGTTCGCCGTCTTCAAGCTCGACCTGCAGGACCGCAAGGACACGGCGCAGCAGACCGACGTCGTGCAACTCAACGCCGAGCTCGTCGACTTCGAGCAGGACGACGCGCGCCAGGTCGTCAGCGTGCGCTTCCACGGCCTGATCCGCGAGGAGAAGGATGCGCCGGCTGCGCCGTTCGACGAGATCTGGCACCTCGTCAAACCGAGCGACGGCAGCCGCGAGTGGGCGATCGCGGGCATCGCGCAGTCGGCCTGAGAACTGCGGCCTGAGGGCCGCCGCGCCGGCCGACGCGGCGATCAGTCCGCGGCCGGCGCCTCGACCGCGCGCACGAGCAGCACCGGCACCGTCGAGAGGCGTGTGATCATCTCGGCGTCGCTGCCGAGCAGCATGCGGCCGACGCCGCGGCGGCCGTGCGTGCCAAGCACGATCAGGCCCGCGCGCCAGTCTTCGGCCTGCTTGATGACGAGGTCGCACACCCGGCCGGCCATGCTGTCGACCAGCACGGTGTCGACGCGCAGCCCGGCCTTCTCGACCTTGGCGCGCGCCTTGGCCAGCATCTTCTCGCCGCTTTCGCGCATCAACTTGAGCATGTCGTTCGTCACCGTCATCGAGACCTCCATGCCGGCGGCGAAAGAAATCGAATCGACGACGTGCATCAGGCGCAGGCGCGCGCCGGTGAGCTTGGCGAGCTTGATCGCTTCCTGAAGGCCGCGCGACGAGGTTGCGCTGCCGTCGACCGGCACGAGTATCTTCTGGTACATGTTCGTCCTTTTGTTGAAGCGTGACTGATGACCTTGGGCGTTCGGAGCCTCGGCCTGCGCCGCGGCGCCGACAGGCTCGGCGCTTCGATGGTGCGATCAGCCTGCGCCGGCGTCAAGTGATGGCTGTCAACTGATGGCGATCGGCTGACCGCGTTCGGATCGCCGCCTCGGGGCCCGCCGCATGACTGTCGCAGGGGGCGCACAGGCACGCCCGACACGCCGCCGCTGCGCGATACTTTGGGTTGCAACATCGAAGGAGAGATCGCATGGCCAAGGGACAACAGCGCAGCAACAAGGAAGCGAAGAAGCCGAAGAAGGACACCGCGCCGAAGCCGGTCTCGACCGCCGGTTTGTCGGCGCCGATCACGACCGTGGTGCCGGATCGCAGCAAGAAGAAGAAGTAGCCGTTGCCGCCGTCGCGCCGGCGACGATGCGAACCCGCGCGCCGTGCAGCGCGACCACCTGCCCGGCGCGCAGCTTGCAGGTCTTGCGAAGTTCCTCGCGCCCATCGACCGCCACCTTGCCGGCGGCAACCATCGCCTTGGCCGCGCCACCACTGTGCGCAAGGCCGGTTGCCTTGAGCAGCGCGTCGAGCGTGATGAAGTCGCCGCGAAGTTCGAAGTCGAGTTGCTGCATGGTGACGGGCGGATGGCGGCTGGCTGGCGAAGGGTCCGTCGCACGATAGCGCAGCCGGCGCTCTCGGGATCAGATCGAGCGCGCGCTCGCTTGAATTCGCCCGCCTGATTTCGTGTCGCTCGAACGCGAGACGTTGGGGTACAATCCGCGCACGGAGTTACGCAAGTCCCTCGTGCTTTGAGGTCTTCTTTGGTACCCCGTCGCGGTTCTCGCGACGGGTTTCGCTGGAAATCCCCCGGGTCCGTCGCTTGAGTGTCCTTCCGCATGCGCACGCATTCGCTGCGCATAGTTTTATTGTTTTGATTGGAACGTTAGATGACTACCCAAACCGGCACCGTGAAGTGGTTCAACGAGAGCAAGGGCTACGGCTTCATTGCACAAGACGCAGGCGGCGCCGACCTGTTCGCCCATTTTCGTGACATCGAAGGCAGCGGCTTCAAGACGCTGACCGAGAACCAGCGCGTTCAATTCGAAGTCAAGCAAGGCCAGAAGGGCCTGCAGGCTTCGAACATCAAGCCGCTCTGAAGCTCGCACTTCGGTGGTGAAGAAGGCCGCGGCTTGCCGCGGCTTTTTTTCGCCCCTGCGCCGCCGCACGGCCCGACTACACTGGCTCGAAGCGCGACCACGTTTTCGATCTCCATGCCCTTGTCCACCGGCGACGACCCCTCTGGCGCTCCGCCCAACGGGGTCGTCTCGGCCTGGGCAGCGTGCACGCGCGAACTGCTCGCGCTGGTCGACGGCCAGGGCCGGCTGGCCTGGTGCAACCGGCCGTTCGAACAGCTCCTGTCGCGCCGGCTCCCGGCGCTGATCGGCGAGCCCCTGTGGGAGTTGCTGCCGGTCACCGAGGCCGGCCTGCCGACCTTGCGCAACGCGGCGATGACGCTGGAACGGGGCGAACCGTTCGGCGACATCGAGCTCGAGCTGCGCACCGCGGTGGACAGCACTGCCTGGCTGCGCATCGAAGCGCACCGCGCCGACACGGCAGCGGTGAATCCGCAATGGCTGTGCGTCATGCGCGACGTGAGCGACTCCGCACGCCACGCGCAGGAGGCGGCGCGACTTCAGGACCTGCTCACGCTGGCGCAATCCTTCGGTCGCCTCGGCATGTGGGAGCGCGATCTGCGCACGGGCGCCGGGCGCTGGGACGCACAGGTCTATCGCCTCTACGGCTTCGACCCCGCCGACGGCGTGCCGCCGCTCGACCAGGCCGTGTCGCGCATCCATCCAGAAGACCGGGCGCAGTTCAGCTACGGCTCGTCGAACATACAGCCCGGCCGACACGACAAGCGCTACCGCCTGATCCACCCGGACGGCAGCCTGCGTTGGCTCCAGTCGCAGTGGGAGGTGAGGACGGCGCCGGACGGCACCCTCGATCGTGCGATGGGCATCCTGGTGGACGACACCGACGCCTACCAGCTGGCACAGGCGCTCGGCAGCACGAGCGCCCAGCTGAAGCTCGCGATCGAACTCGGCAACATCGCGATCTGGCGCCATGACCTGCGCAGCGATCGCGTCACCTGCAACGAACGCGCGCACCAGGTTTTCGGGCTGCCTGTCGGCGTGCTCGACTTCGCACTCGAGGACATGCGATCGCGCATCCACCCGGACGACGCCGCGCGCGTCGCCGCCACCGCCGCGCGGGCCCTCGCGTCGGAGCGGCCGACCGACATCGAGGCGCGCTTCGCGGATGGCGAGGGCCACTGGCGCACGCTGATGACGCGGCGCGTCGTCGAACGCGCGGAGGACGGCACGCCGATCGCCTTCGTCGGCATCGCCCTCGACGTGACGCAGCCGGCCGAGGAGCGCCGACGCGCGACCGAGCAACTGCGCCGCATGGAATTCGCCGCTGCCGCCGTCGGCGTCGGGGTCTGGAGCTTCGACCTCGTCACACGCGAAGCGCAGTGGAGCGCGCAGGTCTTCGCGCTGATCGGCCGCGAGCAGGCGCCGCAGCCACCGAGCCTGGGCGAGCTCAAGCACCAGATCATCTTCCCCGGGGACTGGGAAGACATCGAAGCCGCGATGACCGGGCTCGCGACGTCCGCGCAGGGCACGCTGGTGCACAGTTTCCGCGTGCGCCTGCCGAGCGGCGAGACGCGCTGGATCGAAGACCGCGCGCGGCGCGAGGTGCATGATGGCAAGCCGCTGCTGTCCGGCGTCGCCTTCGACGTCACCGAACGGCGCAAGACCGAGGCCGCCCTGCGCAGTGCCGACGAACGCGCGGCGCTCGCCACGCGCAGCGCCGGCATCGGCACCTGGGAGCTGAGCCTGGTCGGCCCCGACCAGCGCTGGGACGCGCAGATGTTCCGCCTGCGCGGACTCGAGCCGCGCGATGCGCCACCCACGCGCGAGGAACGCCTCGCGATCGTGCATCCGGATGACCGCCACGTGGTCTTCGACACGCGGCCCGATCTGTTGACCGACCGCGAGCCGGCGAAGTACGAGTTCCGCGTGCGCTGGCCGGACGGCAGCGAGCACTGGCTGGCATCGCGTTCGATCGCGGTGCTCGACGACAGCGGCCGCCCGGTGGGGCGCCTCGGCGTCAACTGGGACATCACCGAGAGCCGGCTCGCCGAAGCCGAGCGCCAGGCCGGCGCGATCGCGCGCCGCGAGAATCTGGCGAAGTCGCAGTTCCTCTCGCGCGTCAGCCACGAGCTTCGCACGCCGCTCAACGCGGTGCTCGGCTTCACGCAGCTGATGCAGTCCGACGACGCGCTCGCGGCCGGGCACAAGGCGCGGCTCGCGCTGATCCGCTCCGCCGGCGAACACCTGCTGCTGCTGATCAACGACATGCTCGACCTGACCGGCCTCGACACCGGCGAGCTCAGGCTCGAGCCGCAACCGGTCGGGCTGGCCGCGCTGGTGCGGGAGACCTTGCCACTGGTCGAACCCCTTGCGGCGCAATACGGCGTGGGCTTGCAGGTCGATGGCGTCGCGGGCGTCGCCCATGCGGACCGCACGCGGCTGCGACAGGTGCTGATCAACCTGCTCACGAACGGCATCAAGTACAACCGGCCGCAGGGCAGCGTCACGATCCGGGCGCGCCCCGCTGCAGCCGCCACCGTCGTGCTCGAGGTCAGCGATACCGGTCGCGGCATCGCAGCCGAGCAACTGGCGCACCTGTTCGAGCCGTTCAACCGGCTCGGTGCCGAAAGCGAAGGCATCGAAGGCAGCGGCATTGGCCTCGTGATCGTGAAGGCGCTCGTCGAGCGCATGGGCGGCAGCGTCTCGGTGACGAGCGAACCGCAGCGCGGCGCAAGCTTCACGGTCACGTTGCCAGCCGCTTCGGAGGTAGCAACCAGAACGGCAACGCAGCCGGCGCCAGGAGCGGCCGCGTCGCAGATTGCCTCGCATGCGTCGGCGGCGCCCGAGGCTTGCGTCACACCCATCGCGCGCACGGGACGCGTGCTCTACATCGAGGACAACGCGGTCAACGTGCTGCTGGTGCAGGAAATCGTCGCCCAGCGCCCCGGCATCGAGCTCTCGAGCGCGGCCGACGGCGAAGAAGGCGTGCGGCTCGCGCTCGAGCAGCGCCCGCAACTGATCCTCGTCGACATGCAGCTTCCGGACTTCGACGGCTTCGAGGTGCTGCGCCGCCTGCGCGCAGCACCCGGTGGTGGCGCGCTGCGCTGCATCGCGCTGTCGGCCAACGCCCTGCCGGAGGACATTGCACGCGCGCTCGCCGCCGGCTTCGCCGACTACTGGACCAAGCCGATCGACTTCAGGCAGTTCCTGGCCGGGCTGGACACCGCGCTCGCGACCGCCGCATAGCTGGTGCGGGGTCGGTGCGAGGCCGGCTGACGCCGTACCTCGGGCCGGTCAGTCCTCGCTCGTCGCGACCAGGCCTCGCTGCCTGAGCATGGCGTCGACCGTCGGCTCGCGACCGCGAAAGGCGCGGAAGGCCGCTGCCGGCGCGATCGAATCGCCCGACGCGTAGATGAAGCGCTTGAGCCGCTCGGCGATCGCCGGATCGAACGGGTCGCCTGCTTCGACGAAGGCGTCGAAGCCGTCCGCATCCAGCACCTCGGCCCAGAGGTAGACGTAGTAGCCGGCCGCGTAGCTCGACCCCGAGAACAGGTGCTGAAAGTGCACCAGCCGGTGGTTGAGCCCGATCTCGGGTGGCGCCCCGATGCGCTCGAGTTCGGCCTGCTCGAACGCGCACACATCCTCCGGCGCACCGTCGGTGCGCGCATGCGCGGCCATGTCGACCAGCGCCGATGCCGCATAACGCACCGTTTCGTAGCCCTGGTTGAAGCGGCGTGCACGCAGCAGGCGTGCGACAAGGTCCTGAGGGATCGGCTCGCCGGTCTGGTAGTGGCGCGCGTGCCGCTGCAGCACATCGGGCTGCTCGAGCCAGTGCTCGAAGATTTGCGAAGGCAGCTCGACGAAATCGCGCAGCACGCTGGTGCCGGACAGGCGCTCGAAGGCGACGTTCGACAGCAGGCCGTGCAGGCCGTGGCCGAATTCGTGGAACAGGGTTCTTGCGTCGTCGAAGCTCAGCAGCGTCGGCTCGCCCGGCGCGCCCTTGGCGAAGTTGTTGTTGTTGACGACGATCGGCAGCACGCGGCCCGGCGCGCCCGCACCCGATCGATGCGACTGCTTGCGGTACGAACTCATCCACGCGCCGCTGCGCTTGGTCGGCCGCGCGAAGTTGTCGTGCAGGAAGACGCCCACGACCGCATCATCGGCGGCGCGCACTTCGTAGACCTTGACGTCGGGGTGATAGGCGCGCACCTCAGGCTTCGGCACGAAGCGCAGGCCGAACAAGCGTCCGGCGCAATCGAACACCGCATCGACCATGCGATCGAGCGGGAAGTAGGGCTTGACGTTCGCTTCATCGAGGTCGTAGCGCGCCTGGCGAACCTTCTCGGCGAGGAAGCGCCAGTCCCAGGCCTCGAGGGCATGCGTCTCGCCGCGCGACAGCATCAGGCCCTTGAGCGCCTCGCGCTCGGTGGCGGCACGCGCGTTCGCCGGCCCCCAGACCTGCGTCAGCAGGCGCTGGACCGCGGCCTGCGTGCCGGCCATCGTGTCGGCGAGCGCGTAGTCGGCGTAGGACGCATGGCCGTGCAGGCGCGCCTGCTCGCTGCGCAGCGCGAGGATCTCGCGCGCCACCGGCCGGTTGTCGTGCGCCCCGTCATGCTCGCCGCGCGTCGTCCATGCGCGCCAGGCCTGCTCGCGCAGGTCGCGGCGCTCGCTGAAGGTGAGAAACGGCACGATCAGCGAACGCGAGAGCGTGATCACGCCCGCCGCCTGCACGCCGCGCGCGGCCGCCGCCTCGCGCGCTGCGGCGCGGACGAAGTCGGGCAGCCCGGCGAGGTCGGCTTCGCTGTGCAGCTCGAGGCGGAAGGCGGACTCGTCCGCGAGCACGTTCTGCCCGAAGCTTGTCGTCAGGGTCGCGAGGCTTTGCATCAGCTGCGCATAGCGTTGCTTGTCGGGCGGCGACAGCAGCGCGCCCTCGCGCACGAAGTCCAGATGAAGCCGCTCGACCAGGCGCAGCTGCTCGGGCTGCAAGCCGAGTTCGTCGCGCTTGGCATGCACCTCGGCGAGGCGCTTGAACAGCCCCTCATGCAGGTAGATCGCGCTCTCGTGCGCGGCCATGCGCGGCGCAATCTCGCGCTCGACGGCCTGCAGGTCCGGCGAGGTCTCGCTGCTCGCGAGGTTGAAGAACAGCAAGGCGACGCGCGTGAAGAGCGCGCCGCTGCGGTCGAGCGCGGCGACGGTGTTGTCGAAGCCGGGCGCCTCGTCGCTCGAAGCGATGCGTTCGATCTCCGCGCGGTGTTCTTCGAACGCGCGCTCGAACGCGGGCGCGAAATGCGACGGCAGGACCGCCTCGAACGGTGGCAGACCATAGGGCGTCCGCCAGTCCTCAAGCAATGGGTTCGTCATGCGATTTCCTTGGCGTCGATGTGGCGCTCTACTTGCCGGCCTTGATTTCGTCGTACTCGTCTTCGAAGTACCTGCGGTCCTTGCAGTTCTTCGTGAACGCCTTGTCGTCGGCATCGAGCTTGTCGACGCGATCGTTGAACTGCGCCGCGGCGGCCTGGTAGTCGGTGACGAGCTTGCCCTTGGCCTGCAGGCGCGCGTTGAAGGCGTCGACGGCCTCCTTGTTGCTGAGGTCGACCTTCGGCTTGTCGGCGTCGATCTCGGCGCTCACGCGCTCGAGCTCGGCGCGATCCTTCGCCAGCTTCTGCTGGGTGGCCACGACTTCGCCCGTCTCCTTCTTCAACCGGTCCTGCTCGGCGATGCATTGGCGCAGTTCGTCCTTCGTCAGCATCGGGCCGCTGGCGCTGCCGCCGCCGAGGCTGCCTTCGCGCGCCTTGGTCGGCTTGGCGGGCTTGGCCGCTGCCTTGGCGGGCGGGCTGGCCGGCGTCGACTTGTCCGCCGCCGTTGCAGACTGCAGCGCGAACGCGCCCAGGATGCCCGCCAGAAGCAGGTGCCAGCGCGCGCGGGCCAGGGATTCGATTGGGTTCATCGGGTTTTCCAGAGGATGGGGGAGCGCTCGCCGAGCCGGATTGGGGGTGAATGATGCCACTGTCGCAAGGTCTTGCCCGCAGGCGCACGCAAGCGGCACACTCGGCATCCGGCTTCACCTTCAACGCCCCGCATGAATCTGCTCAAACGCCTCGGAAAATGGACCGCCGTCATCGTCGTGCTGGTGGCGATCGGCCTCGTCGGCGGCGGCATGATGCTGTCCCCGGCGTTCACCGTCACGCGCAGCGTGCTCGTCAATGCGCCGCCCGAGAAGGTCTATGCCTTCGTTGCCGACCCGCGCGGCTGGAAGCAGTGGTCGGTCTGGAACCAGCGCGATCCGGCGATGGCGATCACCTACAGCGGCCCGGCGAGCGGCGCCGGTGCGGCCTGGGCGTGGCAGAGCCGCGGCGAGGGTGACGGCAAGATGACGATCACCTCGGTCGAGCCGGGCCGGCGCGTCGCCTTCGACCTCGAGATTGCCGGCGTCGACGCGCGCTCGAGGGGCGAACTGCGCTTCACGCCCGAGGGCGACGGCACGCGCGTGAGCTGGACGATGGACGGCAACATGGGGGGCAACCCCCTCTACCACTGGTTCGCCTACTTTGCTGAGCAGTTGATGGGGCCGGACTTCGAGGGCGGACTGGCGAACCTGAAGACGGTCGCCGAGAAGGACTGACTCGCGCGTCGAAACGCTCGCACTTGCGCTTCCGGCCGCGATCGACCCCCGTCAGCCAAGCCCGTCCGCGAGCAGGGCCGCAACGAGCGCGTTCATGCCCCCCTCGTGCCCCGCGGCCCGCTGCGCGAGGCGGTCGACGAGCGCCTGCGGCAGCTTGCAGGCAAACGGAACGAGGCCCGCGGCGGCGTCGAGGCGGCGCTGTTCGCGGCGGTCCGGCAGCCCGGCCGCGCCGGCGCCGAAGCGCTGCGCGACCGCGCTGCTGCCGAGGCGGCCGGCGATCTTCTTCGCCTTGGCCTTTTCCAGATCGGTCTTCTTCATGCTCATGGGATGTCGTGCTCGTCGTTGGCGTGCTCGATTGTCGTCGCTGCGTCTGTCGGTGATCTAATCGCCGCGCAACCCGAAGGACCCGATGGCGCTCAAGGCAACGATCTACAAGGCTCAACTGCAGCTCGCGGACATGGACCGCGGCGTCTATGGCGAGCATGGGTTGACGATCGCGCGTCACCCGTCCGAGACCGACGAGCGCATGATGATCCGCGTCCTCGCCTATGCGCTGAACGCACCGGCCGACACCCACCACGGCGCGCTCGAACTCGCCAAGAGCCTCTGGGACACCGACGAGCCCGACCTCTGGCAGAAGGATCTGACCGGCCAGATCGTGCACTGGATCGACGTCGGCCTGCCCGACGAACGCCGCATCCTGCGCGCCGCCCCACGCGCCGAGCGCGTCAGCGTCTATGCCTTCGCGAGCAGCGTGCCGGTCTGGTGGAGCGCGCTCGCAAGCCGCATCACGCGTGTACGCAACGTCGCAGTGTGGAGAATCGACGCCGAGCAGAGTCAGGCGCTCGCCGCGCTGACGCAGCGATCGATGCAGTTGCAGGTGTCCGTGCAGGACGGCACCGTCTACCTGAGCGACACGACAGGCGCCGTCGAGATCACGCCGGAGCGCCTCAACCCGGCGCCTTGAACGATGCGAGCACCTGAGTTGGCGATCGAACACCTGCCCGAGCGCGGCCGCTTTCAGGCGGTCGTCGAAGGGCAGACCTGCTTCTGCGACTACCGATTCGTCGGCGATGTGATGCAGATGACGCACACCCTGGTGCCGCCGCCGCTCGAAGGACGGGGCATCGCCGAGCAACTCGTCGCGGCGGCGCTCCGCCACGCGCGCGCCAGCGGATTGAAAGTGAACCCGCTCTGCAGCTACGTCCGGGTCTACATGCGCCGCCACCCGGAGACACAGGACCTGTTGGCATGACCACACACCCTCCGATCGACGACGGCGCCCGCGCGGTGCTCGACTTCTGGTTTGGCGCGCCGGGCTCGGCGACCGACGGCAAGGCGCGCGCCGAGTGGTTTCGCAAGGACGACGCCTTCGATCGCGAGATCGAGCGGCGCTTCGCCTCACAGATCGAGAGCGCACTCGCCGGCGGCTTGCGCGAATGGGACGCCGCGCCGCGCTCGGCGCTGGCCCGCATCCTGCTGCTCGATCAGTTCACGCGCAACGTGTTCCGCGACACGCCGCGCGCATTCGCCGGGGATGCCCTCGCACTCGAAGCCGCGCGGGACATGGTCGCGCGCGGCGCGGACGAAGCCTTGACGCCGCAGCAGCGCGCCTTCGCCTACCTGCCCTTCGAGCACGCCGAAGACCTTGCGGTGCAGGACGAGTCGCTGCGCCTGTTCACGCGCCTGGCGGCTGCAGCCGAAGGCTTCGACGGGTCGCTCGACTTCGCGCAGCGCCACCACGCGATCATCGCGCGCTTCGGCCGCTTCCCGCACCGCAACGCGATTCTCGGCCGCACCTCGACGCCCGAGGAACTCGCCTTCCTGCGGCAGCCGGGGTCGAGCTTCTAGCGCGGCCGGTCGGCCCGGCCGCCGCGTCCGCGTCAACCCGCGGCGGCTTTCGCCTCTTCGTCCTGCAGCAGGCGCCACATGACCTTGCCGGAGCCGGACTTCGGCAGCGATTCGACGAATTGCACCTTCTGCGGCACCTTGTAGGCCGCCATGTGCTCGCGGCTCCAGTCGATGATGTCCTGCTCGGTCGCGCTGCCGCGCGCCTCGGCACGCAGCACGACGACGGCCTTCACCGTCTCGCCGCGGTAGGCATCCTTGGCGGCGATGATGCAGGCCTCCTGCACCAGCGGGCACTTGAAGAGCAGCAGTTCGACCTCGCTCGGCCAGACCTTGTAGCCGCTCGCGTTGATCATCCGCTTCAGGCGGTCGGTGATGAAGAAGTAGCCCTCCTCGTCCATGCGGCCGAGGTCGCCGGTGCGAAAGAAGCGCTTGCCCTCCAGCTCGAAGAAGGCCTGCGCCGTCGCTTCCGGATGCTTCCAGTAGCCGGTGAAGACCATCGGCCCGTGGGTCACGATCTCGCCGACCTCGCCGACCGGCATCTCCTCGAGCGTCAACGGATCGACGACGCGCGAATCGACGCCGAAGATCGGCATCCCCAGGCATTGCAGCTTGGCGCGCTCCGGCGGGTTGGCATGGCTCGGCGCGGCGGTCTCGGTCAGGCCGTAGCCCTCGGCGAAGGTGAGGCCGAACTCCTGCTGCAGCCGCTCGGCGACGGCCTGCGGCATCGCTGCGCCGCCGCCGCTCAGATAGATCAGGCTGGACAGGTCGAAGCGCTTGTAGTTGGGACTGCCGAAGAGATCGATGATCATCGTCGGGATGCAGGTCCAGTGCGTGACGCGGTAGCGTGAGATGAAGCGCCCCGCCAGCTCGCGGTCCCAGCGCGGCATCAGGACCATCGTCGCCCCGCCCGCCACCGGCGAGAGCACGCCGTAGAGCATGCCGGTGATGTGAAACATCGGCACCACCGCGAGGCCGACGCTTTCGGCACTCCCCCAGCCCCACTGGCTGCCGACGGCGTTGTGCATCAGCGTGCGGTGGGTGTGCATGCAACCCTTCGGCATTGCCGTCGTGCCGCTCGTGTAGGGCAGCATCGCGAGATCGTCCGCCTGCGCAAGGTGCGGCCCGGGCGCCAGATCGGCGCCGAGCGCCTCGGCCCAGCGCGTGCAACCCTCCGGCAGCGGCGGGTCGGCCAGCAGCCACTGCAGCATCGCGGCGGACGGCGCGAGGTCTTCGGGAATGGTCGCCGGCAGCGCATCGGCGTAGCGCGTCACGAGCACCTGCTTCAGTCGCTGGCCCTTGGGTACTTCGGCGTTCGCGCTCATCACGATCCCGGCGAGGTCGGCGGCGCAGACCGCGACACTCGTATCGGGGTCGGTGATGTAGTGCGCGAACTCGTCGGCGCGGTTCATCGGGTTGACCGGCACCACGACCGCGTTGGCGCGCATCGCGGCGTAGAAGGCGATGACGAACTGTGGGCAGTTCTGCATGAAGAGCGCGACCCGGTCGCCGCGCTCGACACCGACGCTCTGCAGCCAGCCCGCGAGCCGTTCGGCCTGACGCTTGAGTTCGGCAAAGGTCAGCACCTTCCCGCAATAGATGTACGCCGCCTTGTCCGGAAAGCGCGTCGCGGCGACCTCGAGGTTGAACCAGAGCGAGGTCTCGGGCACGACGAGTTCACGCGGCAATCGACGCGGCCAATGGGCGTGATGGGGTCGGACGGCGGTTTCGGTCACGGCAGCGGACTCCTCTGTGGATGCGGACAACGGGCGCGTGCGGCGCAATGGTGCGGGCCACGCATCGGTGCGGGCAACGCATGCGCGCGATTGCACCACGCTGTGTGAAATCTATTCTGTCCTCTTCGCGACAACACCGGCCACCACGCCTGCTGCGTGCAGGTCTGCAATCTCGTCAGGCGTGTAGCCGAGCGACGCGAGCACGGCGTCGGTGTGCTCGCCGAGCGCTGGCGGATCGCGTCGCAACGGCAGGCGCGCGCCGTCGAGCGTGAGCGGCAGCAGGGGCGCGCGCGTCTGGCGGCCGTCGGGCAACGTGAGATCCGCGAGGCCGCCGGTCGCGGCGAGGTGCGGGTCGTCGAACAGATCCTGCGGGCGCGTGATCGGCGCATACGGCAGTCCGTGCGCCTCGAAGCGCGCCTTGATGTCCTGCGCCGAGAGGGGGGAAAGCCTCTCGCGCAGCAGCGGCATCATCCAGTCGCGCGCCTGCACGCGCTGGTTGTTGCTGTCGAGCCGCGCGTCGGCCTTCAGGTCCGCAAGACCGAAAGCGTCGCAGAAGCGGGACCACTGGGTGTCGGTCACGACGGCCAGAAACACCTGCGCGCCGTCGGCCACCGTGAACACGTCGTACACCCCCCAGGCCGAGATGCGACCCGGCATCGGTGCCGCGGGGACACCGGTGACGGCGAACTGCAGCATGTGCTGCGCGACGAGAAAGACGTTGTTCTCGAACAGCGCGCTCTGCACCTGCTGACCGCGCCCGGTCTGCGCGCGCTCGGCCAGCGCGGCGAGCACGCCGATGGCGCCGAACATGCCGCCCATAATGTCGTTCACGCTGCTGCCCGCACGCAGCGGCCGGCCTTCGGGGCCGGTCATGTAGGCGAGCCCGCCCATCATCTGCACCACCTCGTCGAGCGCGGTGCGATGCTCGTACGGCCCGGGCAGGAAACCCTTGTGCGAGACGCAGATCAGGCGCGGATTGAGCGCCTCAAGCGTTGCATGGTCGAGGCCGAGGGCCGCCATGGCGCCGGGCTTGAAGTTCTCGCTGAAGACATCGGCGCGCGCCGCGAGACGGGTGGCGACTTCGCGACCGCGCGCGTCCTTCAGGTCGACCGCGAGGCTCAGCTTGTTGCGGTTGAACATCGGGAAGAAGCCGGCGCCGGAGCCGAGCAGGTGCCGGGTGTTGTCGCCCTCGATCGGCTCGACCTTGACCACCTCGGCCCCCAGGTCGCCGAGGATCATGCCGCAGGTCGGCCCCATCACCATGTGGCTGAGTTCGACCACGCGCAGGCCGGCAAGCGGCTGGCCCGCGGTGCGAACTTCTCCAGAACCTCCGCCCGCGCTCACGCCAAATCGCCGGACCAGCCGACGTCGCCGCACACGACACGCAGGCCCTCGCTCGTGCGCAGCGCGACCGAGATCGTCACGCACAGGTGCGCGCCATGCAGCGTCCGGTAGGGCCGCGTGACCTGCACCCGGCCGAAGGCCTCCATCGCACGCCGGTAGTAGGGCCGGCGCGCCCAGTGGGCGTCGCGCGTGTCGCGCATCGGTGCGAAGGCGGGCCGCTCGCGGTAGTGCAGTTCCGACGCCCAGACGTTGTCGCCGATCTGCATCGCGTCGCGCCCGAGCAGATAGCAGACTTCGGCCAACGGCAGTTGCAGGAAGCCCGCCACCGCCTCGGCAAACGGCTTGCCATCGGCGAGCAGCGCCGACGCGTAGCCGATCGCGTTGATGTAGGGCCTGATGCGCTCGTGGTAGCGGCGCTGCGCGTCGGCGCGGCGCGCCTCGTAGTGCTCCCACAGCAGGTGCAGGGCCGACGGCGTGTCGCCCGGCGCAGCCAGCGTCGGCTGCGGGCTGCCGAACAGTTCGCCCTGCACCAGGTCGGCATTCGCATCGAGCGCGACGCAGGCCTCCTCCTGCGTCTCGATGCCTTCCATCAGCACCAGCGCGCCGCATTGATGCAGCAGCGAAACCATCTGCGTGACGATGCGGCTCGCCTGCGGCTCGAGCGCGGCGCGGCGCACGAGGCTGCGGTCGAGCTTGACGATCTCCGGCGCGATGCGCCAGACGCGGTCGAAGTTCGACCGCCCGGCGCCGAAGTCGTCGATCGCGATCAGGCCGCCGCTGGCGCGCACGGCGCGCGCCGCGCTGTCGAAGTCGGCATCCGCCGAGACCTCCTGCTCCAGCACTTCGAGCACGACCTGACGGCCTTGAATGCCGCAGCGCGCCTGCAGCGCGCGCTGAAACCCATCGCTCGTCAGCGTCGCGAGCGAGGCGAAGACCTGCGCCTGCATGTTGAAGAACAGCCAGTGCGGATCGGTCCCCACGAGTTCGGCGAAATTGAGCGCATGGATCATGCGTGCCGCGCGGTCGCCGCGCAGCAGGTGCTGGAACGAGGCGTCGCCGCGCAGCGCCAGTTCCGACGCAACCCGGGCGCCCGACGCATCGAATGCACGCACCAGCGCCTCGTGGCCGACCGGGCGGCCGTGCGACAGGCTGTAGACCGGCTGGAAGACGCTCTTGAGCACGAGCCCGTCGAGCGCGATCGCCCACCGCCCCTGGTCACGCCGCAGTGCGGCGCTGAGCGCCTCGAACCCGGATTCGCGAAGCGGGGCGTCCATCGCCGGCTGCCTTCAGCGTCGCGCGACCGGATCGTGGGAGGAAGAATGCATCGTCTGCCCCTTTGCGGCTGTGCGCCGGCGCGGCTGTGCGTCTTTGCTCGCCCGCGCCGCGACAGCCGATGGCCGCGACAAGGGCGCGCCGATGATTACACTGCGCCGGGCACACACGCACAAGTGCGCGTCCTGGGGGTTGACTGCGGTGGCGTGGCGGCCCGCGGCGACGGCAACGCCGCGCCGGGTCAGACGACCACCGGCTCCGGCTCGAGCCGGATGCCAAAGCGCCCGTAGACGCTTTCCTGGATCGCCCGCGCGAGGGTGACGACCTCCGCCCCGCTCGCACCGCCGCGGTTGACGAGCACCAGCGCCTGCTTTTCGTAGACGCCGGCGCGGCCGACGCTCTTGCCCTTCCAGCCGCAGGCGTCGATCAGCCAACCGGCGGCGAGCTTGATGCTGCCGTCGGGCATCGGGTAGTGCACCACTGTCGGGTCGCGGCCGATGATGTCGCGGCACTGCGCCTCGCTGACGAACGGGTTCTTGAAGAAGCTCCCCGCGTTGGCGACCAGCGCCGGGTCCGGCAGCTTGGCGCGCCGGATCGCGCAGACCCAGTCGAAGATCTGGCGCGCGTCGGGGTGGGCGATGCCGGTCTCGGCCTGCCGGCGCTCGAGCTCGAGGTAGCCGAGCACCGCCCGCCACGGCCGCGGCAGGCGAAAGCGCACGCGCGTGATCAGGCTCTTGCCGGCCAGCGCGTGCTTGAAGACGCTGTCGCGGTAGCCGAAGCGGCACATCTCGCGCGTCAGGGTCACGGTGCGTCCGGTGACGAAGTCGACCGCGTCGAGCGACTCGAAGCGCTCCTGCAACTCGACGCCGTAGGCGCCGATGTTCTGCACCGGCGCCGCGCCGACCGTGCCCGGGATCAGCGCCAGGTTCTCGAGCCCCGGCCAGCCCTGCGCCAGCGTCCAGGCGACGAAGTCGTGCCAGTTCTCGCCGGCGCCGGCCTCGACGATGAACGCGTCCTCGCGCGCCTCGAGCAGGCGCCGGCCCGCCACCTCGACCTTGAGCACGACCGCCTGCACGTCGCGCGTGAGCACGATGTTGCTGCCGCCGCCGAGGATGAACTTCGGCGCGCGCCCCATGTCCGGGTGATCGACGACGGCGCGCACGTCGGCCTCGCTCGTCACGCGCACCATGCTGCGCGCCAACGACTGCAGCGCGAAAGTGTTGTAGGGTCGCAGGCTCACGCCTGTCTCGATTTGCATGGCAGAATTTTCGTCGATTTGAGGACGCCTACCCTACAGCGCACAGGAAACATCATGCCCAGCTTCGACGCCGTCATCGAACCCAACCTCGTCGAGTTGCGCAATGCGCTCGACCAGAGCAACAAGGAAATCGGCACCCGCTTCGACTTCAAGGGCTCGTCGGCGCGCATCGATCACAAGGACAAGGAGATCACGCTCTTCGCCGACAGCGATTTCCAGATCGCGCAGGTGACGGACATCCTGCTCGCCAAGCTCGCCAAGCGCGGCGTCGACGTGCGCTACCTCGACACCGGCGCCAAGATCGAGAAGATCGGCGGCGACAAGGTCAAGCAGGTGGTCGTCGTCAAGAGCGGCATCGAGAGCGACGTCGCGAAGAAGATGCAGACCCTCGTCAAGCAGAGCAAGATGAAGGTGCAGGCCGCGATCCAGGGCGACAGCGTGCGCGTCAGCGGCGCCAAGCGCGACGACCTGCAGGCCGCGATGGCGCTGCTGCGCAAGGAACTGCCCGACGTCCCGCTGTCGTTCAACAACTTCAGGGATTGAGATGAAGCCGCCCCTGACGCATTGCGTTCAGGCGTCCGTTGGGCGCGCTGTCGCGGTGCGGGGCGGTGCTGAAGCGACGCCGACCCCACGGCGAGCAACGGGCAGCCGGGGCGCAGCAAGATGAGGCGCGCGCCGAAGCGGCCCGACAAGCCGTCGGTCACGCCAGCTGCGCGCTACCGCGTCGCGCTGCACGGCTTCAGCGAGTTCGAACGCAACGCCCTCGCCTTCTGCCTGAAGCATGCCGCGGAGCGCGACCCGGCCTATGTGCAGGTCGACCGCCTCGCCGACAGCGATTTCATCGTCGCCGATGCGAGCCACGAAGTCCTCGCAACGAGCGCGACGCGCGGCCCGCGGATGCGCGACACGCTGTTCGTCGGCGAACATGCGCCACCCGGCGCGCGCTCGCACGTCGAGCGCCCGATCGACCCCGAGAACATCCTGCGCGCGCTCGACGACATGGCGGCTGCGCGCGACGCCCCATCGGGCACCAAGCCGAAGAGCGAACGCGAACGGCCCGACATCGTGCTGCCCCTGCCCGCAGGCGAGAGCGACTTCCCGACGCTGAGCGAGTTCGACATCATCGAGACGACGCCCGCGGCGTTTCACCACGAGCCGGTGCTGATCAATCTGGCCGATCTCGAGCCCATCGCCCGCCGGCGCCCGCAAAAGGTGCCCTCCCCCGAAGTGCCGCCCGCGGCTGCGCCTGAGCCGGCGCCGGAAGCCGAGGCGCGCGCCGGGCGCTCTGCGGCAGCGGCAACCGGATCGAGCAGGCCAGTTGACCCCGCGCCGCAAAGCCTTGCACCAAACGTCGCGCCGTCCGCCGAACCCACTGCCCGCCCGCCTTCGCCTGTCGCTGATTTGGACGCGGCGCCGGCGCCGGCCCTTGGCGAAACCGAGGCGGGGGACGTACCCGTCCCCGAATCCACCGCCCATGCCGAACCACCGCTGCCAGATCCCACGCCGGCCACTGCGCCACCCCCCGCCGCCCACAAGCGCGCGCTGACGAGCGCCGAGCGTGCCGAGGCCAAGGCCGCGGCGCGTCGCAGGTCAAGGCGTGCCCGGTTGGCGCAGGCCGGCCGGGCGGGCGCGGAATCCCTGCGCGACGTGCTGCTGCTCGGCCCCGAGCGTGCCAACGCCGAACTCGGCGCCCTGCTTCAGGTCTTCGGCTTCCATGTACACCCCGCGACATTCAGCGCCGATGCGCTCGCGCTGATCGCCGGAATGCCGCTGGCGGCGGTCTTCCTCGACGTCGCGCCCGGCAGCGAGGAAGACATGGACGGCCTCGAGCTGTGCATGGAGATCAAGCAACGGCGTGCCGCGCTCGCCGGCGCGGTGCCCCCGGTCTTCCTGCTGGCCAATCGCGACTCCGCCGCCGGCCGGGTGCGGGCCGAGCTCGCCGGCTGCAACGCGCTGCTGATCCGACCGGTGACCCGTGGCGACGCGGCACGTGCGCTCGAGGCCGCCGATGTCGCGTTGCCGGCCGACCAGCGGCGCATCGAGCGGCCCTGATCGAGCGCGACCCATCGGCTCGATGTCGGCGCGTGAAGGGCGCGGTGCGGCGCCCTTGTCACCGCCGGGACAGGGAAGAATGAAACGGTCGTGCTAAAAAGCGCAATGGGCCTGCGGGCAGCCGGAGACAGTGCATGGATCTTAATTTCACCCCCGAAGAACTCGCGTTTCGCGCCGAGGTGCGCGACTGGGTCGCCGGCAACCTGCCCAGGGCGATCAGCGACAAGGTGCACAACGCGCTCAACCTGACGCGCGAGGACATGCAGGGCTGGGCGCGCATCCTCGGCAAGAAGGGCTGGCTCGCCTATGGCTGGCCGGAGAAGTTCGGCGGCCCGGGCTGGAACGTCGTCCAGCGCCATCTGTTCGAGGAAGAATGCGCGCTCGCCGGCGCGCCGCGCATCGTGCCGTTCGGGCCGGTGATGGTCGCGCCCGTCATCATGGCGTTCGGCAACGCCGAACAGCAGCAGCGTTTCCTGCCCGGCATCGCGAGCGGCGACGTCTGGTGGAGCCAGGGCTACAGCGAGCCGGGCTCGGGCTCCGACCTGGCGTCGCTCAAGACGCGCGCCGTGCGCGAAGGCAACAAGTTCGTCGTCAACGGCCAGAAGACCTGGACCACGCTCGGCCAGTACGGCGAATGGATCTTCTGCCTGGTGCGCACGAGCACCGACGGCAAGCCGCAGACCGGCATCAGCTTCCTGCTGATCGACATGAAGAGCCCCGGCGTCACGGTGCGCCCGATCGTGCTGCTCGACGGCGGCGCCGAGGTCAACGAGGTGTTCTTCGACAACGTCGAGGTGCCCGCCGAGAACCTGATCGGCGAGGAGAACAAGGGCTGGACCTACGCCAAGCACCTGCTCGCGCACGAGCGCACCAACATCGCCGACGTGAATCGCACCAAGCGCGAGCTCGAGCGGCTGAAGCGCATCGCGAAGGCCGAAGGCGTCTACGACGACACGCGGTTTCGCGACCAGATCGCGCAGCTCGAAGTCGAAGTGGTCGCGCTCGAGATGCTCGTGCTGCGCGTGCTCTCGGCCGAGAAGAGCGGCAAGCAAAGCCTCGACATCGCAGCGCTGCTCAAGGTGCGCGGCAGCGAGATCCAGCAGCGCTATGCCGAGCTGATGATGCTCGCCGCCGGGCCGTTTGCTGTGCCCTTCATCGCGGAGGCGATGGAAGCCGGCTGGCAGGGCGACCAGGCCCTCGGCGGCCTGTGGCCGGGCGGCGCCGCGCACTGCGCGCCGCTGGCCTCCACCTACTTCAACCTGCGCAAGACGACGATCTACGGCGGCAGCAACGAAGTGCAGCGCAACATCATTGCGCAGATCACGCTGGGAGTCTGAAAATGGATTTCGAATTCAACGACGATCAGGCCGCCTTGCGCGAAGCGGTGTCGCGCTGGGTCGAGAAGGGCTACGACTTCGAGCGCCGCCGCGCGATCACGAAAGCGGGCGGCTTCTCGCGCGAAGCGTGGGGCGAACTCGCCGAACTCGGCCTGCTCGGGCTCGCGTTGCCGGAAGCGAGCGGCGGCATGGGCTTCGGCGCGGTCGAGGCGATGGTCGTGATGGAAGAGCTCGGCCGCGGCATGGTGCTCGAGCCCTACGCCGCCGTTGCGCTCGTCGCCGCGCCGCTGCTCGCGGCGAGCACCGCGCCCGAAGCTGCGAAGCTTGCGCAGGGTGTTGCCGACGGCAGCGCGATCGTCGTCCTCGCGCACCAGGAGCGCGGCGCGCGCTACGACCTGGCCAAGGTCGAGACGCGCGCCGAGCGCGATCCTTCCGGCGCATGGCGCATCAGCGGCGCCAAGAGCATCGTGCCGGCCGGCGAGCATGCCGACGCCTTCATCGTCCCGGCGCGCGTGAGCGGCAGCAAGGACGATCCGCAGGGCATCGCCCTCTTCCTCGTCGAACGCGGCGCGAGCGTGACGCTGCGCGGCTACCCGACGCAGGACGGCGCGTGTGCCGCCGAACTGACCTTGGCGCAGTCACCCGCCATCGAACTGATTGCTGCCGGGCAAGGCTTCGACGCGCTCGAGGCCGCGATCGACCGCGGCATCGCTGCGGTCGCCGCCGAAGCGGTTGGCGTGATGGACAAGTTCGTCGCGCTGACGGTCGAGTACATGAACACGCGCAAGCAGTTCGGTGTCGCGATCGGCACCTTCCAGGCGCTGCGGCACCGCATTGCCGACGTCAAGATCCAGCTCGAGCTCGCGCGCTCGATGAGCTACTTCGCGAGCCTCAAGCTCGGCGAGCCGCCCGCTGCACGTCGCCGCGCGCTGTCGCAGGCCAAGGTGCAGCTCGGCCACTCGATGCGCTTCGTCGGCCAGCAGTGCATCCAGCTGCACGGCGGCATCGGCATGACCGACGAGTACGTCGGCAGCCATTGCTTCAAGCGCCTGACGATGATCGAGCTTGCCTACGGCGACACGCTGCACCACCTCGGCGAGGTGAGCGCGCGTCTGCAGGACACGGCGGGGGTGTTCGCCTGACCCTCAGTGATTCGCAGGCCCCCGGTCGGGTGAAGGGTTGACACCCGGTCTCGACCTTGCCGGCATGTCTGCCGCGATTCGTACCACCAGCGCCGCGGTCAGCGCGAGTCCGACCAAGGCGCACGCGCCGGTCGCAAGCCAGGTGTACTGCCAGCCGCCCGTGCGTACGGCCACCCACGCGACGAGCGGCGGACCGGCGAACTGGCCGAACGCGGACCACTGCTGGACCCAGCCCACCGTGGCCGAGATGCTGCCCTCGTTGGGCGCCACGCGAAGCGCCAGCACGAACAAGGTTGCCGGTATCAGGCCGCCGATGGCGGAGAACGCCAGCACGGCCGCATAGCGCGCGCCTGCAGGGATCGGCAAGCCGACGAATGCAACGAAGGCCGTGAGGCCCATCATGACGAAGCCCGTGGTCAGCAAGCGCGTTGGCTGCGCGCCGCGATGCAGCATGCGACCGGCGCCGATATTGCCGATCATGTTTGCTGCCGCCACCACCGCGGTGAGCGCGCCGGCGAGCGTGCCGGGCAGCCCGGCCTGCGCATAGATGGTCGGCAGAAATCCGATCACGGCGAGCCACTGGCCCGAATACATGGCAAACGCCATCGCCACCAGCCAGGGCCCCGGCGCGGCAAGGGTCGCGCGCAGCCGCGCACCCAAGCGCGGCGCACCGTCGGCAGGCACGGCACGCCCATCGGACTCGACGCCGACCGCCGTGCCGAACCAGAACGCCATCGCCGCCGTCAACCCGGCCAGACCCCACCACCACGCGCGCCAGCCCGCCAGTGCGATGACCCAGGGGCCCGTGAGCAGCGCCAGGGCGGTGGCCAGCGGCATGTACGCGCCCCACAACCCCAGCATCTTGTTCAGGCGCTCGGGCGCGACGAGCCTGCGCACCAGCGCGGGCGCGGCCAGCACGACGAGCAGAAAGCCGAAGCCCTCGGTCGCGCGCAGCACCATCAAGGCGGTGGCGTTGTCGGCCGCGCCACCGAGCGCGCTCGCCAGCGCAAGAACCGTCAAGCCGATGAGCATGCTGCGACGCGGCCCGAGCCCATCCGCGAGCGCACCGAAGGCCACGCCCGCGGTCATGCCGGCCGCCTGCACCATCGAGAGCAGGAAGCCGGCCTGCATCAGGCCGAGCCCGAGCGCCGCCTGCAGCGCGGTGATCGCGGGCGGCAGCTTGCCGACATGCAGCGCGGCGCAGACACCGGCGAGTATGGCAACGAACGCGGGATGCATGCGTGCGGCAGTGTTCAGCCATCGCCCAGCGGCAAACCCGCGCTGCGCAAGGCCTGCGTCATCAGCTCCCGGTGCGCCGCAAGCTTGTGCGGGAAGCTGCGCGCGTAGACGCCGATCGAATACCCGGGGTGGGCATTGCGGGCGAGCCGCGCGTAGGCGCGCGCATCGTCGGCGCGCCCCGCCATGGCGAGGCAGGCGGCAGCGATCGCGTAGATGTGGAAGTGCGCGTTGGGTTCGCGCGTCGCACGCACGCTCCAGGCGGCGGCTTCGTCGTAGCGCCCTTCGATGGCGAGCGAGATCGCGCGCGATCCCTCGACCGCGAACAGCAGCGGATCGAGCGGGCTCAGCCGTTCGGCGGCGGCGAGTTCGGGCAACGACAGCGTCGGCTCGCCGGTGTGCGCGCGGATGAACCCGAGCGCGTAGTGCCCCTGGGCGAAGTTCGTGTTCAGGGCGACCGAGCGGCCGACGCTCTGCAGGGCCCGATCGTGATCGCGGGCGAGGAAGTGCGCACGCCCCAGCGTCCAGTGGCCCATGGCGTCGCGCGGATCGAGCTCGACGCTGCGCGCGCCGTGTTCGAGCGCCAGTTCGACCTGCGCATCCGGCGCCGGCACGGCGTCGAGAAACGCGCGTGAATAGTGGGTGAACGACAGCCCGGCGTGCGCGCGTGCGAAACCCTTCTCGAGCGCCAGCGCGCGCAGCAGCAGACGGTGCGCCTGCTCGGTGTGCGACGCGGTGAAGTGAAAGCAGTGCCACATCGCGCGGTGGTAGCACTCCCACGCGTTCAGGTCCTCGGGCGCCTTGTGCAGGGCGCGTTCCGCCTCGGCGCGCTCGATCTCGGGCTCGAGCGCCGACGCGATCGCCGCCGAGACCTCGTCCTGCAGTGCGAACAGGTCACCGAGCGGGCGATCGAAGTGCTCGCTCCACAGCACGTCGCTGCGCAGCGCATCGGCCAGGGTGGCCGTGACGCGCACGCGCCGGTCCAGGCGTTGCGTCGTGCCGTGCACGAGGTAGCGCACGCCGAGCATGCGCCCGGCGCGCAGCAGATCGACCGGCCAGGTGGCGAAGCGCGCCGCCGATGCACGCGCCGTCACGAACAGCCCGCGCGAGCGACCGAGGTTGAGCGTCAGGTCGGACGCCAGGCCCTCGGCGAGCACCGGGCCATCGGCATGCCCGCCGAGATCGGCAAAGCCGAGCACGGCCACCGAGGGCTTGTCGGGCAGCGCCAGCGTCGCGGCGGGATCGATGCCGCGCCAGATGGCCACGAGCGCGTGGTCCGACAAGCCCTCGGCCCGGTAGCGTGCGCGCATGCCGTCGAGCGCGGCCCGCGCGCGCTCGTGGCCATCGACTTCGACCGAACGCGCCAGCAGACGCGCGTTGGCTTCGGTGTCGAGCGGGTCGAGCTCGACGCGCCTGCGCGCCACGGCGAGCGCCAAGTCCGGGCTGCCGGCGCGTGCGCTCTGCTCGTCGAGCACCAGCCGGTGCACCCTTCGCAGCGTTTCGCGCTCGCCTTCGATCCAGATCTGAAAGCGGCTGCCGCCCGCGCGGTCGAGTTCCTCCGGGTAGCCCGCTGAGAGCGCGACCTCCATCGCGTTCAGGTGCGACGCCGCGATCGCGCTGCCCGGCTGCCCGAGCAGCGCCT
>JAMLIM010000042.1 GCA_023954175.1 Rhizobacter sp.
GAGGCCGCGGTTGCGGAAGAACTCGGCCCGCACGTAGTCGGACAGGCCGATCCAGCCGAACAGCGACAAGAGCACGAGCAGCAGCAGGAGCGACGGCTCGAAGATCGACGCGAAGATGATCAGCAGGTAGAGCTCGGGGATCGAGCTCCAGATCTCGATCAGCCGTTGCAGCGTGAGGTCGATCCGCCCGCCGAAGTAGCCCTGGATCGCGCCGGCGACGATGCCGATCGCGGTGCCGATCGCGGCGAGCGCGAGCGCGAACAGGATGCTGACGCGAAAGCCGTACAGCAGCCGCGCGACCATGTCCTGCCCCAGACTGTCGGTGCCGAGCCAGTTCTTCGCGCTCGGCGGCGCCGGATTGGCTTCCTTCTGGAAGTAGTCGGTCGATGTCGCCGAGTGCGGGTTGATCGTGTCGAGCTTCCAGTTGCCGGGCTTGGCGAACTGCTCGGCGATGAACGGGTCCTTCCAGTCGGTGGGGGTCTTGAAGTCCCCGCCGTAGGCTGTCTCGGGCGGGTTGTTGAACACCGGAAAGGTCCACTGCCCGTCGTAGCGCGCGACGAGCGGGCGGTCGTTGCTGATGACTTCGGCCAGTGCGCTCAGGACGAGCAACCCGACCATGATCCACAGCGACCAGGTGCCGATCCGGTTGCGGCGGAAGCGTGCCCAGGCGCGCTGGTTCGGCGACATCGGCTTGGCGCGCATCGCCGCGCTTGACGGTGCCGTGTCGGTGACTTCCGCGGCCGAGGGGGTGATGGCGAGCTCCGTCATTTCGCGACACTCCCGAATTGAACGCGGCGGTCGACGACCACGTAGAGCAGATCGGACACGAGTTTCACGACGAGGCCGATCAGGGTGAACAGGAAGAGGGACCCGAGCACGACCGGGTAGTCACGCCGCACGATCGACTCATACGAGAGCAGCCCCAGGCCGTCGAGCGAGAAGAGCGTCTCGATCAGCAGCGAGCCGCCGAAGAAGGCGAACACGAAGGCCGCCGGAAAGCCGGTGACGAGCGGGATCAGCGCGTTGCGAAACACGTGCTTCCACAACACCCGGTCCTGCGACAGGCCCTTCGCGCGCGCGACGAGGACGTACTGCTTGCGCAACTCCTCGATGAAGGTGTTCTTCGTCAGCAGCGTCACCGTCGCGAAGCCGCCGATCACGTAGCAGATCATCGGCAGCGTCAGGTGCCAGAAGTAGTCGGCGATGCGCGCCGGCCAGGAAAGCTGCTCCCAGTTGTCCGAGGTGAGCCCGCGCAGCGGGAAGAGCTCCCAGAAGCTGCCGCCGGCGAACAGCACGATCAGGAACACGCCGAGCACGAAGCCCGGAATCGCGAAGCCGATCAGCACCAAGAGCGTCGTCGCGACGTCGAAGCGCGAGCCTTCGCGCACCGCCTTCGCGATGCCGAGCGGGATCGAGATCAGATAGGTCAGCAGGAACGCCCACAGGCCGAGGCTGATCGACACCGGCAGCTTCTCCTTGATCAGCTGCCAGACGTCCTTGTTGTGCAGAAAGCTGCGCCCGAGGTCGAAGCGCGCGAAGTTCGAGAGCATCTCGACATAGCGCACCTCGACCGGCTTGTCGAAGCCGTAGAGCTTCTTCAGTTCGGCGAGCTGCTTGGCGTCGCTGTCGCGCCCGGCCTTGTAGGCCGAGCCTTCGCCGCCGCCGGGGCCCATGCGCGCCTCGGCCATCAGCTGCTCGATTGGCCCGCCCGGGACGAACTGGACGACGATGAAGGTGACGGTCAGCACACCGAGCAGCGTCGGCACCATCAGCAGCAGGCGTTTGAGGATGTAGCTCAGCATCGTGTCGCTCCTCGAGTGAACATCAGTGTTTCGCCGCGTCCTTGCTCCACCATGTGACGAGCGGCCAGGGCAGCTGCCAGTCGACGTCGGGCGGCAGGTCGGCGGTGAAGTACAGCGGCGGTCGCGCCGGCATGCCGAAGCGGTCCCAGTACGAAATCGGCTCGAAGTCGGCGTACAGCTCGGGTACCTGCCAGTAGCTCCACATCACGACCCGGTCGAGCGCACGGCTCGCATCGCGGAACTCGGCGAGTGTCTTCGCGTTGTTCATCGCCTCCAGCAGATGATCCACCGCCGCGCTCTTGGCGCCGCGGAAGTTGTTGTTGCCCTTCTCGTTGGCCGACTTGCTGCCGTAGAGCTGGATGTAGTCGGCCACCGACGGCAGCGCGAACGACGGTTCGACGATCGTGATGACGTCGAAGTCGTATTCCTCGAGCCGCCGGCTGTAGAGCGCGAAGTCGACATTGCGCGTCTTCAGGCTGATGCCGAGCTTGTCGAGGTTGTGCTGCCAGGCCTTGATCCGCGCACCGACGGCGCCGTCTCCGGGGGCGAGGTACTCGAACTCGAAGGCTTCGCCCTTGGCGTTGCGCAGCCGGCCGTCGGCCGCCAGCTTCCAGCCTGCCGCTTCGAGCAGCGCGCGCGCCTTCAGCAGATTGCGCCGCAGCGCATGCACATCGCTGTCGGTGCGCGGGGCGACGAAGGCAGGCCCGAAGACCTCCTTCGGCAACTCCTTGCGAAATGGCTCGAGCAGCGCGAGCTCGCCCGCGCTCGGCAGGCCCTGCGCCGCGAACTCGGAGTTGTTGAAGACGCTGTTGGCGCGCTTGAACAGGTGGTAGCGGTTGTTCGTCTCGTAGTCGTAGGAGAGGCCGATCGCTTCGCGCACGCGGATGTCCTGGAAGATCGGGCGGCGCACGTTCAGCTCGTAGGCCTGCATGCCCTGCCCGGTGCCGTAGGTGAAGGCCTTCTTGACGATGCGCCCGTCGTCCCATTTCGGCCCCTTGTGCTGGCGCATCCAGGTGCCCGCCCCATAGACGCGCACCAGATCGAATTCGCCCGCCTTGAAGGCTTCGGTGGCGACATCCTCGTCCTGGTAGTAGCGGTAGACGACGCGGTCGAAGTTGAAGAAGCCACGCCGCACCGGCAGGTCCTTCGCCCAGTAGTTCGGGTCGCGCCTGAACTCGATGCGTCGCCCCGAATCGGTCTTGGCGACCGTGTACGGGCCGCTCGTGATCGGCATCTCGTCGATGATTTCGTCGAAGCGCGTGTGCGTGCCGTCGGGCTTCAGACCCCACTTGTGCGAGAACACCGGCAGGCCGCCGATCTTGAACAGCGTGTCGCTGTTGCGCTCGGAAAGCTCGAAGCGGATCGTGCGCTCGTCGATCACTTTCGCCCCGCGCACGCCCGTGAGCGCCGAGCTGTAGGTCGGCGACGCATACTTGCCCGAGAGCGAGTCGAAGCTGTACTTCACGTCGGCCGCGGTCACCGGGTCGCCATTGCTGAAGCGCGCCTTCGGGTTCAGGCGAAACGTGATGGCGCTCTTGTCGGGCTCGATCTTCATCGCCTCGGCCAGCAGGCCGTACATCGTGCGCGGCTCGTCGGCGCCGATCACGGTCAACGGCTCGAACATGAAGATGCCCATGCCGGCCGGCGCGTTGCCGCGGATCGTGTAGTAGTTGTACTTGTCGAAGTTCTGGCGCCGGTCGGGGTTGCGCAGCTGCAGCGTGCCGCCCTTGGGGGCGTCCGGGTTCACGTAGTCGAAGTGCTTGAAGTCCGGGCCGTACTTCGGTGCGCCGAAAGCGGCGTAGGCGTGCACCCAGGGGGCCGGCGAGACAGCGGTCGCGGTTGTCGGAGTCAGTGTGGGCACCGATGCGGGCGCAACCGCCGAGCTTGCGGCCGGTGCCGACGACGAAGCGGATGCGGCCTGCGCCGCGCCCGCGCCGAATGCCATGCCCAGCAGCAGGGCCGCCGCCCATGCCCGCGGGTGCCGCGCGCGCGCCGCGTCAACGCGCTGCCGGATCACGGATCCACCATGTCGTGATCGGCCACGCCGGCTGCAGGTCGAGCGCGCTGTCGATCGAGTAGTACTTCGGCATCACCTTCGGGCGGCCGAACTTGTCCCAGTAGCTCGTCGGCAGCTTCGAGAAGTACAGGTCCGGCACCTGCCAGTAGTTCCACATCACGACGCGGTCGAGCGCGCGGCTCGCGGTGCGCAGTTCGTCGATCGTCTTCGCGTTCGCCATCGCCTTGATCAGCGCGTCGACCGCCGGGCTCTTCACGCCGCGGAAGTTGTTGTTGCCCTTCTCGTCGGCCGATTTGCTGCCGTAGAGCTGCTCCATCACGGTCGGTTCGGGCAGCGTGAAGCGGCCCTCGACGATCGCGACCATGTCGTAGTCGTAGTTCTCCAGCCGCCGCCGGTAGAGCGCGAAGTCGACATTGCGCACCTTCATCGTGATGCCGAGCTTGGCGAGGTTGCCGACCCAGTCGCTCGCGCGCGTGCCTTCCGATGGCGTGAGGTACTCGAACTCGAAGGCCTCGCCCTTGGCATTGCGCAGCTTGCCATCAGGCGCGAGCTTCCAGCCAGCGGCTTCGAGCAGGGCGCGCGCCTTGAGCAGGTTGGCGCGCAACTTCGGCGCCTCGCCGTCGGTTCCCGGCGCGACGTAGGCGGGGCCGAAGACCTCGGGCGGCAACTCCTTGCGGAACGGTTCGAGCAGTTTCAGTTCCGCCTCGGACGGCAGCCCCTGCGCTGCAAACTCCGAGTTGTTGAACATGCTCGACGCCCGCGTGAACATCTTGTAGCGGTTGTTCGCCGTGTCCAGGTCATAGGTCAGGCCGATCGCCTCGCGCACGCGCCGGTCCTGGAAGATGGGCCGGCGCAGGTTGAGGTCGTAGGCCTGCATGTACTGGCCGAAGCCGGTCTCGAACAGTTCCTTCTTGATGCGCCCGTCGTCCCACTTCGGGCCCTTGTGCTGGCGGTTCCAGGTGCGCGCGCCATAGACGCGCACCATGTCGTACTCGCCCGCCTTGAACGCCTCGGTGGCGACGATGTCGTCCTGGTAATAGCGGTAGACGACGCGGTCGAAGTTGAAGAAGCCGCGCCGCACCGGCAGGTCGCGCGCCCAGTAGTTCGGGTCGCGTTTGAACTCGATGCGCCGGCCCATGTCGACCGCGCCGATCGTGTACGGGCCGCTCGTGATCGGCATCTCGTCGACGATCTCGTCGAAGCGCTTGTGCTTGCCGTCGGGCAGCAGGCCCCACTTGTGCGAGAAGATGTAGAGATTGGTGCCGATCGCGAACAGCGTATCCGTGCTCGGCGTCTTCAGGTCGAAGCGGATCGTGCGATCGTCCAGCACGGTCGCCGAGACGCCGTCGAACAGCGACTGATACCCCGGCGCCGCGTATTTGCCGGAAAGCGAATCGAAGCTGTACTTCACGTCCTTCGCCAGCACCGGATCGCCGTTCGCGAAGCGCGCCTTCGGGTCGAGGCGGAATGTGATCGATGACTTGTCGGGCGCGACCTTCATCTCCTCGGCGAGCAGCCCGTACATCGTCTGCGGCTCGTCGCCGGAAAGAATGGCGAGCGTTTCGAACATGAAGATCACGAGGCCGGCCGGCGCATTGCCGCGCGTCGTGAAGTAGTTGAATTTGTCGAAGCTGGTGCGCCGGTCCGGGTTCTTCAGCTGCAGCGTGCCACCCTTGGGCGCCTGCGGATTGACGTACTCGAAGTGGTCGAAGTCCGGCCCGTACTTCGGCGCGCCGTAGGAGGCATAGGCATGCACCCAAGCGGTGTCAGTTTGCGCGGCGGAAGCTGCGCCCGCCGGTGGCGCTGCGGCGCCGGCGGATGCGGGCGCGAAAGTCGACGCTGCCATCGCGAGCAGGCAGGCCAGCAATCCGCGATGCAGCAGGGAGCTCATGTCCGGTGGGCGCGCAAGCGTCTTCTCATGCGCCGGGATTCTAGGAGCCGCCTCGTGCGGCGGCCCCCCGCACTGACCCTGGGGCGTGCGGCACGTGGGACGGCGTCAGGCGCTTTCGGGCGTTGCGAGCAGCCGTTTGAGCTCACCGCTCGCGATCAGGGCCTGCAGGTCGTTGGCGCCGCCGACGAGCACGCCCTTGACGAACACCATCGGGAAGGTCGGCCAGCCGGTCCACATCTTCAGCGCGTTGCGCAGCCGCCAATGATTCAGGTAGCTGCCGTATTCGAGGTAGTGGTGCGTGAGCCCGGCGGCGGACAGCATCCGGCGCGCGCGCCGGCAGTGCGGGTTGCCCGCCATGCCGACGACGAGCACCGGGTTGGACGCTGCCGCCGAGCGCACGTTGTGCACGATGTCGGCATGCAGGTTCGCGACCTTGTCGCGGATCGCGGGGTGGATCTGGTCTTCTTCGAGGATGGGGCGGGGCATGAAGGTTCCTGGAGTTCCAATGGGTGCGAGCGTAGCCGACCTGGCGCGGGGCGCTTGCCGAGCGGCGGGGCCCCGGCCCGGTCAACGCAGCACGTTGATCAGCGGCTTGCCGGCCTTGTCGCGATAGATGTCAAAGTCGGCATCTATCGTCAACACATGGCGAATGCGCAATCGCGATGCGGCCTCGGCGACCGACGCGTCGGCAAGGTCGAACGGCAGATCGGCAAACCGCTCGCTGATGCGCAGCACCTCCGTCAGCGAGCCCGGCGCGGCGCCGTCGAGCGCGATGCCGCCGCGCTGCGCCCAGCGCAGGAAGTCGAGTGCGCAGTCGTTGGCGATGCGGCGGGCGAGCAGCGCGCAGACTTCGGTGGCCACCGGCCAGGTGCTGAGCAGCGTAGCAGCGGGGTTCGCCTCCAGCCAGGCCAGCACCGGCGCGTGCCAATCGTCCGCCGCGTTGAAGAGCGCGATCAACGGCCCGCTGTCGACGACTACCGGCCCCGCGTGTGCCAGGCGGTAGCGCGCCGACGGTTCGCGGGCGGCCGCCGCAGGACGCGCTGCCGGCGTGGCCGCGGAACGCGCTACGGCCGCGCTGGATGCTTGGCGGCCCATGCGTCGGCGAGCAGCGACTTGCGCCGTGCTGCAAGTTCAGGCGCGCCACGGTGGCGGCCGAACAGGTCGGCGCCCAGCGCATGGGCCGAGGGCGCCGGGGCGTCGCGCGGCGCGTTCAGGTAGGCGAGTAGCGCCTGGCGGATCACATCGCTGGTGGTCGCGCCACTGGCTGCGGCGCGTTGGCGCAATTGCTCTTCGAGCATCGCATCAAGCTTGACGGTGACGGTCATGTTCTCGCGCGCGGTTCAGTTCAGATAATACGCAGTGTATTACCTACCCGCTTGTCGCGTCAACCCGCCATCTGCCGCTGGAACACCAGCCCCGCATGCTCGCGCAAAGCGTGGAACTTGATCTTCGGCCAGTTCGATTCGATCGCGCGCAGCTCGGGCGCGTACTCGACGAGCACGGTCGGCGCGTCGACCGCGTCGTAGGCGACGCGGTGCGCGTTGGCGTCGATGAAGCGCTGCAATTCCTTCTCGCCGCCGTCGGCGACGTCGCACGTCACCCAGCGCGCGACCTGGTAGCGGCTCGGCGAGATGCGCGCCTTGCAGCCGTACTCGTGCTCGAGGCGGTGCGCGACGACCTCGAACTGGAGCTGCCCGACGGCGCCGAGCAGCAGCACCGATCCGGCGACCGGCCGGAAGACCTGGATCGCACCCTCCTCGCCGAGCTGCGCCAGGCCCGCCTTCAGCTGCTTGGTGCGCAGCGGGTCGGCGACCTCGACCGAGCGGAACATCTCGGGCGCGAAGAAGGGCAGCCCGGTGTAGAGCAGCGGTTCGCCCTCGGTCAGCGTGTCGCCGAGCTGCAGCACGCCGTGGTTCGGTATGCCGATGATGTCGCCGGCAAAGGCCTCGTCGAGAAGTTCGCGCCGTTGCGACAGGAAACTGACGACGGTGTTCGGCCGCAACTCCTTGCCCGAGCGCGTGACCTTCAGGCGCATGCCGCGCTCGAAGTGGCCGCTCGCGACACGCAGGAAGGCGATGCGGTCGCGGTGCGCCGGGTCCATGTTGGCCTGGATCTTGAAGACGACGCCGCTGAACTTCGGCTCGTCGGGTGCGACGATGCGCGTCGTCGACTGCCGCGGCCCGGGCGCGGGCGCAAGATCGACGAGCGCGTCGAGCACCTCGCGCACGCCGAAGTTGTTGATCGCCGAGCCGAAGAACATCGGCGTCTGGCGGCCGGCGAGGAATTGCGCCTCGTCGAACGGCGGTGCGGCGTCGCGCATGAGCTCGATGTCGTGCTTCGCGTGCTCGTACTCGGCGCCGAAGCGCTGGGCGTAGATCGGGTTCGCGATGCCGTCGATGATCTCGTCATCGTCCCGGTCGCGGTCTTCGCCGGGCGTGAAGACGCGCATGCGCTCCTCGCGCAGATCCATCACGCCGTGAAAGCGCTTGCCCATGCCCACCGGCCAGGTGAACGGCACGACTTCCATGCCGAGTTCGCGCTCGATCTCTTCCATCAGCGCGAGCGGCTCCTGCACCTCGCGGTCCATCTTGTTGACGAAGGTGAGGATCGGCGTGTCGCGCGCACGGCAGACCTGCAGCAGGCGGCGCGTCTGCGGCTCGACGCCGTTGGCCGCATCGATCACCATCAGCGCGGCGTCGACCGCGGTCAGCACGCGGTAGGTGTCCTCAGAGAAGTCCTGGTGGCCGGGCGTGTCGAGCAGGTTGATGACGCAGTCGCGGTACTCCATCTGCATGACGGACGATGCCACCGAGATGCCGCGCTGCTTCTCGATCTCCATCCAGTCCGAGGTGGCATGGCGCGACGCCTTGCGCGCCTTCACCGAGCCGGCGATCTGGATCGCGCCGGAAAACAGCAGCAGCTTCTCGGTCAGCGTCGTCTTGCCGGCGTCGGGGTGCGAAATGATGGCGAAGGTGCGGCGGCGGCGCACCTGCGATGTGAGCGGGGTGGACATGGGGAGCGCGGGGGCGTGCGACGGCCCGCTGCGTGCAAAGCCGCGATTATCCGCGCCGGGCAGTGCGCGGGTGGCCTCGGGAAGGCGCCTCCGGCAATGCGGCGCCTCGGCGCGGTGCGGTGGCACACTGCCGCGATGCCCGAGCAGCCCGACATCACCGTCTACGTCGAGCGATTGCAGGACAAGCTCGCCGGCGCGACGCTGCGTCGCTTGCGCTTGCTCAATCCCTTCCTGCTGCGCACCGCGCTGCCGCCGATCGCCGCGATCGAGAACCGCACGGTGGCGGGTGTCGAGCGGCTCGGCAAGCGCGTCGTGCTCGCGTTTGACGGCGGCCTGCTGCTCGTCGTGCACCTGATGATCGCCGGCCGCCTGCGCTGGCTTGCGGCGGGCGCCAGGTTGCCGGGCCGGAACGCGCTCGCCGTCTTCGAATTCGACGCCGGCACGCTCGTGCTGACCGAGGCCGGCACGACGCGGCGCGCATCGCTGCATCTGCTCGCCGACCGCGGCGCGCTCGCCGCGATGGATCCGGGCGGCCTGGATCTGTTCGCCATCGACCTCGCAGCGTTTGCGGCGCGCCTCGTCGCCGAGAACCACACGCTCAAACGCGCGCTGACCGACCCGCATCTCTTCAGCGGCATCGGCAACGCCTACTCCGACGAGATCCTGCACCGCGCCCGGTTGTCGCCGCTCGCGCTGACGCGTTCGCTCGACGCCGCCGGGCGCCTGCGCCTGTTCGATGCCGCCCGGGCGGTGCTCACCGAATGGACCGATCGCCTGCGCGCAGAGGCCGGCGACTGGCCCGCCACTGTCACCGCCTTTCGCCCCGGCATGGCGGTGCACGGGCGCTTCGGCGAGCCCTGCCCGGTGTGCGGCGCGCCGGTGCAGCGCATCGTCTATGCGGAGAACGAAACGAACTACTGCGCGCGCTGCCAGACCGGCGGCAAGCTGCTCGCCGATCGCAGCCTGTCGCGTCTGCTCAAGGCGAGCTGGCCGCGCAACATCGACGAGCTGGGCTGACCCTCGGCCGAGCCAGGCGGCTTCGCTGCGCCCGTCGCGCCTGCGTGTCGCCGCTCAGCCCGGCGCGTCGAGGAAGGGTTCGACGACGCCGATCACGTGCGTTGCCCAGGCTTTGGCCTCACCGACCGGCGCCGCGGCGCGCAGTGCCTTCGCGGTCGCCTGCGCCCCGGCGTGGCGCAACATGACCCAGGCCGCGAGGTAGGTCGCGGCCGCGCCGCCGCCGGCCGTCGCGATCGCCCCGCGCGCATGAAACGGCTCTTCGTCGAGAACGCGCACGCCGGCCTCGATCACCCACGGCTTGGTCGCGGCATCGGTGCACGCCGGCATGTCGCCGAGCAGCCCCAGGCGCGCCAGCAGCAGCGTGCCCGAACCCAGCGCGCCGATCGTCTGGCGCAAGGGGTCGAGCGCAAGGCCCGTCATCGCCGCGCCGCGCTTGCCCATCCCTTTGCCAATGCCCTCGGCGATGGCGCGCGCATAGAGGCCGCCGCCGAAGAGCACGACATCGGCCGCGTTCGCGCCGGCGAGCGGCTGTTGCGCGTGGACAGTGACGCCGTTCATCGACGTCACGCGCGCCGCAGGCGCCGCGATCTCGGCCTTCCAGCCGAGCGCGCTCAGCCGGTTGAGCAGGCCGAGCGCGACGAAGGTGTCGATCTCGTCGAAACCGTCGAAGGTGACGATGGCGATGTGCATGGTTCGCAGTGTGGCCGTGTGATGGTAGTCCCGCAGCAGGTGGCGTCAGATGCGCGCCCGTGCCGATCGCACCCGCCTCAGGCGGTGGGTGCGGCACCCGCCTGCAGCGACGTGTGCGGCTCGCCCGGCACGTGGAGCTCGATGCGCTGCCCCGACGCGACCCAGGCTTCGAGCCCGCCCAGTAGCGGACGCACGCGAACAAAGCCGGCCGCCGCTAGCATGCGCGCGGCACTTGCCGCCGAAGCCTCGTTCGGGCAATTGCAATACAGCACCACCTCGCGATCACGCGGCCACTGCGCTGCGATGCGCTCGATGTCGCGCAACTCGACCCCGATCGCGCCCGGGATGCGCCGCGCGTCGACGCTGCGGGCGGCCTCCGAGCGCACGTCGACGACGAGCGGCGCCGGGTCGGCCGCCATCAGCGCGAGCAACTCGTCGACCGCGATGCGCGGCATCGCCACGTCGCGCAGAAACAGGCGCCGCCGCCACCAGCGCAGCGCGAGGTAGGCCGCCGCCAACACCAGCAGGCCTTCCACCGCGGCGACGCCGAGCGTTGCCAGCACGTCCAGCACCTGCTGGATCTGGCCGGCGAAGGCCCAGCCGATGCCCATCAGCAGGCCGGACCAGACCGCCGCCGCCGCCGTCTCGAAGCCCAGAAAGGCGCCGAGCGACATGCCGAGCGCACCCGCCATCGGCGGCGCGACGACCGACACGCCCGGCACGAACTTGGCCGCGAGCAGCGAACTGCCGCCCCAGCGCAGGATGAAGGCCTCGCTTTGACGCACGCACGAATCGGGCGAAATCGAGATGCGGCACAGCAGGGTCAGCACGCGATAGCCCCAGCGCCTCCCGGCCCAGAACCACAGGCCGTCGCCGACAATGTTGGCAACGATCGCCGCTGCGAGCGTGACGGGCCAGGCCAGCTGTCCGCCGGCCGCCAGCGCGCCGGCAACGACGAGGAACGGCGCCGCCGGCACCGGCAGGCCGACGCGCGCGGCGAGCGTCGCGGCGAAGACGAGCCAGGTGCCGTGTTCGATGACGAGTGTCAGCAGGGATTGCATGGCGTGGGATTTGCGCGGGGCGGTGTGGCATGTTTCGCACGGCCCGGCGGCAGTATGCGTGCCGGCGACAAACCCTGTCGGATCGAGGGCCTGGCCGTGGCAGCTGACATGGCGTGAAGGCAAGCCGACCGCAGGCAGACGCAAAACGGCCACGCGCGAAGGCGTGGCCGTCGGTAGCGTGCTCCGGATGTGGCACCCGGAGCGGACGCCTCAGGTCAGCGAACCTTGCCCGCCTTCCACGCGTTGAGCAGCGTTTCGTAGGCGATCGTCTCGCCCTTCGGCTTCTCGTTGGCCAGCTTCTTCCATGGCGCGCCCTTGTCGGAGAGCCACTTGCTGGGGTCGCTCTTGGGGTTGAGCTTGGGCGCGCAGTGCGCCATGCCGGCCCGTTCGAGGCGTGCCATCACCTGGTCCATCTCCTCGGCCAGGTTGTCCATCGCCTGCTGCGGGGTCTTCTCGCCCGTCACCGCCACCGCCACGTTCTTCCACCACAGCTGCGCCAGCTTCGGGTAGTCGGGCACGTTGGTGCCTGTCGGCGTCCATGCGACGCGCGCCGGGCTGCGATAGAACTCGACCAGCCCGCCAAGCTTGGGTGCCATGTCCGTCATCGCCTTGCTCTGGATGTCGGACTCACGGATCGGCGTCAGGCCGACGATGGTCTTCTTCAGCGAAGTCGTCTTGGCGGTGATGAACTGCGCATACAGCCAGGCCGCGGCCGTCTTGTCCGCGTCGTGCGCCGCGAAGAAGGTCCACGAGCCCACGTCCTGGTAGCCGTTTTGCATGCCCTGCTTCCAGTACGGGCCGTTCGGGCCAGGCGCCATGCGCCACTTGGGCGTGCCGTCCGCATTCACGACCGGTAGACCCGGCTTGATCATGTCGGCGGTGAAGGCCGTGTACCAGAAGATCTGTTGCGCGATCTGGCCCTGGGCGGGCACCGGGCCGGCTTCGCCGAAGGTCATGCCGGTGGCTTCCTTCGGCGCGTACTTCTTCATCCAGTCGACGTACTTGGTCAGCGCGTAGACGGCGGCCGGCGAGTTGACGGCGCCGCCACGCGAGACCGAGGCGCCGACCGGCGTGCACTTGTCGGCGGCGACGCGAATGCCCCACTCGTCGACCGGCATGCCGTTGGGGATGCCGATGTCTGCCGTGCCGGCCATCGACAGCCAGGCGTCGGTGAAGCGCCAGCCGAGCGACGGGTCCTTCTTGCCGTAGTCCATGTGGCCATAGATCGGCTTGCCGTCGAGCGTCTTCACGTCGTCGCTGAAGAAGGCGGCGATGTCCTCGTAGGCGCTCCAGTTCAGCGGCACGCCCAGGTCGTAGCCGTATTTGGCCTTGAACTTGTCTTTCAGGTCCTGGCGCGCGAACAGGTCGGCGCGGAACCAGTACAGGTTGGCAAATTGCTGGTCGGGCAGCTGGTAGAGCTTGCCGTCAGGCGCCGTCGTGAAGCTGGTGCCGATGAAGTCCTTCAGGTCGAGCCCGGGGTTGGTGTACTCCTTGCCCTTGCCGGCCATGTAGTCGGTCAGGTTCATGATCTTGCCGTAGCGGTAGTGCGTTCCGATCAGATCGGAGTCACTGATCCAGCCGTCGTAGATTGATTTGCCCGACTGCATCGAGGTCTGCAGTTTCTCGACCACGTCGCCTTCCTGGATCAGGTCGTGCTTGACCGTGATGCCGGTGATCTCGGTGAAGGCCTTGGCAAGCGTCTTGCTCTCGTATTCGTGCGTCGTGATCGTCTCGGAGACGACCGAAATCTCGTTCACTCCCTTGGCCTTGAGCTTCTTCGCCGCCTCGATGAACCACTTCATCTCGGCCATCTGCTGGTCCTTGTTCAGCGTGGACGGCTGGAACTCGCTGTCGATCCACTTCTTGGCTTCGGCCTCACCGGCCCATGCGCTCTGGCCCAGGACCAGAGCGGCGGCGGCAAAGGCCACGGCATTCAAGCGCAATTTCATTTCAATCTCCTCGGTTGAGCTTCCCTGGGTTCTGCCTCGGCGCCGGCCGGGAAGCATGCCTCCGGCACCGAATTCACGCTTCGAGATTCAGCCCTTCTTCATGACCAGCGCAAGCAACGCCATCGACGCGACGAAGCTGATCCAGATCGAAGGCTCCTGCGAAAGTCCGAACCAGCCGATCATCTTTTCGCTCACCGCGACGTAACCGAGATTCAGATAGGCGGCGGCGAGCAAGCCGATGAAGAGGCGATCGCCGCGCGTCGTCGCAATCGGCAGGAAACCCTTGCGCAGCACCGTTGGCGACTTGATCTCCCACACCGTCATGCCGATGAGCATCAGGGCGATGCAGGTGAAGAACACCGCAACCGGCAGGGTCCAGGCCATCCAGTCGAACATCACACCCTCCCCATCGCGAAGCCCTTGGCGATGTAGTTGCGCACGAACCAGATCACGATCGCACCCGGCACGATGGTCAGCACCCCTGCCGCGGCGAGCACACCCCAGTCCATGCCCGAGGCCGACACGGTGCGCGTCATCACCGCGACGATCGGCTTGGCGTTCACGCTTGTCAGCGTGCGTGCCATCAGCAGCTCGACCCAGCTGAACATGAAGCAGAAGAACGCTGCGACACCGACGCCCGCCTTGATCAGCGGGATGTAGATCGTGAGGAAGAAGCGCGGGAACGAGTAGCCGTCGATGTAGGCCGTCTCGTCGATCTCGCGCGGCACGCCGCTCATGAAGCCTTCCAGAATCCACACCGCGAGCGGCACGTTGAACAGCAGGTGCGCGAGGGCGACGGCGATGTGCGTGTCCATCAGGCCGAGCGTCGTGTAGAGCTGGAAGAAGGGCAATAGGAACACGGCCGGCGGCGTCATGCGGTTCGTCAGCAGCCAGAAGAACACGTGCTTGTCGCCGATGAAGCTGTAGCGAGAGAAAGCGTAGGCGGCGGGCAGCGCGACGGCGAGCGAGATCACCATGTTGATGGCGACGTAGATCAGCGAATTGATGTAGCCCGAGTACCAGGAAACGTCGGTGAAGATGACCTTGTAGTTGTCCCAGGTGAACGCGTTCGGCCAGAACGAGAAGACGGTAAGGATCTCCTCGTTCGTCTTGAACGACATGTTGACCATCCAGTACACCGGCAGGATGGCGAACACGAGGTAGAGGAAGAGGAAGATCGTCCGCTTCCTGAAGCGTCGCTCATGCATCGCGGTGCTCCTTGTCTGCGGTGCCGACGCGCTGCATCCAGTTGTAGAGGATGAAGCACAGCAGCAGGATGATCAGGAAGTAGATCAGCGAGAACGCCGCCGCTGGACCGAGGTCGAACTGGCCGACCGCCTTTTGCGTCAGGTACTGCGACAGGAAGGTCGTCGCATTGCCGGGACCGCCGCCGGTCAGCACGAAGGGCTCGGTGTAGATCATGAAGCTGTCCATGAAGCGCAGCAGCACGGCAATCATCAGCACGCCACGCAGCTTGGGCAACTGGATGTAGCGGAACACCGCGAACTTCGATGCGCCGTCGATGCTCGCCGCCTGGTAGTAGGCGTCGGGGATCGCGCGCAGCCCGGCGTAGCACAGCAGCGCGACGAGCGGCGTCCAGTGCCAGACGTCCATCAGCAGAACGGTGAGCCAGGCGTCCGTTGCGCTGCCGGTGTAGCTGTAATCGATACCGAGCGCGGCGAGCGTCGCGCCGAACAGACCGATGTCGGTGCGGCCGTAGATCTGCCAGATCGTGCCGACCACGTTCCACGGGATCAGCAGCGAGAGGGCGACGACGACGAGCACCGCCGACGCCCGCCAGCCCTTGGCCGGCATCGACAGCGCGAGTGCGATGCCGAGCGGAATCTGCACCAGCAGCACCGAAACCGAGAAGCCGATCTGGCGCACCAGCGCCTCGAGCAATTCGTCGTCGCGCATCACCGCCTTGAACCACTCGGTGCCGACGAACACGCGCCGCTCGGGCGAGATGATGTCCTGCACCGAGTAGTTCACGACCGTCATCAGCGGCAGGATGGCGGAGAACGCCACGCACAGCACGACGGGCAGGATGAGCAACCAGGCGCGCTGGTTCACCGGCTTCATGCGGAAGTCTCCGTGGCGAGGTCTGCGCTCGCGATCAGCGTCTCGTCGCGCCCGTAGTAGCAGGTGTGCGCGCCGGTAACCTTGAGCCACACGTGGGCGCCGACGGAGGGTACGTCGTGATCGGGATCGAGGCGGGCGCGCAGCGTGTGGTCGCCGCAGCGCGCCGTCAGCAACCAGTAGGTGCCGACATCCTGACGCTGCTCCACGACGACCGGCAGCGCGGTCGGGTCGTCGGCGGCGGCGAGTTCGACGTATTCCGGCCGCACGCCCAGCGTGAATTCGCCCGCCGCAGCGAGCGCGGCGGGGTCGGACCGCGTGTACAGCTTGTGGCCCATGACTTCGACGCCATCGCTGCCCCAACGCGCGGGCAGGAAGTTCATGCCGGGCGAGCCGATGAAATGGCCGACAAAGGTGTGGCGCGGGCGCTCGAACAGCTCGTTCGCGGGGCCGACCTGCACCGCGCGGCCGCGCGTCATCACCATCACCTGGTCGGCGAACGTCAGCGCTTCGACCTGGTCGTGCGTGACGTAGACGAGCGTGAGCTTGAGCTCATGGTGGATCTGCTTCAACTTGCGCCGCAGCTGCCATTTCAAGTGCGGGTCGATCACCGTCAGCGGCTCGTCGAACAGCACCGCGCTGACATCTTCGCGCACCAGCCCGCGACCGAGCGAGATCTTCTGCTTGGCGTCGGCCGCGAGGCCGGCGGCGCGCTGATCGAGCTGTGCGCTCAACTCCAGCATCTCGGCGATCTGGCCGACGCGCTGCTTGATCTGCTCGCGTGCGACGCCGCGGTTCTTCAGCGGGAAAGCGAGGTTCTCGGCGACCGTCATCGTGTCGTAGATGACCGGGAACTGGAACACCTGCGCGATGTTGCGCTGCTGCGGCGTGAGCGCCTTCACGTCGCGGCCGTCGAACGTCACCGTGCCCTGCGACGGCGTGACGAGGCCGGAGATGATGTTGAGCATCGTCGTCTTGCCGCAGCCCGAGGGGCCGAGCAGCGCGTAGGCGCCGCCGTCCTCGAAGCACATCTTCAGCGGCAGCAGCGCGTAGTCCTCGTCGCGCTGCGGGTTGGGCCGGTAGGCGTGCGCCAGGTCGAGTTCGATGCGCGCCATGTCAGTGCCCGCCCGGCCGCCCGAAGGGCACTGGCGCCCCTTGGGGGCCGCGAAGAAAGTGAGCAGGGGGCAGTTTCATCCTAGGCCGCTCCGGTGGAGGGCGCGACGAGCAGGTCGCCCGCGGCGTCGAAGACGTAGACCTGCGACGGGCTCAGGTAGAGCTTGATCGTCGCGCCGAGCCTGAACTGGTGCACGCCGGGCAACTGCGCCACCACTTCACCGATATCCGTGTCGGCGTGAACGAAGGTGTCCGAACCCGAGATCTCGGCCAGCTCGACGCGGCCGACGAGTACGGCGTCGCCGTCGCGGGCCGTCACGCGCAGTGCGCTTGCGCGCACGCCGACCGTCAGCGCCGCACTCTTCACACCGGGGAACTTCAGCGGCAGCGTCACGCCCGAGGTCAGCATGACGCCGTGCGAGCCTGCATTGCCGGCGATCAGGTTCATCGGAGGGTCGCTGAACGCGCGCGCGACGCGGATCGACTTGGGGCGATGGAACACGTCGGCCGTCGGGCCGTACTGCAGCAGCTCGCCCGCATCCATCACCGCGGTATGGCCGCCGAGCAGCAGGGCCTCGGTCGGTTCCGTCGTCGCATAGACGACGGTCGACTCGCCGTTCGCGAACAGCTGTGTCAACTCGTCGCGCAGTTCCTCGCGCAGCTTGTAGTCCAGGTTCACGAGCGGTTCGTCGAGCAGCATCAGCGGCGCTTGCTTGGCCAGCGCCCGCGCCAGGGCGACGCGCTGCTGCTGCCCGCCCGACAGCTCCGCCGGCAGTCGCTTCAGGAAGGGTTCGATGTGCAGCTTGGCGGCGAGCTCGTTGACGCGTGTCTCGATCCCTTGCTCCTTGCGCAGCTTCAGCGGTGAGGCGATGTTGTCGTAGACCGTCATCGACGGGTAGTTGATGAATTGCTGATAGACCATCGCCACGTTGCGCGCGCGCACCGGCACGCCGGTCACGTCCTGGCCATCGGCGAGCACGCGGCCCGCCGCGGGCGCGTCGAGCCCGGCCATCACGCGCATCAGCGTCGTCTTGCCGGCCTGCGTCGCGCCGAGCAATACCGTCACCGCGCGCGGCACGAGCGTCAGATCGAGCGGGTAGAGATAAGCCTGCGCGCCGGCACGCTGTTCGATGCGCTCGAGCGTCAGCTGCATGTCTTTTCCTCCGCGGCGCTCGGGCTGTGAGCGCTTGCGCTGGAATTCTCGCCCCAGTGCGCGCGGCACCAGTCGGCTACGGCTTCGCGTTCGGCTTCACTCATGTGCAGGCCGAGCTTGGTGCGGCGCCACAGCACGTCCTCGGCGCTGCGCGCCCATTCATGCGCGTGCAGATAGTTCAATTCGGCCTCGTGCAGGCCGGGCGCGACCTCGGCCCCGAGCTGGCCCTGGTCGAGCAGGAGCTCGACGCGCGATCCGTAGCAGCGCGCCAGGCGCCAGCACAACGTCACCGGCAGTGCGGGGTAGCGCTGCGCAAGAGCCTGGACGAAGCGCGTGAAATCGGTGTCGGGGCGCTGCGCGGGCCCGATCCAGGCGCTCAGGTCGCCGCCGGGCAGATGGGCGCGGCGTGTCCACGTGCCGCGCGGGGCGCCGAGCGGCGCCGCCAGCAGGTCGGCTGCTTCTTCGCCGAGCTTGCGAAAGGTCGTGATCTTGCCGCCCCAGACCGACAGCAGCGGCGCGGCGGTCGCGCTGGCATCGAGCTCGAGCGCGTAGTCGCGAGTCACGGCGGAAGGGTCGCCCGATTCGTCGTCGAGCAGCGGGCGCACCCCCGAATAGCTCCAGACCACGTCCGCCGGCCGCACCGGGTTCTCGAAGTAGCGGCTGGCCTGCTCGCACAGATAGGCGATCTCGGCCGCGTCGATGCGCGCCGCGTCGATCGCGCCGTGGTGCTCGACATCGGTCGTGCCGATGAGCGTGAAGTCGCTCTCATAGGGGATCGCGAAGATGATGCGCTTGTCGGGGTTCTGGAAGATGTAGGCGTGGTCGTGGTCGAACAGCTTCTTGACCACGATGTGGCTGCCCTTGACGAGGCGCAGCGCCTTGTCGCGCGGCGCATGGGCGCATTCGACAAGAAATTGCGCGGCCCACGGCCCGGCGGCGTTGACGAGGGCACGCGCCGTGACCTCGCGCGTCTCGCCGCGCGCGCTTTGCAGGCGCACGCGCCAGGTCTTCGCGCTGCGCTGCGCATCGACGCAGGCCCAGCCGGTGAGCACCGTGGCGCCGCGCTCCTCGGCGTCGAGTGCGCACAGCACGACGAGGCGCGCATCGTCGACCCAGCCGTCGGAGTAGACGAAGCCCTTGCTGAAGCCACGCTTGAGCGGCGTGCCGGCGACGTGGCGGCGCAGGTCCACCGTGCGCGAACCGGGCAGCACCTCGCGCCGCGCGAGGTGGTCGTAGAGGAACAGGCCCGCGCGCACCATCCACACCGGCCGCATGCCGGGGTCGTGCGGCATCACGAAGCGCAGCGGCCACATGATGTGCGGCGCGCTCCGGAGCAGCACCTCGCGCTCGGCGAGCGCCTTCTTCACGAGCGAGAACTCGTAGTACTCGAGGTAGCGCAGCCCGCCGTGGATCAGCTTGGTCGACGACGAAGAGGTGTGCGCCGCAAGGTCGTCCTTCTCGCACAGCAACACCGACAGGCCGCGCCCGGCGAGGTCCCGCGCAATGCCGGTGCCATTGATGCCGCCGCCGACGACGAGCACGTCGAACGAAGAATCGGCTGCGGGGACATTTCGCATGGCATCGAGTATGTTCGTTTTCTGTTCGTTTTCTCTTCGTATTATCCCTAGCAGCAGTTCGTGTTTGTTCGCATAGAGTCGACAACGATGCAGCTCCAGCCACGACAGCTTCGTTTGATCGAGGAAGTGCGTCGCCTTGGCAGCGTCACGGTCGAGGCGCTGGCGGAGCACTTCGGCGTCACGCTGCAAACGGTGCGACGCGACGTGCGGTTGCTTGCGGAGGCAGGCGTGCTGGCGCGCTTTCACGGCGGCGTGCGCGTCCCGGGTTCGACCACCGAGAACCTGGCCTATCGTCAGCGGCAGCGGCTCAACGAAGCGGCCAAGCTGCGCATTGCATCGCGTGTGGCGAGCGACGTGCCGCACGGCTGTTCGCTGATCATCAACATCGGCACCACCGCCGAGGCGATCGCGCGCGAACTCATTCATCATCGCGGTCTGCGCGTGATCACCAACAACCTCAACGTGGCAGCCATCCTGTCCGACCACCCGGACTGCGAACTCATCGTCGCGGGCGGTGTCGTGCGCGCACGCGACCGCGCGATCATGGGTGAGGCGACGGTCGACTTCATCCAGCAGTTCAAGGTCGACATCGCACTCGTCGGCATTTCGGGTATCGAAGCCGACGGTACGCTGCGAGATTTCGACTACCGCGAGGTGAAAGTGGCGCGCGCGATCTTCGAACACGCAAGGGAAATCTGGCTCGCCGCCGATCACAGCAAGTTCAACCGCCCGGCGATGGTCGAGCTGGCGCGCCTGGACAATCTGGACCGGCTCTACACCGACGCCCAGCCGCCCGAGCCCTTTCCCCACTTGCTCGCCGAAGCCGGGGTGCAATGCGTCGTCGCCGAGGAGCCCGCACCATGACCTACCTTCTCGCTCTCGACCAGGGCACTTCGAGCTCACGCAGCATCGTGTTCGACGCGCAGAGCCGCATCGTCGCCAAGGCGCAGCGCGAGTTCACGCAGATCTTCCCGCAGCCGGGCTGGGTCGAGCACGACGCGATGGAGATCTGGGCGTCGCAGCTGGCGACGGCGCGCGAGGCGCTCGCCAACGGCGGGTTGAAGGCGGGCGACATCCGCGCGATCGGCATCACCAACCAGCGCGAGACGACGGTCGTGTGGAATCGCGCGAGTGGTGCGCCGATCTGCAACGCGATCGTCTGGCAGGACCGGCGCACCGAGCCGATCTGTGCGGCGCTGCGCGCGCAGGGCCACGCCGAGCTGATCCGCGAGAAGACCGGGCTCGTGATCGACGCCTACTTCTCGGGCACCAAGCTGAAGTGGATGCTCGACACCGTGCCCGGCGCGCGCACCGCGGCAGCGCGCGGCGAGCTCGCCTTCGGCACGATCGACAGCTGGCTGATGTGGCAGTTGAGCGGCGGGCGCATCCATGCCACAGACGTCAGCAACGCATCGCGCACGATGCTCTTCAACGTGCGCGACAACGACTGGGACAATGCGCTGCTGCGGCTGCTCGACATCCCGCGCGAGCTGCTGCCCGAGGTGTGCCCGTCCAGCCACGTGTTCGGCGAAACGAATGCCGATCTGCTCGGCGCCAGCCTGCCGATCGCCGGCGTCGCCGGCGACCAGCAGAGCGCGCTCTTCGGCCAGGCGTGCTTCCGCGCCGGCCTGGCCAAGAACACCTACGGCACCGGCTGCTTCCTGCTGATGCACACCGGCGAGCGTTTCCTCGTCAGCGGCAACGGGCTGATCACCACTGCGGCAGCACAGACGGCCGCATCGCCCGGGCCCGAGTACGCGCTCGAAGGCGGCGTCTTCAGCGGCGGCGCCGTCGTGCAGTGGTTGCGCGACGGCTTGCGGGCGATCGCGTCGAGCAGCGAAGTGCAATCGCTCGCCGAGAGCGTGCCGGACGCCGGCGGCGTGATGTTCGTGCCGGCCTTCACTGGCCTCGGCGCGCCGTACTGGAGCCCGAATGCGCGCGGCGCGATCGTCGGCCTCACGCGCGGCAGCAGCGTTGCGCACATCGCGCGCGCCGCGCTCGAGAGCATCGCGTACCAGAGCGCGGCCCTGCTGGCGGCGATGAACCGCGACGCCGTCGCCGCCGGTGCGGCGCCGGTGTCCGAGCTTCGCGTCGACGGCGGCGCCTGCGTCAACGACATGCTGATGCAGTTCCAGGCCGATCTGCTCGGCATCCCGGTCGTGCGGCCGCGCGTGATCGAGACGACGGCGCTCGGCGCGGCCTACCTTGCCGGCCTCGCCTGCGGCGTGTATCGCAACCTGGACGAGCTCAGCGCGCAGTGGCAGGTCGAGCGGCGCTTCGAGCCGACCCTTTCACGCGACCGCGCCACCGGGCTGATGCAGGCCTGGGAGCACGCGGTGCGGCAGACGGTCGCCGCCTGAGTATCCCGACCGCGAGCGTCTTCAAGGAAACGCCGGGCCGCCCCGAGTTTCCCGGTTCCGCCTTGGGGGGCGGACGCCGCAAGGCGGCGGCCTTGGGGGCACTCAGTACGCGTTGCCGCGCATGCCCAGCAGTCTCGCCGACGCCAGCGCGGCGAGCCCCGACAGCGCGAGGCTGCCCCACATCACGAGTGCATAGCTGCCGCTGCGATCGAACACCGCGCCCGCGACCACCGGGCCGAGCAGGTTGCCGGCGGCGGCGCCGGTGTAGAGCGTGCCGAGGATGCTCGCCACCGCGCGCGCACCGAAGAGGTCCATGCAGATCGCCGGCAACAGCGAGACGATGCCGCCGTAGCTGAGGCCGAACCAGAGCGCGAACACGGCGAGCGCCGGGTAGCCGCCTGCGGCCCACCACATCAGGAAGGAAAGCCCCATCGACGCGAGCGCGAGCGTGAGCGTCAGCAGGCGGCCGATGCGGTCGGCGAGGGCACCGATCGCGAAGCGCCCGATGAGGCTGCCGATGCCGACCAGACCGACGAGGCCGACGGCGCGCGCGCTGTCGATGCCGAGGTCGCGCGCCGCCGCCGAGACATGCGCGAACGGGATGAACATGCCCGGCGCGCCCAGCACGACGGCGGCATACAGCCACCAGAAGCGCCGGTCGCGCAGCGCCTGGCCCAGGCTCTCGCCCGTCGGTCGGCCGCCCGCCGCGACCTGCGCGGCGGGCGCAGGCTTGAGCAACCACGCGGCGCCGAGGCCGACGATGAGCACGCCGATCGCGAGCACGCGCAGCGCGATGCGCCAGTCGAGCGCGGCGATCGCGGCCGTCGCCAGCAGCGGCACGGCGACCGTGCCGGCGCCGATGCCGGCACTCGCGATGCCCGCGGCCAGGCCGCGCCGCTGCCTGAACCAGGGTTGCACGCAGGCGATCGCGGGCGTGTAGACGAGCGCGATGCCAACGCCGATGCCGACGCCGTAGGTGGCGTAGATCAGCGTCAGCGAACCGGCGAGGCTGCTGCCGGCGAGCCCGAGCGCAATGCACAGCATGCCGGCGATCGCGGCCGCGCGCGGGCCGAAGCGGTCCGCGAGCATGCCGCCGCCGGCACCCAGCAGGAAGTAGAGCAACCCCGACAGGCCGAAGACGAACGCGACGTCGGCGCGCTGGGCATCGAACTCGGCGGCAAAGGATGCGAAGAAGGCGGCGAACGAATACGCCACGCCGAAGATCACCGCGAGGCAGACGAAGGTGGCCCAGACGACGACCCAGGCGTAGCGCGGCTCCTTCATGGGGCCGAGTCTATCGATCCCTGTCGCGGGCACGCCGCGACACCCATGGGTATTGCCGCCTTGCCCGCGCGGACCATGTTGCTATGCTGCCTCGGCTTCAGGGCAACACGTCTGCGCCGTCATCCCATGCATCCCAGGATCCGCAACTGCCCGCGCGCCGTCGTCTGGCGCACGCGCGGCCTGCTGCTCGTCTGCGCCGTCGCCGTGGCGGCCTTGTCGGCCTGCGGCAAGCCGCCGGAGAAGCCACCGCCGGCGCCGCTCGACGTGACGACGCTGACGGTCGAGCCGCGCGACGTGCCGGTGTCGGGCGTCTACGTGGCGCAGACGCAGAGTTCGCAGGCGGTGAACATCCAGGCGCGCGTCTCGGGCTTTCTCGACCAGCGTGTCTACACCGAAGGCGCGTTCGTCAAGAAGGGCCAGGTGCTGTTCCGGATGGACCCGAAGCCGTTTCAGGTGCAGGTCGATGCCGCGGCGGCGGCGCTGCAGCGCAACCAGGCCGCGCTGCAGGTCGCGACGGCGAACCTGAACCGCACCAAACCGCTGGCGCAGAAGAACGCGCTGTCGCAGAAGGACCTCGACGACGCCCAAGGCCAGTACGAGCAGTCGGCGGCGGCGGTGGCGCAAAGCCAGGCGCAACTCGAATCGGCGAAGCTCGATCTGTCCTACACCGTGATCAGCTCGCCGGTGGACGGCGTCAGCAGCTATGCGGCGGTTGCCGACGGCACCTATGTCAGCCCGCAGAACAGCCAGCTGACGACGGTCTCGGTGCTCTCGCCGATGTGGGTCAACTTCAGCCTGTCCGAGAACGAATTCCAGCGCATCGAGAACGACATCAAGGCGGGCCGGCTGCGCCTGCCGGCGGACCGCCGCATGATCGTCGAGATCGAGCAGGTGGACGGCAGCGTGTTTCCGTTCACCGGGCGGATCACGTTCGCCGATCCGTCGTACAACCCGCAGACCGGCACTTTCCTGATCCGCGCCACGGTGGACAACCCGAAGGGCGTGTTGCGCCCGAACCAGTACGTGCGCGCGCGGCTCAAGGGCGGCGTGCGGCCGGACGCGATCCTGGTGCCGCAGCGCGCGGTGCAGCAAAGCGGCCAGGGCCATTTTGTCTGGCTCGTCGACAAGCAGGGCCTGGCCGAGCAGCGTCCGGTCGTGGTCGGCGACTGGTACCAGGACAACTGGTTCATCAACGAAGGGCTGCAGCCCGGCGAGCAGCTCGTCGTCGACGGCGGGCAGCGCCTGTCGCCGGGCGCGAAGGTCGTCGTGAAGGCGCGCGAAGCGGCGAAGTCCGCCGCCGCCGCATCCGCCGCGCACGCACCGGTCGCGGCGGCGAGCGCTGCAAGCCGCTAGAGACCGGCGCGCCGTGTTCTCGCGCTTCTTCATCGAGCGGCCGATCTTCGCGATCGTCGTCGCGCTGCTGATTCTGCTCGCCGGCCTCGTCTCGCTGACCGCGCTGCCGGTGCAGCAGTACCCGGCGATCACGCCGGTGCAGGTGACGGTGCAGGCAACATACCCGGGCGCCGATTCGAAGACGCTTGCGGATTCCGTCGCCTCGCCGATCGAGGCGCAGGTCAACGGCGTCGACGGCATGCTCTACATGAGCAGCGCGAGTTCCGCCACCGGCCAGCTCACGCTGACGGTGTACTTCTCGCTCGACACCGACCCCGACATCGCGCAGGTGCAGGTGCAAAACCGCGTCAACCTGGCGCTGCCGCAGCTGCCGTCCGCGGTCACGCAGCAGGGCGTGTCGGTGCAGAAGAAGTCGGCGACGATCATGATGCTCGTCGCGATCACCGGCGACGCCGCGCGCTACGGGGCGGACTACGTCGCCAACTACGCGAACGTCTACGTGCTCGATGCGTTGAAGCGCGTGCCGGGCGCAGGCCAGGCGCAGATCATGGGCGTGCCGGACCAGGCGATGCGCATCTGGATGAACCCGGACCGCATGGCGTCGCTCGGCATCACGACGAGCGACATCGCGAACGCCGTCAACCAGCAGAACGCGCTCTTCGGCGCCGGCCAGATCGGGCAGCAGCCGAACGCGACGCCGGTCGAGCTGAGCTTCCCGGTCGTCACCCAGGGCCCGTTCATCGACCCGCGCAAGTACGAGCACATCATCCTGCGCGCGAGCCAGGACGGCAGCGCGATCGTGCGCGTCGGCGACGTCGCGCGCGCCGAGGTCGGCCTGCGCCAGTACATCGTCGACAGCCGGCTCGACAACGCGCCCGCCACCTTCATCGCGGTCTACCAGCAGCCGGGCGCGAACGGCCTCGTCGTCTCGAGCGCGGTGAGGAAGTCGCTCGAGGAGATGAAGGCGCGCTTTCCGGCCGGCATCGACTACGCGATCGCGCTCGACACCAACGACTTCGTGCGCCTGTCGATCGAGGAGGTGTTCAAGACGCTCGCCGAGGCGCTCGTGCTCGTCGTGCTCGTCGTCTACCTGTTCCTGCAGAGCCTGCGCACGACGCTGATCTGCTCGATCGCGATCATCATCTCGCTCGTCGCGACCTTCGCCGGCATGCTCGCACTCGGCTTCTCGATCAACCTGCTGACGTTGTTCGGGCTGATCCTGTCGATCGGCATGGTGGTCGACGACGCGATCGTCGTCTGCGAGAACGTCGAGCGCAACATGCACGAGCACCAGCTGGCGCCGAAGGAGGCGACGATCCGCTCGATGGGCGAGATCGGCAGCTCGCTCGTCGCCGTCGTGCTCGTGATGGCCTCGGTGTTCGTGCCGGCCGCCTTCCTGCCCGGCACGACGGGGCAGCTCTACAAGCAGTTCGCGATCACGATCGTGATCTCGGTCGCGGTGTCGGGCTTCATCGCGCTGACGCTCACGCCGGCACTGTGCGCGATGCTGCTCAGGCACAACCCGCCGCCGACGCGCGGCCCGTTCGCCTGGTTCAACCGCCAGGTCGATCGCGTGACGCGCGGATTCGGCCATGCGGTGGAGTGGTTCATCAAGCGCATGGTCGTCGCCTTCGCGCTGCTCGCCGTGTTCCTCTACGCGATCTGGCACCTGTTCGCGATTCTGCCGACGAGCTTCGTGCCGCAGGAGGACCAGGGCTACGCGATGGTCGCGATCATCATGCCGCAGTCGGCGAGCCTGTCGCGCACGCAGGCCGTGGCGGAGAAGGTGGACGCGATCCTTGCCGGAATCCCCGGCGTCGACAAGCGAACCATGATCACCGGCTACAGCCTGATCGACGGCGGCTTCAAGAACAACGCGGCGACCTTCTTCGTCACCTTCAAGCCGTTCGACGAACGCTACGCCTCGATCGAGGCGGCGAAGTCGCAGAACGCGCGCGTGATCCTCGTCAATCTGTTCGACCAGGCCAAGCTGATCGAGGAGGGCGTCGTGCTGCCGATCGCGCCGCCGCCTATTCCCGGCATCGGCACGACCGGCGGCTTCGAGTTCTGGATCCAGGACACGGCGGCCGGCTCGCCGGTCGAGCTCGAGGCGCAGACGCAGGCCTTCCTCGCGAAGGCGCGCGCGCGGCCCGAACTCACCGCGCTCAACACGACGTTCTCGGCCAGCGCGCAGCAGCTGCGGGCCGAGGTCGATCGCGACAAGGCGACGCTGCTCGGCGTGCCGGTGCAGGACGTCTACAGCGCGATCCAGGCCCAGTTCGGCTCGCTCACGGTGAGCCAGTTCACCCAGTTCAGCCGCGTCTGGTGGGTCATCCTGCAGTCCGACGCGCGCTTTCGCGAGCAGCCGTCGGATCTGACGCGGCTCTACACGCGATCGAACCAGAACCAGATGGTGCCGCTTGCGGCGGTCGTCAGCACCGAGTGGGGCTCGGGGCCCGACATCCTGCCGCACTTCAACGGCTTCCCTGCGGCCAAGATCATCGGCAACGCCGCCGGCGGCTACAGCTCGGGGCAGGCCATCGCCGCGATGGAGGCAGTCGCGGCGACGCTGCCGCCGCAGTACACCGCCGCCTGGTCGGGCATCGCGTTCGACGAGAAGCAGTCGGGCGGCACGTCGATGATCGCGTTCGCGTTCGGCCTGCTGATCGTCTTCCTCGTGCTCGCCGCACAGTACGAAAGCTGGACGCTGCCGGGCGCGGTGATGACGGCGATCCCGTTCGGCGTGCTCGGCGCGCTGCTCGTCAACTACGCACGCGGCCTCGACAATGACGTCTACTTCCAGATCGGCCTGCTCGTGCTGATCGGCCTCGGCGCGAAGAACGCGGTGCTGCGCGTGTCGGCGGCGGTCGACTTCCGCAAGCAGGGCCACAGCATCCTCGACGCCACCCGCCTCGCCGGCGAGCAGCGGCTGCGCCCGATCATCATGACCTCGCTCGCGTTCGCCGTCGGCTGCCTGCCGCTCGCGATCGCGCTCGGCGCCGGCGCGAACGCGCGCCACTCGATCGGCACCGGCATCATCGGCGGCATGATCGGCGAGACGACGCTTGCGATGCTCTACGTGCCGCTCTTCTTCTACCTCTTCGACCGGCTCGCCGAGCGCAAGAAAGGCGGCGGTGGCGCTCCCGCCGCGCCGGCTCCGGCCACGCCACCGGCCGACTCCTCAGGTGCAACCGCGCCCGAGCCGACGGCCCTCACGCAAGCACCCGCGGCTGCGCCGGATGAAAGGGCTTGAGTTGAAGGCGATGACTAGCGCGCAGGCTGGAATACCGCGCGAGTCAGGGCCGCGGCATGAGGCACTTCGCGGTCGCATGCTGCACGATCAGGCACTGCTTGATGAGGTTCTTTGTGGTGTGGCGCCATGTGGTCCGCGGCTGTGTGTTGCGCCGCGGCGTTGCGGGAAGTCGTCGTCGCTTGTCGAACAGGCCGTTCGCAGTGACCTGAGCGGCAAAGGCGCGCCCGGGCAGTCCACGGCGCTTCACCTCCGCGGTCGGCGCGGTGCGCCGACTGCCCTGCGATGCTCGGTCTCGCGGCCACGTCGCTCAACTCACTGCGCTCACTGCGTTCGCTCCGTTCAGACAATCGCGACGGGTCAGATCACGAAGCGCGCTGCGCGCGCGGCCACGAGCCCTGGCCTTGCAGGCCGCGCCGGGCGAGGACGCCCGGCCGTTCGCAGGCACAAGCGGTCCCCGGACCGCTTGTGTCCCTGCTCACCTGCTCGGCGCTGCGCAGGCGCGCCGTGGCCTGCCCGAGCACGCCTTTGCGGGTCGTCTTGTGGTGCACCCCGCAAGAGAAGAACCGTCGCGGCAGGCGGTGCCCGCCGGGGGCGATTTGTGGAGCGACGAGGATCGCAGGACAGGGGTCGGCGCGCGCAGCGCGCTTCGTAGACTGACTCGTCGCAACTGTTTGAGCGCAACGAACGAAGTGAGTGAAGCGAGTTCTGCGACGCGACCCCTGGCCGAGAACCGCAGTGCAGTCGGCGCGAAGCGCCGACCGCGCAACCATGAGCCCTCGGCGGGTACCGCCTGGCGCGACGCGAAAGCGCCGGAGCCCTCGGCGGGTACCGCCTGGCGCGACGCGAAAGCGCCGGAACCCTCGGCGGGTACCGCCCGACCCGATGCCAAAGCACCGAAACCCCAGGCGGGCACCGCCTGGCGCGACGCCAAGGCGCTGGGACACCCGGCGCTCCGCGCCCCCACCGGCATACGAACACCGGCGCAACCCATCAAACGTCCGCAAGCGCATCGATGCCTCATTCCGTGTGCAGTGCGCGACGCGCACCGGGGCGATTGAGATGCGCCGCCGTCTGCTCCTGCTGACAACGGCCGTCGCGCTCGCCGGCTGCGTCGTGGGGCCGAATTACGAGCGGCCCGAGGTCGCTGCGCCGAGCGCGTTCCAGACCGAGATCGAGAAGGCCGAAGGCAGTGCCGATGCGCTCTGGTGGCGGCAGTTCGACGACCCGGTGCTCGACGGTCTGATCACCGAGGCGCTCGCGCACAACAGCAACATCGCGATCGCCACGGCGAACGTCGCGCAGGCGTCGGCCTTCCTGACGCAGACGCGTTCGCAGTTCTTCCCGCAAGCGGGCTACGGCGCCGACGGCTCGCGCCAGCGCGCGCGCGAGCCCGCGTTCGCGCAGAACCTGCCGAACTATCCGAACCCGACGACGGCCTACCAGGCGGCGCTGTCGGCGAGCTGGGAAATCGACCTCTGGGGTCGCATCCAGCGCCAGTCGGAGGCCGCGCTCGCCAATGTGCTCGCGACCGACGAGGTGCGCCGCGGCGTCGTGCTCTCGATCGTCGCGACGGTTGCGACCAGCTATCTGCAACTGCGCGGGCTCGACGCGCAGCTCGAGGTCGCGCAGCGCACGCTGCACACCTACAAGGAGTCGGTCGATCTGTTCACCCTGCAGTTCGAGTACGGCCAGGTGTCGCAGATGAACGTCGCACAGGCGCAGTCGCAGTACGAATCGGCGGCGGCGCAGATCCCGCTCATCGAATCGCAGATCGCGCAGAACCAGAACGCACTCGCGGTGCTGATCGGGCGCGACCCGGGGCCGATCGCGCGCGGCAAGCCGGTCGACGACCTGAAGCTGCCCGTCGTGCCGGCCGGCGTGCCGTCGCAACTGCTCGAACGGCGCCCCGATCTGCTGCAGGCCGAGCAGCAGCTGGTCGCCGCCACCGCGCAGATCGGCGCCGCCAAGGCGCTCTACTTCCCGTCGATCTCGCTCACCGGCGCATTCGGTGGTGCGAGCAGCGAACTCTCCAATCTCTTCAGCGGCCCGGCGCGCATCTGGAGCTACGGCGGCTCGGTGATCGGGCCGATCTTCACCTTCGGCGCCGTCAGCGGCCAGGTTGCGCAGGCCGAGGCGACGCAGCAGGCAGCGCTCGAGAACTACAAGCTCTCGATCCGCAATGCGTTCGCCGACGTCGACAACGCGCTCGTCGCGAACCAGAAGCTGCAGCAGCAGCTCGCCGCGCAGATCAAGCTCGTCGCCGCGCTGCAGCAGTACAACGAGCTCGCGCGCCTGCAGTACGACGGCGGCTACGTCGGCTACTCGACGGTGCTGCAGGCCGAGCAGGCGCTGTTCCCGGCCGAGCTCAATCTGGTCTCGATCCGCGCCTCGGTGTTCGCGTCGTCGGTCAACATCTACAAGGCGATGGGTGGCGGCTGGATCACCCGCGCCGACGCCATGACGGGCAACACGCCTGCGCCACCGCCACCGGGCGCTTGGCCGCCGCCGCTGTTCTGAACCTACGCTTGCCTGTACGGCGGGCCCAGGCGACGCGCAGCGCGTCGACGCCTCAGCCGTTGCGAAGCAGGTGCTTGCCGAGCGCCTCGTAGGCGGGCAGCGAGGTCGTATCCAGCTGCGGCGCGTTGGCCGCGAACGGGTGCGACGCATAACGCGCGATCACCATCTCCGCCTTCGGGTCGATCCAGATCACCTGACCGTGGATGCCGCGCGCGGTGTAGGCGCCGTGCGCGTTGTGCGTGACCCACCACATGTTGCGGTAGGACCAGCCCGGCAGCGTCGTGTAGCCGCCGTGCGCGAACCTGGCCTTGTCGGCGCCGCGCCGGATGTCGGCGACGACGCGTTCCGGCACGATCTGCTGGCCGTTGAACCAGCCGTCCTGGCGCATCGCCTCGCCGAAGCGCGCGAGGTCGCGCAGCGTCGTGTTCAGGCCGCCGCCGCCGGCTTCGGTGCCGACGCTGTCGACCGCGTAGTGCGCATCGTGTTCGGTGCCGAGGCGCGACCAGAGCAGGTCGGAGGTGAGCGTCGCCAGCCGCTGGCCCGTCACGCGCTTGACGACCCAGGCCAGCACCTCGGTGTTGACGGTCTTGTACGCGAAGGCTTCGCCATGCGTGCCCTCGCGCGCGAGCGTCGTGAGGTAGGCGTAGAGCGTCGGCGGCCCCTGGTAGTCCGGCGCGCGCGGCAGCAGGCCGCCGGCGCGCGCGTAGTGCCAGATGTCGGCCTGCGGGTCGGCGTAGACCTCTGAGTAGCGCACGCCGATCGTCATGTCCAGCAACTGGCGCAGCGTCGCGCCGTCGTAGGCGGTGCCGACGAGCTCGGGCAGGTAGTGCGTCACGGCGGCTTGCGGGTCGAGCGCTCGCCGGTCGGCGAGCATCAACGCGAGCGTGCCGACGAAGGATTTGGTCACCGACATCGCGGTGTGCGCAAGCTCGGGCTGCAGCGCGCCGAAGTAGCGCTCCTGCACCGTCACGCCGCGATGCAGCACGACGATGCCGTCGGTGTAATTGGCGGCGAGCGATTCGCCCCAGGTCATCTCGCGGCCATCGAGCGTCGTGAACGCGACGCCGTCGAGGTCGCGCCGCTCGGCGCGCGGCAGCAGCGCGACCTGTGCATCGCCGCGCGACACGTTGGCGGTGGGGAAGAGCTCGCGCATGTGGCAGAACGACCAGCGCGTGCGCGGGAATGCCCAGGCGCCGCCATCCGCAAAGCCAACCGTGCGATCGGGCGGTGGCGGAAAGCCTTCCATCCAGCCGAGCGAGGCCGGGTCGGACGCGCTGGCGTCGGGGAACGGGGGTGGCGTGGGCGAGGCGGGCGGGACGGTATTCATCGGGCGCGAGTGCGGGCTTCGTCGTCGGCCGGGCGCGTGACGAACCGCGGGGCCGGACTCGAACGCAGGAGGTTCGCACAGGGGCGCTTCGGCCGCACGGCCTGCACGCCGCGGCAGTCAGCGGCGGCGGTAGCCTTTCACGATTTGGCGCGGCTTTCGCGCCGAGGCCGGCGCGACAACCGAGGCTCGGCCGCGCCAGGCGATGAACAGCCGGCATTTGCCCGGCACGCCCCGCGGGCGCCCGCGCTCACGGCGCGCGGCACTCGAAGCTCGCGGGGTCGTCGAAACTGCCGCGCCCGCGGTAGACCGACACCTTGGGGTAGGCGCAGAGATCGCGCTCGCGGCCGACGAAGCCCGTCTCGTATCGATTGCTCGCACGCAAGGTGTCGGGGGCGACGCCGTCTTCGACCCAGCGCACGAGCGGCGTCACGGCGTCGAAGTAGTCGAGCGCCTTGCCGCCCTCGCAATGCTGCATGCCGGGCACCATGAAGAGCCGGAACATCGATTGCGTCGCCGCGGCTCCGCCGCTCGCCCGGGTCACGCGGTCGTAGTA
>JAMLIM010000043.1 GCA_023954175.1 Rhizobacter sp.
TCGAGCTCGATCAACGCGATGCTCTACGTGCGCGGCCACCGCCACGACTACGACCACTGGGCCGCGCTCGGCAACCCGGGCTGGTCCTACGACGAGGTGCTGCCGCTGTTCAGGCGCAGCGAGAACAACGAGCACTTCCGCAACGATCCGTACCACGGCAGCGGTGGGCCGCTGAACGTCGCCGAGCTGCGCAGCCCGAGCGAGCTCGACGAGGCCTTCGTGCAGGCCGCGGTGAACCACGGCATCCCGCGCACGCCCGACTACAACGGCGCCGAGCAGTTCGGGAGTTTTCGCTACCAGGTGACGCAGAAGAACGGCGAGCGCTGCAGCGCGGCCAAGGGCTACCTGACGCCGAACCTGTCGCGGCCGAACCTGAAGGTGATCACGCACGCGGTGTCGGCGCGCGTCCTGCTCGACGGCCGGCGCGCGCGCGGCGTCGCCTACTACCAGGGTAACGAACTGACGGAGGTGCGCGCGCGGCGCGAGGTCGTCCTCGCCGGCGGCGCCTTCGGCTCGCCGCAGCTGCTGATGCTGTCGGGCATCGGCCCGGCCGAGGAGCTGCGCAAGCACGGCATCACGGTCGCGCACGCGCTGCCGGGCGTCGGCCAGAACCTGCAGGACCACATCGACTACGTGCAGACCTACATGGCCTCGAGCCGCACCGAGACCTTCGGCGTTTCGGCGCGCGGCGGGGTGCGCATGACCAAGGGCATCCTCGAGTGGCGGCGCGAGCGGACCGGCCCGGTCACGAGCCCCTTCGCCGAGGCGGGCGCGTTCTTCCGTTCGTCACCCGCGGTGCCGGTGCCCGATCTGCAGCTCGTGTTCGTGGTCGCGATCGTCGACGACCACGCGCGCAAGATGCATCTCGGTCACGGCCTGAGCTGCCACCTGACATTGCTGCGCCCGAAGAGCCGCGGCACGGTCGGCATCGCGAGCAGCGACCCGCGAGAGGCGCCGGTGATCGACCCGCGCTTCTTCAGCGACCCGGCCGACATGCCGTTGATGCTCGATGGCGCAGCGAAGATGCAGGCCATCCTCGAAGACCGCGCGCTGGCGCGGTACCGCAACGGCAAGATGCTCTACACAGTGCGCGCCGACGACCGCTCCGGGCTCGAGGCCGACATCCGCAACCGCGCCGACACCCAGTACCACCCGGTCGGCAGCTGCAAGATGGGCCCGGCGGACGACCCGCTGGCCGTCGTCGACGAGCGGCTGCGCGTGCGCGGCATCGAAGGCCTGCGCGTCGCCGACGCCTCGATCATGCCGACGCTCGTGGGCGGCAACACCAACGCGCCGACGATCATGATCGGCGAGAAGGCCGCCGACATGATCCGCGAGGACGCGCGGCCCAAGGCGCAGGTCCGCGAAGCCGTGCGATCCCCCGCGTTCGCCGCCTGATTCCCGATCGACTTCACCGTGATGAAGGCAAAGGACATGGCCGACAAACGCGAGCCACCGGCCCTGTTCGTCGGCCCTGCTCGTGATCGCCGCCGCCATGCAATACCATCGATGACACATGCCCGATCCGCACCCACACTCCGCGCCGCCGATGCCCCGCTCCGCCGCCATCGCCGGCGTGCTGTTCGGCCTGCTGTATGGCGGCGCGGTGCTGCTGTTGCGGCTGGCGGTTCCGGACACGCTCGTCGAGCGCGGCCCCTGGCTCGAACACAACGCCGACCGGATCGACTGGGCGGTTCACCTGCAGAGCTTCGCGGCGATCGCCTTCCTGTGGTTCGTCGGCGTCGTGCGCACGCACCTCGGCGCGGCCGAGGACCGCTTACTCGGCACCGTGTTCGTCGGCAGTGCGCTGCTGTTCCTCGCCGCCGGGATCGCTGCCGGCGCGGCGACGAGCGCGCTGCTCGGCGCGTTCGGCGACATCGCTGCGGGTGGCGACGCGGGCGGGCTGTTCGCCTACGCCAGCCGGCTCGCCTTCGACCTGCACAACGTCTATGCGCTGCGCTTCGCCGGCGTGTGCATGCTGTCGCTCGCGACGCTCGGCCTGCGCAGCGGCGCGCTGCCGCGGCCGTTCGTCTTCATTACCTACGCGCTCGCCGCGCTGCTCGTGTTCGGCCTGTCGCACCTGCGCTGGCTGGCGCTGCTCTTCCCGGCCTGGGTGCTGGGTTTCAGCGTCTACCTGCTGCTGTCCCGGCCGCCGCGCGAGACGCCTTGATGCCGCCGCTTCGGCCTCGTCACGCCCGGACGGGCGCTCATCCACAAGGAGACTGATCATGCAAGAACGCCCCTGGCTCGCCACCTACCGCGAATTCGGCATCCCGGCCGAGATCACGCCACCCCGGCACCGCAGCGTCACCGCGCTGATGGAAGCCGCGATGCGGCGCTACGCCGACAAGCCCGCGCTGCGCTCGTTCGGCCAGACGCTGAGCTATGCCGACACCGACCGCCTGTCGCGCGACTTCGCCGCCTGGCTGCAGGCGCAGGGCGTGAAGAAGGGCGACCGCGTCGCGGTGATGACGCCCAACATCCTGGCCTTCCCGGTGGCGATGCTCGGCATCATCCGCGCCGGCGCGGTGCAGGTGAACGTCAATCCGCTCTACACGCCGCGCGAGCTGGAGCACCAGCTCAACGACGCCGGCGCGAAGATGATCGTGATCTTCAACGGCTCGACCGCCACGCTGGCCGAGATCGTCGCCAGGACGCCGGTCACGACGATCGTCACCGCCGGCCTTGGCCTGAGCGTCGACAGCAAGCTGCCGAGCCCGCCGGTGGACGAACGCTTGAAGGGCACGGTGCCGATGGCAGACGCGCTCGCGCAGGGCGCGAAGCTGCCGTTCACTCCGGTCGAGCTCGGGCCCGACGACCTGCTGTTCCTGCAGTACACCGGCGGCACGACGGGCCTGAGCAAGGGCGCGGCGCTGTCGCACGGCAACCTGCTGGCCAACGTCGCGCAGTTCACCGGCTTCATGCCGTCGGCGCTGCGCGAGGGCGAGGAGGTGATCGTCACCGCGATCCCGCTGTATCACATCTTCGCGCTGATGGTGAACTTCATCAGCTACTTCAGCGTCGGCGCCGACAACTGGCTGGTGGCCAACCCGCGCGACATGGACGGCTTCGTCGAAACGCTGAAGCAGGCGCGGCCGACCGTGTTCACCGCCGTCAACACGCTGTTCGCCGGGCTCACGATGCACCCGAAGCTGGCCGAGGTCGACTGGTCGCGCATGCGTCTGACGGCCGGCGGCGGCGCGGCGATCATCCCGACCGTCTCGGCGCGCTGGAAGGCGATCACCGGCCACTTCATCCGCGAAGGCTACGGCCTGTCGGAGACGAGCCCGGTGGCCAGCCTCAACCCGGCCGCGGTGACCGAGTTCACCAGCACCACCGGGCTGCCGATGCCGTCGAGCGACATCAAGCTGCTTGGCGACGACGACAAGGAGGTGGCGGTCGGCGAGCCCGGTGAGGTCTGCATCAAGGGCCCGCACGTGATGCGCGGCTACTGGGAGAAGCCCGAGGCCAACGCGGCGGCCTTCACCGCCGACGGCTACTTCCGCACCGGCGACATCGGCCAGTTCGACGCGCGCGGCTTCCTGAAGATCGTCGATCGCAAGAAGGACATGATCCTCGTCTCCGGCTTCAACGTCTATCCGAACGACGTCGAAGCGGTGGCCAGCGCCTGCCCGGGCGTGGCCGAGTGCGCCTGCATCGGCGTGCCCGACGAGAAGACCGGCGAGGCGGTGCAGCTGTTCGTCGTCAAGGCGCCGAAGGCGGAACTCACCGAGGCCCAGGTGGTCGGGTTCTGCCGCAAGGAACTGGCCGGCTACAAGGTGCCGAAGGTCGTGCGCTTCATCGACGCGCTGCCGAAGTCGACCGTCGGCAAGATCCTGCGCCGCGAGTTGCGCGGGGTGTGAGGGCGGCGAAGTGCAGCGCTGCCAGCCGGGGGCGGTCGCGGTGAAGGCCGGGCCACGAGCGCCCGCGGGTGGCGCCGGCATGCGGCCCTCGCGTGGGCCGCGATTCGAAACTTAAAATGCTTGAAGGGCGCGCCGTCCGGCACGCTCGGGCAATGATGAGAAGGAGGACGAGTTGAAAACGATCGGAAGATTTCTTGGCGGGTGGTGTCTGGGTGTCCTGGGCTTGCTGCTGGCGGCCCCGGGGATCGCCATGGCGCAATCCAAACCCAACATCCTGTTCATCGTCTCGGACGACACCGGCTACGGCGACCTCGGTCCCTACGGTGGTGGCGAGGGCCGCGGCATGCCCACGCCCAACATCGACAAGATGGCTGCCGACGGCATGACCTTCTTCTCGTTCTACGCGCAGCCGAGCTGCACGCCTGGGCGCGCGGCGATGCAGACCGGACGCATCCCGAACCGCAGCGGCATGACGACGGTGGCCTTCCAGGGCCAGGGCGGCGGATTGCCGGCGGCCGAATGGACGCTCGCTTCGGTGCTCAAGCAAGGCGGCTACCAGACCTACTTCACCGGCAAGTGGCATCTGGGCGAGGCCGACTACGCGCTGCCGAACGCGCAGGGCTACGACGTCATGAAGTACGTCGGCCTGTACCACCTGAACGCCTACACCTACGGCGACCCGACCTGGTTCCCCGACATGGACCCGGAGCTGCGGGCGATGTTCCAGAAGGTGACGATCGGCTCGCTGTCGGGCAAGGCCGGCGAGAAGGCCAAGGAAGACTTCAAGATCAACGGCCAGTACGTCAACGAGCCGGGCAAATCCGTCACGCTGCACGGCGTGACGTATCCCGACGGCGTCGTCGGCATTCCGTTCTTCGACGGCTACGTCGAGAAGGCGGCGCTCGAGTTCCTCGACACCGCGGCCAAGGATCCTTCGAAGCCCTTCTTCATCAACGTCAACTTCATGAAGGTGCACCAGCCGAACATGCCGGCGCCGGAGTTCGAGCTGAAGTCGCTCTCCAAGAGCAAGTACGCCGACTCGGTGGTCGAGCTCGACACCCGCATCGGCCGCATCATGGACAAGCTGCGCGCGCTCGGCCTCGACAAGAACACGCTCGTCGTCTACACGACCGACAACGGCGCCTGGCAGGACGTCTACCCTGACGCCGGCTACACACCGTTCCGCGGCACCAAGGGCACGGTGCGCGAAGGCGGCAACCGCGTGCCGGCGATCGCGATCTGGCCGGGCAAGATCAAGGCCGCCACGAAGAACCACGACATCGTCGGCGGGCTCGATCTGATGGCGACCTTCGCCGCGCTCGGCGGCGTCCAGCTGCCGAAGAACGACCGCGAAGGCAAGCCGATCATCTTCGACAGCTTCGACATCTCGCCGGTGTTGTTCGGCAGCGGCAAGAACCCGCGCAAGGCCTGGTTCTACTTCACCGAGAACGAACTGAGCCCCGGTGCGGCGCGCGTCGGCAACTACAAGGCGGTGTTCAACCTGCGTGGCGACGATGGGCAGGCGACAGGCGGCCTCGCGGTCGATTCGAACCTTGGTTGGAAGGGTGCGGAGAAGTACGTCGCGACGGTGCCGCAGATCTTCGATTTGTGGCAGGACCCGCAGGAGCGCTACGACATCTTCATGAACAACTACACCGAGCGCACCTGGACCCTGGTGACGATCAACGCTGAGGTCACCAAACTGGTCAAGACCTACCTCGAGTACCCGCCGCGCAAGCTGCAGAGCGAGGTCTACACCGGGCCGATCACGCTGACGCAGTTCCAGCGCCTGCAAAGCGTGCGCGAACAGTTGAAGTCCCAGGGCTTCAGCCTGCCACTGCCGACGGGCAATTGAGCCTTGCCAGGCGGGCGCCGTGACGGGCGCCCGCCGTAGAAGATGAGACCAACCAGTTCCTGGGAGGAGCCCACGTGAGAGTCGGGGCGCTTCTTCATCTGCTCGCGGGTGCGGCGGTGGTCTCGGCCTGCCTGCCCGCCGCCGCACAAGGTGCTGCAGCGGCGCAAGCCAACAATCCGCTGGCCAATTTCACCGCCTTCAACCTGCAGGACTACTACATCGGCAAACTGACCGACACCGACGACAACGCCAACCAGTTCTGGCTGCGCTACGCACGGCCCTTCAAGCTGGGCCCGTCGAACTGGCTGATGCGTGCATCGTTGCCAGTCAACACCTACCCGGTCGGTCCTTCAGGCGGCAAGGAGACCGGGCTGGGCGACCTGAACCTGTTCGCCGCTTACCTGATCGATGTCGGCAACCCGGCGGTGAGCTTCGGCATCGGCCCGCAGACAACCCTGCCCACCGCCACCCAGGATGGCTTGGGCAGCGACAAGTACACGTTGGGGCTGGTGAACGTGCTGTTCGAGGCCAGTTCACCGAAGTTCCAGTACGGCTACTTGCTGTCGTGGCAAGGCAGCGTCGGCGGCTCGGGGCCGACCGATGTCAATCTGGGCACCTTTCAGCCGTTCTTGTTCTACCAACTCGGCGGTGGCAACTACCTGCGGGCCGCGCCGATCTGGGCCTACAACTTCGAGAACAGTACCTACGGCATGCCGTTGGGCATCGGCTTCGGTCATGTGATCATCAGCGACAAGGTGGTCTACAACCTGTTCGTCGAGCCACAGTGGTCCTTCGCCGACAAGGGCCCCGGCTGGCCGCAGTGGCAGATCTTCCTGGGCTTCAACATGCAATTCAAGAACTGATTCGGCGCTTGCAGCGCTGCGTCGACCAAAGTTCCCGCGTCACCCAAACACAACACCAAGACCCATGAGCACCACAACTACTGGATTCCCCCTGACCCGCCGCCGCTGGCTTGCCGCCGTCGGTGCTTCGCTCGCGCTCGCCGCGTGTGCGCCGATGGCCACTGCACCTTCGGGTGCCGACCCGCTGCCGTCGTGGAACGACGGCGCCAACAAGCAGCGCATCGTCGAATTCGTCAAGGCCGTCACGACCGAGGGCGGCAAGGACTACGTCGCGCCGGGCGACCGCATCGCGACCTTCGACAACGACGGCACGCTGTGGCTCGAGTACCCGCTGTACACGCAGGTGCGCTTCGTCTTCGACCGCATCCGTCAGCTTGCCCCGCAACACCCCGAGTGGAGAGAAAAGGAGCCCTACAAGTCCGTCATCGCCGGCGACATCAAGGGCGCGATGGCCAGCGGAGAGAAGGGCCTGTTCGAAATGCTGCTGGTCGCGCAGAGTGGCACGACGACGGAGGAGTTCGCCGAGCTTTCCAGGCAGTGGGTCCTGGCGTCGAAGGACGCGCGGTTCAAGCGCCCGTACAACGAGCTGACGTACCAGCCGATGCAGGAAGTGCTGAAGTACATGCGCGCGAACGGCTTCAAGACCTTCATCGTCTCCGGCGGGTCGGTCGAATTCATGCGCGGCTTCACGCAGGACACCTACGGCATCCCGAACGAGCAGGTCATCGGCACGCGCCAGAAGCTCGCCTTCGAGGTCAAGGACGGCAAGCCGATGGTGATGATGCTGCCGCAGCTCGACTCGAACGATGACAAGCAGGGCAAGCCGATCAACATCGCCGCGATCATCGGCAAGCGGCCGATCGCCGCCTTCGGCAACAGCGACGGCGACTTCCAGATGCTGCAGTGGACGACGGCAGGCAGCGGCAAGCGCCTGGGCATGCTCGTGCATCACGACGACGCGGCGCGCGAATACGCCTACGACCGCGATTCGTCGATCGGCCACCTGGCCGAAGGGCTGAACCAGTACCAGGCCATGGGCTGGGGGCTGATCAGCATGAAGAACGACTGGAAGACGATCTTCCCGGCGCCGAAATAGGCCCCGCGCGGAACCGGGCCTTCTGCGAGAGCGGGGCCGGTTCCGGGCGTTTCGGTGCGCTGCGCACGGGGCGCAGCGCTCGATACATCGCGTTACCGGGCCTCGGCCGGTCCGGCTAGCATGAATCCACTGCCGCGCCGACCCGGTGCGGGCGAGGGGATTGCATGGACAAGTCGATGGTCAAGGGTATCGCGATCGGCGGCATTGCAGTCGCCGCGGTCGCTGCCGCAAGCGTCACGAGCTACCGGACGATGAAGGCGCCGGACTTTGCCGAAGTCGTCGCGGTCAAGGAGGCGATGCAGACGGTCAGCACGCCGCGCGAGGAATGCCAGGACGTGCAGGTCAGCAAGCAGGCGCCGGTGAAGGACGAGCACCGCATTGCCGGCACGGTCGTCGGCGGGGTGGCCGGCGGCCTGCTCGGCAGCACCATCGGTGGCGGCCGCGGCAAGACGGTTGCGACCGTCGCCGGCGCTGCGGCGGGCGGCTACGCCGGCAACCAGGTGCAGAAGAACATGCAGGAGAAGGACACCGTCACCAGCACCGAGAGGCGCTGCAAGACGGTGACCGACAAGACCCAGAAGCGCATCGGCTACGACGTGACGTATCGGCTCGACGGCAAGCAGGACGTGGTGCGCATGGCCTACGACCCGGGGCCGCGCCTCGCGCTGAAGGACGGCAAGCCGGACCTCACGCCGCCCGCGACGGCGAAGTAGCTCGGCGCGGCCGCGTCGACGTCGGGGCGGCCTACAGCATGGGCTGCCGCGCCCTGACGATGCCCGTCGCGAGGGCGGTGCCGAGCAGGATGATCGCGCCCCCCGCGATCATCGTCGGCGTCACCTGCTCGCCGAGGAACCAGCCGCCCCACAGCATCGCGAAGAGCGGCACGAGGTAGGTCACGGCGATCGCGTTCGCCGCGCCGGCATGGGCGATGAGGCGGAAGAAGAGCAGGTAGGCGAAGCCGGTGCAGACGAAGGCAAGCAGCACCATCGCGATCCACGCCCGGGGCGACGGCGCAGCCTGCGGCCACCAGATCACGGCCGGCAGCGCGAGGCACAGCGTCGCGGCGAGCTGGCTGCCCGCGGCGACGGCCAGCGGCGGGACGCCGACGAGCCGCTTCCTGGTGTAGTTCGCGGCCAGCCCGTAGAGCGCCGAGGCGCTGATGCAGGCGACGACCGCCCAGCCCGTACCGCCGGCCTTGAACCCCGCGGCACCGTTCACGTTGCTCCACCCGAGCGCGACGACGCCGCCAAAGCCGAGCGCGAGGCCTGTGATGCGCAGCCGCGTCAGGCGCTCGTTCAGCCACATCCATGCAACCACCGCGCCGAAGAGCGGCGCCGTCGAGTTGAAGATCGCCGCCAGGCCCGCCGTGATCGACATCAGCGCGTACGCGAAGCCGAGGAAGGGCAGCGCCGAGTTGATGACGCCGACGACGAAGATCGGCCGCCAGTGGTGGCGCAGCGCCGTCATCTGACCGCGCAGCGCGAGCAGCGGCATCAGCAGCAGCGCGGCGCCCGTGACGCGCAGCGCCGCGACGGCGACGGCACCGAACTCGGCGGCGCCCATGCGCATGAAGAGGAAGGACGCGCCCCACACGGCGCCGAGCAGCGTGAGCTCCGCGCCGTCGCGCGCCCTCATGCGTGCGCGGCGGCGAAGCGTGTCGCGGCGAGCGACTTCGATTGCGGCGGCGTGCCGGGCAGGGACGCCTGCACCGGGGCCAAGCCTTCGATCTCGAGCAGCGCGACCTTGCGATGCAGCCCGCCGGCATAGCCGGTGAGCGTGCCGTCGCTGCCCAGCACGCGGTGGCACGGCACGATCACGGCGACCGGGTTGCGCCCGACGGCGCTGCCGACGGCGCGCACCGCGCTCGGCCGGCCGACCGCGCGCGCGACGGCACCGTAGCTCGAGGTGTCGCCGCAGCCGATTGCGAGCAGGGCCTGCCACACGTCGCGCTGGAACGCGGTGCCGTGCAGATCGAGCGGGATGTCGAAGCGCGTGCGCCGGCCCGCGAAGTAGTCGGCGAACTGCGCCGCCGCCTTGCGCAGCAGCGGATCGTCGGGCGCTTCGGGCGCCGCGATCGCGACCGGGTAGTCCTTCTGGCCAACGAACCAGGCACCGGCCAGGCCCTTGGCCGTGCGCGCGAGCAGCATCGGGCCGAGCGGGGTTTCGATGTGACGCTGCGCCGTGCATGCGGCGGCGAGTTGATTGAGGCTCATGGTGTCGGCTCCAGGCTGTTCCACAGTTTGAGGACGGCATACGCGCGCCACGGGCGCCATGCCTGCGATCGTTGTTCGGCTTCGCGCTCGGCGCGTGCGCCGCGCGGCAGCCCGAGCGCGTTCAGCACGGCGACGTCGCCCGGCGGAAAGGCGTCGACCCAGCCGAGCGCGCGCATCGCGACGTAGCTCGCGGTCCACGGCCCGACGCCGGGGATGGCGCGCAGCCGCGCGATCAGCGGCTCCGGCGCCGCGTGCGGCCGGGCGAGAGGCGCGATCTCGGGCCAGGCGTGCGCGACGGCGACGATCGCCGCGCCGCGGCTGCGGATGATGCCGAGCGCGCCGAGTTCGGCGGCGATCGATTCCGCGCCGCCGACCGCGTCCGCGAGCGCCTCGGGCGCAGGGAACGCACGTTGCACTTCCGCCCACGGCGTTGCGACCGGCTCGCCGAAGCGATCGACGAGGCGCCGCGCGAGCGTGCGCGCCGCGGCGACCGTCACCTGCTGGCCGAGGATCGCGCGCACGCTGAGCTCGAACGCATCGAAGCCGCCCGGCAGGCGCAGCCCGGCGCCGCCCGGCAGGCCGGCGAGTGCGGCGTCGATCGCGAGCGGATCGGCGTCCAGATCCAGCCAGCGCCGCACGGCCGCGATCAGCCCGCCCGCACGCCGCGCGAGCGTCGGCGCGAAGCGCAGCCGCACCTGCGGACGTGACGGCATGAACTCGACCTCGACCCAGCCCGCGTGCGCGCCCCACAACCCGGCCCGCACGCTGCGCCGCACGCGCAGCGCATCGACATGCTCGACACCGGCAATCGCGCGCTGGCCGAGGAAGCGCAGCAGCGTGGCGCGGTCGAACGGCGCGCGATAGGCGAGCGTTGCGCAGATGCCGTCCCGCTCGGTCGGCGTCGCATCCGGCGCATCGCGCCGCAAGCGCGTCGGGCTCAGCCGGTAGTTGCCGGCGAACGCCGCATTGAAGCGGCGCAGGCTGCGAAAGCCGCTCGCGAACGCAACCTGCGAGACGGGCAGGTCCGAGTCGGTCAGCAACTGCTTGGCGAGCAGCAGGCGCCGCGTCTGCAGGTACTGCAGCGGCGTCACGCCGTGTTCGGCGGCGAAGATGCGGCGCAGATGGCGGTCGCTCACGCCGAGGCGGCGCGCGAGGGCGGCGACACCGACGGTGGCGTCGCCATCGGCTCCATCGCCATCGCCCGCGTGGGCGTCGAGCCATTGCGTCGCCTGGCGCGCGAGCGTGCGCGACGCATCCATCACCGACCAGGCGAGTCCGCTCCCGGGGGCGATCTCCGGCCGGCATTTGAGGCAGGGGCGGAACGCCGCCGCCTCGGCCTGGGCGGGGGTGTCGAAGAAGCGGCAGTTCTCGCGCCGCGGCGTGCGCACGCGGCAGATCGGGCGGCAATAGACGCCGGTCGACGTGACGCCGACGAACAGATGGCCATCGAGCCGGGCGTCGCGTGCGAGCAGGGCGCGGTACGCGGCGTCGTCGTCACGGGTGCGTTGCAGCGAGCTGTCCATGGCGTCGATTATGGGCAGCCGGGCGGCGAATACTCGCCGTTTTCGGACATGTGGTTCGACGCGTGCAACCACGCCGCCTGCGCAGGGGCGCGAAGGGGGCCGCGTCGGACGGGGCGACGCGCGATGACGCATCCCTACAATCGCCCATCAAATCGAGAAGGGGGCGCGACGTGGACGTGAATGCATCGGTCTTCAAGGCCTACGACATCCGGGGCGTCGTCGGCACGACGCTGACGGAGGCGCTTGCCGAACACCTGGGGCGCGCCTTCGGCACCGAGGCCGTCCGCCTCGGCGAGAAGGCCGTCGCCGTCGGCCGCGACGGGCGCGTGTCGGGCCCGGCTCTCGTCGCGGCGCTGACGCGCGGCCTGCTCTCGACGGGCGTCGACGTCATCGACATCGGCCCGGCGACGACGCCGATGCTCTACTACGTCGCCGCGACGCGCGCCGGGCGCGGCTGCACGAGCGGCATCCAGGTCACGGGCAGCCACAACCCGAAGGACTACAACGGCTTCAAGATGGTGCTCGCCGGCAAGGCGATCCACGGCGAGGAGATCCAGGGCCTGCGCCGCCGCATCGAGGCCGAGGACTACGCCCAAGGCCAGGGGCGGGCCGAGACGCTCGACGTGCTGGCCGAGTACCGCGCGCGCATCGTCGGCGACTGCAGGATCGCGCGGCCGATCCACATCGTCGTCGATTGCGGCAACGGCATCGCGGGTGCCTCGGCGCCCGCCATCCTGCGCGCCCTCGGCTGCAGCGTCACCGAGTTGTACTCGGAGGTCGACGGCGAATTCCCGAACCACCATCCCGACCCGTCCAAGCCCGAGAACCTCGCCGACCTGATCGCCACCGTCAAGGGCGGTGACGCCGAACTCGGCCTCGCGTTCGACGGCGACGGCGACCGTCTCGGCGTCGTCACGAAAGGCGGCGACATCATCTACCCGGACCGCCAGCTGATGCTCTTCGCGCGCGACGTCCTGTCGCGCAACGCGGGCGCGTCGATCATCTTCGACGTCAAGTGCACACAGCGCCTCGCGCCCGACATCCGCGCCGCCGGCGGCGTGCCGCTGATGTGGATGACGGGTCACTCGCTCATCAAGGCCAAGCTGCGCGAGACGGGGGCACCGCTCGCGGGCGAGATGAGCGGCCACATCTTCTTCGCCGAGCGCTGGTACGGCTTCGACGACGGCACCTACACCGCCGCCCGCCTGCTCGAGATCCTGACGCGCAGCGCCGACCCGAGCGCCGTGCTGAACGCCTTGCCGACGAGCTTCTCGACGCCCGAACTGAACGTCCCCTGCGCCGAAGGCGAGCCGCGGCGCGTGATCGAGAAGCTCCAGGCGAACGCGAAGTTCCCCGGCGCCCGCGAACTGATCACGATCGACGGCGTGCGCGCCGAGTACGACGACGGCTTCGGCCTCGTGCGGGCGTCGAACACGACGCCGGTGCTCGTGCTGCGCTTCGAAGGCCACACGCCGGAGGCGCTGCACCGGATCGAGCATGACTTCATGGCCGCGCTGCGCGCCGTGAAGCCCGATGCGCAATTCGCCGCCGCGGCGCACTGAACCGGGCTTGCGGCGGGTGACGCCACCTTGCGCGTCCTGATCGTCAAGCTCTCCTCGCTCGGCGACGTCGTCCAGACGCTGCCGGTCGTGCACGATCTGCTCACGCACGTCGACCCGGTCGTCGTCGACTGGGTCGTCGAGGAGGCTTTCGCGCCCTTGCTCGGCGAAGTGCTCGGCATCGAGCGCGTCGTGCGCTATGCCGGGCGCCGCTGGCGCCATCGGCCGTTCGCCGCCGACACGCGACGCGAGCGCGCCGCCTTCCTCGCGCAATTGCGACGCGAACCCTATGACGCGGTGATCGATTGCCAGGGCCTCGTCAAGTCGGCGCTCGTCGCGCGCAGCGCCCGCCTTGCACGCGGCGGCCATCGCTACACCTACGCCAACGCGAGCGAACTGTGCGGCTACGAATGGCCGGTGCGCTACATGGTCGACCGGCCGCTCGCGATGGAGCGGCGCGTGCACGCCGTGCGACGGGCGCGGCTGCTCGCGGCGCGCGCGCTCGGCTACGAGATCGATGCGGGTGATGGCGCCAGTGACGGAGTTCGAGAACCTGCGCAGGCGCCGCGCGTCGATTGGCGCTTCCCGGTGCCGGCCACCGCATCGCGCGACGTCATGCTCGCGCATGGCACGACGCGCAGCGACAACGAGTGGCCGGAGCCGGCCTGGGCCGACATCGGCCAGCGTCTCGTCGCGGCAGGCTTTCGCGTCGTCTTGCCTCAAGCGGGCGCGATCGAGGCGCAGCGCGTGCAGCGGATCGCCGCAGGGATCGGCACTGGTGCCGGTGTCGAGATCCTCGCGCCGCTGCCGCTCGACGCGCTCGCGCGGCGCATGGCCGCGTGCGGCGGCGTCATCGGCGTCGACTCCGGGCTGAGCCATCTCGCGGTGGCGCTCGACCTGTGCCACGTCCAGATCTTCAGCCAGCCGCGCGTCTGGCGTGCCGGGCCGGTCGGCAGCGCGCACCAGGTGCCGGTCGGCGGTGATCATGTGCCGTCGGCCGCGGAGGTCTGGGCCGCCTGGCAGCAGGTGTGGGCGGCGCGAGATGAAGGCCGGGCCGCCTGATGGTGCGCTGGTGCTATGCGTGGCTGACTGCGCTGCTCGTGCCCCTCGTCTGGCTGCGCCTGCACTGGCGCGCCCGGCGCGAGCCGCTCTACGGCACGGCGATCGGCGAGCGCTTCGGGCGCTACGACGGGCCCCCCACGCAGGGCTGGGTCTGGGTGCATGCGGTCTCGCTCGGCGAGACGCGCGCGGCGGCGTCGCTCGTCGACGCGTTGCGCGGCATCGAGCCGTCAATGCGCCTGCTGCTCACGCACGGCACCGCAACCGGGCGGCAGGCCGGCGCCGCCCTGCTGCGCGAAGGCGATCGCCAGCTCTGGCTGCCGTGGGACAGCGCGGGCGCGACGCAGCGCTTCCTCGCGCACCACCGGCCGCGCGTCGGCGTGCTGATGGAAACCGAGGTCTGGCCCAATCTGCTCTTCGCGGCACGAGTGAGTGGCGTGCCGATCGTGCTCGCCAACGCGCGCCTGGGCGAGCGCAGCGCGCGGCGCGGCGCGCGCATGCCGCGCCTGATGCGGCCCGCGTTCGAGAGCCTGGCGCTCGCGCTCGCGCAGACCGAGCCCGACGCCGTCCGGCTGCGCGCGGCGGGGGTGCGGCGGGTCGAGGTCTGCGGCAATCTGAAGTTCGACATGACGCCGGCGCCGGCGTTGCTCGCCCAGGGGCGCCGCTGGCGTGACGCGATCGGGCGTCGCGTCGTCCTTGCCACGAGCACGCGCGAAGGCGAAGAGACCGCGCTGCTCGAGGTCTGGCGCGCGCAGCGCGGCGAGCGTCCCTTGCTGCTCATCGTGCCGCGCCACCCACAGCGCTTCGAGGCTGTCGCCGCCCTCGTGCGCGACGCCGGTTTCACGCTCGCCCGGCGCAGCGCATGGGCCGAGATGCCGCCGCCCGAGGCGCTCGCCGCCGATGTCTGGCTCGGCGATTCGATGGGCGAACTGCCGCTGTACTACGCGTGTTCGCAGGTCGCGTTGCTCGGCGGCAGCTTTGCGCCGCTCGGCGGGCAGAACCTGATCGAGGCCGCCGCTTGCGGCTGCCCTGTCCTGATGGGCGCGCACACCTTCAATTTCGCGCAGGCGGCGGACATGGCCGAGCAGGCGGGCGCCGCCCGGCGTGTCGGCAGCCTGGACGAGGCGGTCGCCATCGCCTGCGAGTCGCTGCCGCCGGCCGAGCAGCGGAAAGCGGTCCAGCGCTGCCTCGATTTCGCGGCAGGACACCGCGGCGCGGCACGCCAGATGGCGGCACGGATTGCGGCGCTGCTCGATCCGGCGTCGCCGCCCCGGCCGTCGTGAACGACTGGCTGGCGCGCGTGTGCGCAATGGCGGGTGCGCCGTTGCGAACCTGGGGCTGGGCTTGCGTCGTCGCGCTTGCGCTCGGCGGTTGCCAGAGCACGCCGCCCAAACCCGCGCCGACTGTGCCGCCGCCGGTCGTCGCGGTGGCACCAGTGGCGCCGAAGCCACCACCGCGCGCACCGCGCATCGGCCTCGCGCTCGGCGGCGGCGCGGCGCGCGGCTTCGCGCACATCGGCGTCATCCAGGTGCTGGAGGAGGCGGGCATCCGCCCCGATCTCGTCGTCGGCACATCGGCCGGCAGCCTCGTCGCCGCGCTCTATGCGTCCGGGCTGAACGGTACTCAGCTCGGTGCGCTGGCGGACACGATGGACGAGGCGGCGATCACGGACTGGTCCTTTCCCGGCCGCGGCCTGATCCGTGGCGAGGCGCTCGCGCGCTTCGTGCGCGCTGAGACCGGCGGCCTGACGATCGAGAAGATGCGCCTGCCGCTGGGCATCGTCGCGACCGATCTCGACAGCGGCAACGCGGTCCTGTTCCAGCGTGGCGACACCGGCATCGCCGTGCGCGCGTCGAGTGCCGTGCCGGCGGTGTTCCGGCCGGTGCGCATCGGCAGCCGCGAGTATGTCGACGGCGGCCTCGTGTCGCCCGTGCCGGTGCGCTTCGCGCGCCAGATGGGCGCCGAGCTCGTGATCGCGGTCGACATCACGCAGGCACCCGACGGCGCCGACACCGGCGACATCATGGGCATGCTGCTGCAGACCTTCTCGATCATGGGCCGCAGCATCAACCAGTTCGAACTGCGCGATGCGGACGTCGCCCTGCGCCCGCGTCTGCACGGCGTCGCGAGCGTCGACTTTGCGGCGCGCGCGCAATCGATCCAGGCCGGGCGCGAGGCGGCGCTCGCGGCGCTGCCGCAGCTCAAGGCGAAGATCGCCACGCTCACGCGCTGAGCTTCGTCGCGCGCCTGCGCATGCATTCGCACGCGCGGCGCGCGCGTGCGGGCGACGCCGACGAGTCTCCAGACTTACCCGGGTGGAGGGCGCCGGTTTTTTTGGAAGTTGACTGCGGTCAATCGTTTTTGCCGGCAACACGCAGACCATGCGCCCACAAGTTGAAGCGATGCAGCCGGCCGGTGCCGTCTGCGAATCCGACCCGATCCACTCACAGGAGACGACATGACCAAGCCTGCCTTTCACCCCAAGCGCGCAACGCTCGTGCGCGCGCTGGCCTCGATCACGGTGCTGGCCGCCGCTTGCTTCGCAAGCCCCGCCATGGCGTGGGAGCCGACCAAGCCGGTCGAGTTCATCGTGCCTGCCGGCACCGGCGGCGGCGCGGACCAGATGGCGCGTCTGATCCAGGGCATCATCGTCAAGCACAAGCTGATGAAGGAATCGATGATCGTCGTGAACAAGTCCGGCGGCGCGGGCGCCGAGGGCTTCCTCGACGTGAAGGAAGCCAAGGGCGACCCGAACAAGATCATCATCACGCTGTCCAACCTGTTCACGACGCCGATGGCGACCGGCGTGCCGTTCAACTGGAAGGACCTGACGCCGGTCACGATGATGGCGCTCGACCAGTTCGTGCTGTGGGTCAACGCCGGCACGCCCTACAAGACCGCGAGCGAGTACATCGCCGCCGTCAAGGCTGCCGGCCCGAGCAAGATGAAGATGGGCGGCACCGGCTCGAAGCAGGAAGACCAGATCATCACGGTCAGCATCGAGAAGGCGACCGGCGTCAAGTTCATCTACGTGCCGTTCAAGGGCGGCGGCGACGTCGCGGTGCAACTCGTCGGCGGCCACATCGACTCTTCGGTCAACAACCCCGTCGAGGCCGTCGCCCAGTGGCGCGCCGGCAAGCTGCGTCCGTTGTGCGTGTTCGACGACGAGCGCATGCCCTACAAGGCGAAGGTGACGGAGACGATGGCCTGGGGCGACATCCCGACCTGCAAGGAGTCCGGCGTGCCGACCGACTACGTGATGCTGCGCGGCATCTTCATGGCGCCGGGCGTGACGCCCGACCAGGTCGCGTACTACGTCGATCTGATGAAGAAGGTGCGCGAAACGCAGGACTGGAAGGACTTCATGGAAAAGGGCGCGTTCAACACGACGGCCATGACCGGCCCCGAGTTCGTCAAGTGGCTGACCGCGGCCGAAGCGACGCACAAGCAGCTGATGACGGAAGCCGGTTTCCTGGCGAAGTAGGTCGGGCGCGGGGCGCGCCCGCGCCCTTCGCGTGAGCTGTCTGGTCGAAGTCCGCGCAGCGCGCACGACCGTGGGCCGGGACGGGCCGTGATGCACGCGCCCGATTGGCGCGGCGGACGGCTCGCCCCGCGGCCACCTGCGCCGCGGCCCGCGCAGGCCGGTGCGCGGGAGCACTGCCACCGCAAAGCGCCGCGCCGTGTTTGCGCAACCACCTCAGGAGCGAAGCATGTCTGATCCCCACCCGCACGACGCCGAAGAGTCCCCCGCCGTCGTCAAGAACAACACGATGGACGCGATCGTCGCCGTCATCCTGTTCGTCATCGGCGCCGTCGTCATCGTCGAAGCGCAGCGCCTCGGCGCCGGGTGGACCGACGATGGCCCGGGTTCGGGCTACTTCCCGTTCTACATCGGCCTGATCGTGTGCTTTTCCGCGCTCGGCATCTTCTATCAGGCGATGTTCTCGAAGGCGCGCGACACCGGCGTCTTCGTCGACCGCGAGCAACTCGGCCGCGTCGCCCAGGTGCTGCTGCCGGCAGCGGTGTTCGTCCTCGCGATCGTCTTCGTCGGCATCTACGTCGCCGCCGCCATCTACATCGCGCTCTTCATGATCGTGCTCGGCAAGTACCCGCGCGGCAAGAGCGTGTTCCTCGGCTTCGTGGTCAGCGCGTTCTTCTTCGTGATGTTCGAGGTCTGGTTCAAGGTGCCGCTCTACAAGGGCAGTCTCGCCCCGTTGAGCTTCCTCGGCTACTGAGCCGCACCGGTCCCGGCGCCCGCCCGCACACGCGTCCTCTCTTTCCGGAGCTCGATCCATGGAAGCACTCGGTTCACTGCTCGGTGGATTCGCCGTCATCCTGACGCCGGCGAACCTCGGGCTGATGTTCGTCGGCATCGTTCTCGGCGTGCTGATCGGCGTGCTGCCGGGCCTCGGCGGCGCCAACGGCGTCGCCATCCTGTTGCCGCTGACCTTCTCGATGTCGCCGACCTCGGCGATCGTGATGCTGTCGTGCCTGTACTGGGGCGCGTTGTTCGGCGGTGCGATCACCTCGATCCTGTTCAACATCCCGGGCGAACCGTGGTCGGTGGCAACGACCTTCGACGGCTATCCGATGGCGCAGAAGGGGCAGGCAGGCCAGGCGCTGACGGCGGCCTTCACCTCGTCCTTCGTCGGCGCCTTCGTCGCCGTGCTGATGATCACCTTCCTCGCGCCGCTCGTCGCGAGCTTCGCGCTCGAGTTCGGCTCGCCCGAGTTCTTCTCGGTCTACCTGTTGACGTTCTGCAGCTTCGTCGGCATGGGCAAGGGGTCGCCCTTCAAGATCCTCATCTCGATGGCGCTCGGCTTCGCGCTCGCATCGGTCGGCATGGACACGGTGACGGGCCAGTTGCGGCTGACGTTCGGCTTTCACGATCTGATGCGCGGCTTCGACTTCCTGATCGCGGTGATCGGCCTCTTCGGCATCGGCGAGATCCTGCTGTCGATGGAGGAGGGCCTGCAGTTCTCCGGCAAGTCGGCCAAGATCAACCCGAAGGTCGTGTGGGAGACCTGGAAGCAGTTGCCGAAGTACTGGGTCACGTCGCTGCGCAGTTCGCTCGTCGGCATCTGGATGGGCATCACCCCGGGCGGCGCGACGCCGGCCTCGTTCATGAGCTATGGCCTGGCGAAGAAGATGTCGCGCAACGGCCCCAAGTTCGGTACCGGCGAGATCGAGGGCGTCGTCGCCCCCGAGACTGCGGCGCACGCCGCCGGCACGAGCGCGCTCTTGCCGATGCTGGCGCTCGGCATCCCCGGCTCGCCGACGGCGGCGGTGCTGCTCGGCGGCTTGCTGATCTGGGGCCTGCAGCCCGGGCCCTTGCTGTTCGTCGAACAGAAGGACTTCGTCTGGGGTCTGATCGCGAGCATGTACCTCGGCAATGTCGTCGGCCTGATCGTCGTGCTGTCGACGGTGCCGCTGTTCGCGTCGATCCTGCGCATTCCGTTCTCGATCATCGCGCCCGTCATCATCGTGATCTGCGCCATCGGCGCCTACACCGTCGCCAACGCGATGCTCGACGTCTGGTTCATGCTCGGCTTCGGCGTCATCGGCTATGTGTTCAAGAAGCTCGACTACCCGCTCGCGCCGCTTGTGCTCGCCCTCGTGCTCGGCGACAAGGCGGAGAACGCATTCCGCCAGTCGATGCTCGTGTCGCAGGGCGACGTCACGATCATGTGGTCGAACTGGCTCGTCGGCTCGATCACGACGCTTGCCCTCCTGATGCTGTTCTGGCCGCTGATCGCCAAGGCGATCGCGATCGTGCGCAAGCCCAAGGTCGACGAGTTGCTGGCCCAGCGGCCGGTCGATTGAACACAGGAGACATGCCATGCCCGTGATCGCACTCACCCAGGGAATGGGCTCGCTGGCCCAGGACATCGCCGAGCAGCTGGCGCAGGACCTCGGCATCGACGTGCTCCAGCACGATGTGGCCGGGCATGTCGCCGAGAAGATGAATGTCTCGAAGAGCCTGATCAGCCGGTTTCGCGCCGGCAAGGCCGGCCCGATCGAGCGGCTGCGGGTGGACCGTGACGCGATCGCGGTCTACACCGCGCGCGAGGTGCTCGACGCCGCGGCCAGGGGCAACGTCGTCATCCGCGGCTGGGGGGCGACGGTGTTGCTGCATCCGGCGCAGCACGTGCCCTGCGTGCGCATCCTGCGGCCGTTCGAGCAGCGCGTGCAGTGGCTGATGGCGCAGCTCGACACCGACGATATCGAAACCGCGGAGGAGGAGATCCGCCGCAGCGATCGCGCGAACTCGACGCGCATGCACGCGCAGTTCGGCGTGAAGTGGAACGACCCGGTGCTGTTCGACATGGTGCTCAACACCGATCGCCTGTCGGTCGACACCTGCGTGCACCAGATCAAGGGCCTGCTCGGGCGGCCCGAGTTCGCCGAAACCGAGGCGACGCGGGCGCAGCTCCAGGGCCTGGCGCTGAGCGCGCACGTGCGCGCCGCCTTGCGCGACCACGCGGACACCGAGGGCGTGAGCGTCACGATCGAGAGCAGCGGCGGCGTCGTGACCTTGAGCGGCATCGTGCTCGACCCGACCGAGCGCGCGCATGCCGAGCAGGTCACCGCCGCCGTGCCCGGCGTGACGGGCGTCGACAACCGCCTGCGCGTGATGAACAAGCGCGGCGGCTGACGCCGCCGAGGGTCCTCAACGGTGGGGTGCGTCCTCGCGTTCGGAAGCGATCTTGCCGCTGCGCTTCAGGCGGCTCATCGTCTCGGTCGTGAGGTTCAGATAGGCCGCCAGTTCCTTTTGCGGGAGGCGTTCGTGCAGTTCGGGATGCTTGCGCAGGAATCGGCGGACACGGCCGGGCGCATCGAGCAGGTGCAGCGTGATCGTGTGCGCCATGACTTCGCTCATCAGCTTCATCACCTCGTACTCGAAGCCCGACTTGATCGGCGGGTGGCGCTCGAGGAAGTCGGCCCACGCGGGCAGCGGCAACTTGGCGACGCGCGCCTTCGTGACGCACACGATGGAGTAGGGCGTCGGCGCGTTCAGCCGCCAGGCGGCGTAGCTCGTCTCCATGTCGCCGACGTCGGCGAAGCGCAGGATCATCTCCTTCGCATCGGCGTTGGTGACGACGCGCTTCAAGATGCCGGCGAGCACGAAGTACTGCTCCATCTCGTGCACGCCCTGGTGCAGCAGGTGGTCGCCCTTCGCGCAATCGACGATCACGAGGTGGCGTTCGAGCTCCTTGCGCTCGTCGTCGCTGAGGGCGGTGAGCGAGCGGTTCTGCCGCAGTTCGACGCGGATCACGTTGCGTTCCGGGTGGTCGTCGATGGGCTTGGAAAGCATCGTGTTCGCGTCGCCTCAGGTCGGGCGGAGGGCAGGCAATTTTTGAATGTTGACCATGGTCAACCGCGCAAGGAAAGGTCGCTTTCTATGATAAGTCGAACTCGCATCTCGTCCGTGCGACACCCCGGGACGAGCCGGGCGCGCAGCGCCCCCACAAGCCGCATCAGGCACGCATCATGACCAACGACACCCAGGCTCCCGCAACGACCGACGGCTTTCATCTCGTCATCGAAGCGCTCAAGCTCAACGGCATCGACACCGTCTACGGTCTGCCGGGCATTCCGATCACCGACCTGTCGCGCAAGATGCAGGCCGAAGGCATGCGCTTCATCGCGTTCCGCCACGAACAGAACGCCGGCAACGCGGCCGCCGCCGCCGGCTTCCTGACGCAAAAGCCCGGCATCTGCCTGACGGTGTCGGCACCGGGTTTTCTCAACGGCCTGACGGCGCTGACCAACGCGACGACGAACTGCTTCCCGATGATCCTGATCAGCGGCTCTTCCGAGCGCGAGATCGTCGACCTGCAGCAGGGCGACTACGAGGAGATGGATCAGCTCGCGATCGCCAAGCCCTTGTGCAAGGCCGCGTTTCGGGTGCTGCATGCCGAGGACATCGGCGTCGGCATCGCCCGCGCGATCCGCGCTGCGGTGTCGGGGCGCCCGGGGGGGGTCTACCTCGACTTCCCGGCCAAGCTCTTCGGGCAGGTGATGGATGCCGCGGCCGGCCAACGCTCGCTGATCAAGGTCGTCGACGCGGCGCCACGGCAGATCCCGGCGCCTGACGCGGTGCAGCGCGCGCTCGACGTGCTGAAAGGCGCGAAGCGCCCGCTGATCCTGCTCGGCAAGGGCGCGGCTTATGCGCAGGCGGACGACGCGATCCGCACGTTCGTCGAGTCGAGCGGCATCCCCTACCTGCCGATGTCGATGGCCAAGGGCCTGCTGCCCGACACGCATGCACAGTCGGCCGCGGCGACGCGCTCCTACGTGCTGGCCGAGGCCGACGTCGTCGTGCTCGTCGGCGCGCGGCTCAACTGGCTGCTGTCGCACGGCAAGGGCAAGACCTGGGGCGGGGCAAACGCGGCGAACCGCAAGTTCATCCAGATCGACATCTCGCCGACCGAGGCCGACAGCAACGTGCCGATCGCGGCGCCCCTCGTCGGCGACATCGGGTCGTGCGTTGCTGCGCTCGTCGCCGGCATGGGCCCGAACTGGGCCAGGCCGCCCGCGGAGTGGACCGGCGCGATCGCCGAGCGCAAGGACAAGAACCTGTCGAAGATGGCGGAGACGCTGGCCAAGGACCCGTCGCCGATGAGCTTTCACAGCGCGCTGCGCGTGATCCGCGACGTGGTCAAGGCCAATCCCGAGGCGATCGTCGTCAACGAGGGCGCGAACACGCTCGACTTCGCGCGCAGCATCGTCGACATGTATCTGCCGCGCAAGCGGCTCGATGTCGGCACCTGGGGCATCATGGGCATCGGCATGGGCTTCTCGGTCGCCGCCGCGGTGACGACGGGCAAGCAGGTGATCGCGATCGAAGGCGACAGCGCGTTCGGCTTCTCGGGCATGGAGGTCGAGACGATCTGCCGCTACAAGCTGCCGGTGTGCGTGATCGTGTTCAACAACAATGGCGTCTACAAGGGCACCGACGTCAATCCGCGTGGCGGCGACATGGCGCCGACCCAGTTCGTCAAGGCGGCGCGCTACGACAAGCTGATGGAGGCCTTCGGCGGCGTCGGCGTCAACGCGACGACGTCGGCCGAGCTGGACCGTGCGCTGAAGGAGGCGGTCGCCTCCGGCAGGCCGACCCTGATCAACGCGGTGATCGACGAGAGCGCCGGCACCGAAAGCGGGCGCATCACGAGCCTGAATCCGCAAACCGCGGCAAAGAAATGAATCGAAGCAACCAAGGAGAAATGAATTGAGCAAGGCACTCGATGGCGTGCGCATCCTGGACTTCACGCACGTGCAGTCCGGCCCCACCTGCACGCAGCTGCTGGCCTGGTTCGGCGCCGACGTGATCAAGGTCGAGAAGGCGGGCGACGGCGACGCGACGCGCGGGCAACTGCGCGACGTGCCCGACGCCGACAGCCTCTACTTCACGATGCTCAACCACAACAAGCGCTCGATCACGGTCAACACCAAGGATCCGAAGGGCAAGGAAGTGGTCGACCGGTTGATCAAGACCTGCGACGTGCTGGTCGAGAACTTCGCCCCCGGCGCGCTCGACCGCATGGGCTTCACCTGGGAGCACATCCAGAAGCTCAACCCGCGCATGATCGTCGCCTCGGTCAAGGGGTTCGGCCCGGGCAAGTACGAGGACTGCAAGGTCTACGAAAACGTCGCGCAGTGCGCCGGCGGTTCGGCCTCGACGACCGGCTTCGACGACGGCCCGCCGCTCGTCACCGGCGCGCAGATCGGCGACTCGGGCACCGGGCTGCACCTCGCGCTCGGCATCGTCGCCGCGCTCTACCAGCGCAACACGACCGGCCGCGGGCAGAAGGTGCTTGCACCGATGCAGGACGCGGTGCTGAACCTGTGCCGCGTGAAGCTGCGCGACCAGCAGCGCCTCGACCGCACCGGCGTGATGCAGGAGTACCCGCAGTTCCCTGACGGCAAGTTCGGTGAGGCCGTGCCGCGCGCCGGCAACGCCTCGGGCGGCGGCCAGCCGGGCTGGATCCTGAAATGCAAGGGCTGGGAGACCGACCCCAACGCGTACATCTACTTCATCACCCAGGCTGCGGTGTGGCCCGCGATCTGCAAGGTGATCGGCGAGGAGGGCTGGATCACCGACCCGGACTATGCCAAGCCGCCGGCACGCCTGAAGCACCTGAAGTCGATCTTCGCGCGCATCGAGCAGTGGACGATGACGAAGACCAAGTTCGAGGCGATGGACATCCTGAACGAGTTCGACATCCCGTGCGGGCCGATCCTGTCGATGAAGGAAATCGCCGAGGACGAAGGCCTGCGCGCGACCGGCACCGTGGTCGAGGTCGATCACCCGACGCGCGGCAAGTACCTGACGGTCGGCAACCCGATCAAGATGTCGGACAGCATCACCGAGGTCAAGCGCTCGCCGCTGCTCGGCGAGCACACCGACGAAGTGATGGGCCAGCTCGGCTACTCGGCCGCCGACATTGCCGCGCTGCGCGAGGCGAAGGTCATCTGACACACGGCGCGCGGCCGAGCCGCGCGAAGAATAAGCCGGGCACCGCCCGAACACGAAGAGGACAGCATGGACAAGACCCTGGTTCGCAAGATTCTCGACGCCGTACGCGCCGAAGGGCGTGATTCGCTCACCGCCCCCGAGGGCAAGCAGGTCTGCGATGCCTACGGCATCGCGGTGCCGGGCGAGGGCGTCGCCCACAGCGCGGCGGAAGCCGCCAAGCTCGGCGCCGGCATGGGCTTTCCGGTCGTGATGAAGATCGTCTCGCCCGACATCCTGCACAAGACGGAAGCGGGTGGCGTGATCGTCGGCGTCGCGAACGCCGAGGCGGCGAGCCAGGCCTACGACACGATCCTCGCCAACGCAAAGAAGTACAAGGCCGACGCCAAGATCGTCGGCGTGCAGGTGCAGCAGATGATCCAGGGCGGGCAGGAGGTGATCGTCGGCGCGGTGACCGACGGCAGCTTCGGCAAGCTCGTCGCGTTCGGCCTCGGCGGCGTGCTCGTCGAGGTGCTGAAGGACATCACCTTCCGCCTCGCGCCGGCGACGAAGGAAGATGCGCTCTCGATGCTCGACGGCATCCAGGCCGCCGAGATGTTGAAGGGCGTGCGCGGCGGCGATGCGGTCAACCGCGACGCGCTTGCGAAGCTGATCGTCGGCGTGAGCCAGCTCGTGAGCGACTTCCCAGAGATCGCCGAGATGGATCTGAACCCGGTGTTCGCGAGCAAGGCCAGCGCGATCGCCGCCGACGTGCGCATCGTCGTCGACTTCAATCAGAAGCCGGCCCGCTACCGCCCGGCCGAGGCCGACGTCGTGAAGTCGATGAACCGGTTGATGCAGCCGAAATCGGTCGCCGTGATCGGCGCATCGGACGAGGTCGGCAAGATCGGCAACTCGGTGATGAAGAACCTGATCAACGGCGGCTACAAGGGCAAGATCTATCCGATCCACCCGAAGTCGGCCGAGATCATGGGCCACAAGGCCTACAAGAGCGTGAAGGACGTGGAAGGCGAGATCGACACGGCGGTGTTCGCGATCCCTGCCAAGTTCGTCGCGGCGGCATTGACCGAGTGCGGCGAGAAGGGCATCGCCGGCGCGGTGCTGATCCCGTCGGGCTTTGCCGAGACCGGCAACCACGAGGGCCAGGAGGAACTGGCCGCGATCGGCCAGAAGTACAACATCCGGCTGATGGGGCCCAACATCTACGGCTTCTACTACACGCCCTCGAACCTGTGCGCGACCTTCTGCACCGCCTACGACGTGAAGGGCTCGGCCGCGTTGTCGTCGCAGTCGGGCGGCATCGGCATGGCGATCATCGGCTTCTCGCGCTCGGCGAAGATGGGCGTGTCGGCGATCGTCGGCCTCGGCAACAAGTCCGACATCGACGAGGACGACCTGCTGCTGTTCTTCGAGCAGGACCCGAACACGAAGGTCATCGCACAGCACTGCGAAGACCTGAAGGACGGCCGCGCGTTTGCCGAGGTCGCCAAGCGCGTCTCGAAGAAGAAGCCCGTCATCATGCTCAAGGCGGGCCGTACGGCAGCCGGCGCGAAGGCGGCCAGCTCGCACACCGGGGCGCTCGCAGGCAACGACAAGATCTACGACGACGTGTTGCGCCAGTCGGGCGTGATCCGCGCGAAGAGCCTGCGCGACCTGCTCGACTTTGCGCGCGGCGTGCCGATCCTGCCGACACCCAAGGGCGAGAACATCGTCATCATCACCGGCGCCGGCGGCTCGGGCGTGCTGCTCTCGGACGCCTGCGTCGATCAGGGCCTGAAGCTGATGCCGATGCCGGCCGATCTCGACGCCGCGTTCCGCAAGTTCATTCCGCCGTTTGGCGCCGCGGGCAACCCGGTCGACATCACCGGCGGCGAGCCACCGCAGACCTACAAGAACACCGTGCTGCTGGGCCTGTCGGACCCGCGCATCCACGCGCTGATCCTCGGCTACTGGCACACGATCGTCACGCCGCCCATGGTGTTCGCGAAGATCATGGTCGAGGCGCGCGAGGAGATGCTCGCCAAGGGCATCGAGAAGCCGATGGTGGCGTCGCTCGCGGGCGACGTCGAGGTCGAGGAAGCCGCGCAGTACCTGTACGAGCACGGCATTCCGGCCTACGCCTACTCGACCGAGATTCCGGTCGCCGTGCTCGGCGCCAAGTACCAATGGGCGCGCGGGGCGGGGTTGCTGTAATCGAGCATTCGCTGCCGGTTCGCATGGCGCGGTGCCGGCGCGCCGCCCTTGTCGCGTATGGTGCAGCGGTGGCGCACGCCAACAGCCTGCGACCCGAGGTCCGAGCATGAACACGAAGGTCATTCCAATTGCGTCCGAGACGGCGCCCGCGTCCGCGGACGCGACGCGCCAGCGCAAGCGCAAGGCCCCCAAGGGCCGCCGCGCGAGCGATGCGGCGCTGGCGGCGGTGCGCGAACTGCTGGGCACCGCCTCGCGTCAGCGCGACATGCTGATCGAACACCTGCACCTGCTGCAGGACCGCTACGGCCATCTGTCGGCCGATCACCTCGCGGCGCTCGCGCAGGAGATGCGCCTGGCGCAGACCGAGGTTTACGAGGTCGCTACCTTCTATCACCACTTCGACGTCGTGCGCGAAGGCGACGCTGTGCCGCCCGCGCTCACCGTGCGCGTGTGCGACGGCCTGTCGTGCGAGATGGCCGGCGCGAGGGAACTGCTCTCGCGTCTGCCTGCCATCCTCGGCGCGCAGGTGCGCGTGATCCCCGCGCCGTGCATCGGCCGCTGCGAGCAGGCGCCCGCCGTCGCGGTCGGCCAGCATCCGATCGCCAACGCGACGGTCGAAGCCGTGCAGTCGGCGGTGAAGGCGGGCCGCACGACGCACACGCCCAAGGGCTTCATCGACCTCAAGGCCTACGAGGCGGGTGGTGGCTACGCGCTGCTCAAGTCGTGCATCGCGGGCGATCACGAGGTCGAAGACATCGTCAAGGCGCTCGCCGATTCGGGCCTTCGCGGCCTGGGCGGCGCGGGCTTTCCGACCGGGCGCAAGTGGAGCATCGTGCGCAACGAGCCCGCGCCACGGCTGATGGCGGTCAACATCGACGAGGGCGAGCCCGGCACCTTCAAGGACCGCGTTCTTCTCGAGCGCGAGCCGCACCGCTTCCTCGAAGGCATGCTCATCGCCGCCTGGGCGGTCGGCATCGAGCGCATCTACATCTATCTGCGCGACGAATACCACGGCGGACGCGCCATGCTCGAGGCCGAGCTCGCCAGGCTGCGCAAGCATCCGCCGTACCCCGGCATGCCGGAGATCATCCTGCGGCGCGGCGCCGGCGCCTACGTCTGCGGCGAGGAATCGGCCATGATCGAATCCATCGAGGGCAAGCGCGGCCAGCCGCGCCTGCGCCCGCCCTACGTGGCGGAGGTCGGCCTGTTCGGCCGGCCGACCCTCGAGCACAACATGGAGACGCTGTACTGGGTGCGCGAGATCGTCGAGCGCGGCGCCGACTGGTTCGCGTCGCAGGGCCGGCATGGCCGCAAGGGCCTGCGCTCGTTCTCGGTGAGCGGGCGGGTGAAGAGCCGGGCGTGCATCTGGCGCCGGCCGGCATCACGCTGCGCGAGCTGGTCGACGAATTCTGCGAGGGCATGCTGCCCGGCCACGCACTCTACGGCTACCTGCCGGGCGGCGCCTCGGGCGGCATCCTGCCGGCCTCATTGGCCGACGTGCCGCTGGATTTCGACACCCTGCAGGCGCACGGCTGCTTCATCGGCTCGGCGGCGATCATCGTGCTGTCGCAGCACGACAGCGCGCGCGCCGTGGCGCTGAACGCCATGCAGTTCTTCGCCCACGAGTCCTGCGGCAAGTGCACGCCCTGCCGCGTCGGCACGGCGAAGGCCTCGGCGCTGATGGCGTGCGCCGCAGTGGGACGCCGCTGCTGGCCGATCTGTCGCAGGTGATGCGCGACGCCTCGATCTGCGGCCTCGGGCAGGCAGCGCCGAACCCGGTCGATTGCGTCGTCAGGTATTTCGCGCATGAACTGAAGGAGCCGCGGGCATGAACGCAATCACGCGCAGGGAAGCCGTCGCGCTCGACGCGCCGACGATCCGCTTCGAGCTCGACGGCCGCGAGGTCGAGGCGCGCCAGGGCGAACTGCTGATCGAGGTCGCCGATCGCGAAGGCGTCGAGATCCCGCGCCTTTGCTACAAGCCGGGGCTGGCGGAAGTCGGCAACTGCCGCGCCTGCGTCGTCGAGATCGATGGCGAGCGCGTCCTGGCGCCGTCGTGCTGCCGCACGGCGAGCGCCGGCATGAAGGTGCGCAGCGACAGCGAGCGCGCGCGCAAGTCGCAGCAACTCGTGCTCGAGCTGCTGCTCGCCGACATGCCCGGGCGCGCGTACACGCGCTTGAACGAGCTCGACGTCTGGGCAACGAAGCTGAACGTCGGCAAGCCGCGCTTCGCGCCCCGCGCGCAGCCGGCGGCCGATCTGTCGCACCCGGCGATGGCGGTCAATCTCGACGCCTGCATCCAGTGCACACGCTGCCTGCGCGCCTGCCGCGACGAGCAGGTCAACGACGTGATCGGCCTCGCGTTCCGCGGCGAGCACGCGAAGATCGTGTTCGACATGGACGACCCGATGGGCGCGTCCACCTGCGTGGCCTGCGGCGAGTGCGTGCAGGCGTGCCCGACGGGCGCGCTGATGCCGGCGCGTGATGCGGCACTCCCCGTGCCCGACAAGCAGGTCGCGTCGCTGTGCCCGTTCTGCGGCGTCGGCTGCCAGCTCACCTACAACGTCAAGGACGACAAGATCCTGTTCGTCGAGGGCCGCAACGGCCCGGCGAACCAGGGCCGGCTGTGCGTCAAGGGCCGCTACGGCTTCGACTACGCCCACCACCCGCAGCGCCTGACGAAGCCGCTGATCCGGCGCGCGGACGCGCCCCCGAAGCGGGGTGACTTCGTGATGGACCCCGAGCACGTGATGGACGTGTTCCGCGAAGCGACCTGGGACGAGGCGCTCGACTTCGCCGGCGGCGGGCTGAAGGCGATCCGCGACCGGCACGGCAGGAAGGCGCTCGCCGGCTTCGGCTCGGCCAAGGGCAGCAACGAAGAGGCCTATCTGTTCCAGAAGCTCGTGCGCACGGGCTTTGGCAGCAACAATGTCGATCACTGCACGCGGCTGTGCCATGCGTCCTCCGTCGTTGCGCTGCTCGAAGGCATCGGCTCGGGCGCGGTCAGCAACCCGGTGATGGACGTGGCGAAGGCCGAGGTCGTGATCGTGATCGGCGCGAACCCGACCGTGAACCACCCGGTCGCAGCGACCTTCATCAAGAACGCGGTGAAGAACGGCACCAAGCTGATCGTGTGCGACCCGCGGCGCTCCGATCTGGCGCGCCTCGCGCACCGCTTCCTGCAGTTCAACCCGGCCACCGACGTTGCGATGTTGAACGCGATGATGCACGTCATCGTCACCGAAGATCTGGTCGATGCCGATTTCATCGCGAGCCGCACGATCGGCTACGACGAACTGCGCAGCAACGTCGAGCACTATGCGCCGGAAGCGATGGCACCGATCTGCGGCATCGACGCCGACACGCTGCGCTACGTCGCGCGGCTGTATGCGAAATCGAAGGGCTCGATGATCCTGTGGGGCATGGGCGTGAGCCAGCATGTGCACGGCACCGACAACGCGCGCTGCCTGATCGCGCTCGCGTTGATGACGGGCCAGATCGGCCGCCCCGGCACCGGCCTGCATCCGCTGCGCGGGCAGAACAACGTGCAGGGCGCGAGCGACGCCGGGCTGATCCCGATGATGTTCCCGGACTACCAGCACGTGAGCAAGCCCGAGGTGCGTGCGCGCTTCGAGCGTGCCTGGAAGCTCGCGCCCGGCACGCTCGACGATCAGGTCGGCCTGACGGTGGTCGAGGTGATGCACGCCGCCAGGCGCGGCGAGATCCGCGGCATGTACGTGCAGGGCGAGAACCCGGCGATGTCGGACCCGGACGCGAACCATGCGCGCGCGGCGCTGGCCACACTCGAGCACCTCGTCGTGCAGGACATCTTCCTGACCGAGACGGCCTATCTCGCCGACGTCATCCTGCCGGCAGGCGCGTTCCCCGAGAAGACCGGCAGCTTCACGAACACCGACCGCATGGTGCAGATGGCGCGCCAGGCCGTGAACCCGCCGGGCGACGCGCGGCAGGATCTGTGGATCCTCCAGGAGATCGCGAATCGCCTCGGCTGCGGCTGGAACTACGGCCACGTGAGCGAGGTGTTCGACGAGATGCGGCACACGATGCCGAGCATCGGCGGCATCACCTGGGATCGCCTCGAGCGCGAGCACTCCGTCACCTACCCGTGCGTGAAGGAGGGCGACCCGGGCGACCCGGTCGTGTTCATCGAGGACTTCCCGCGCGAAGGCGGCAAGGCGCGCTTCGTGCCGGCCGGCATCATCCCCTCGGCCGAACTGCCCGATGCCGAGTATCCGCTTGTGCTGATCACCGGCCGCCAGCTCGAGCACTGGCACACCGGCAGCATGACGCGGCGCGCAAGCGTGCTCGACGCGATCGAGCCCGACCCGACCGCGCTCGTCCATCCGCTCGACCTCGACGCGCTCGGCGCGAAGGCGGGTGACGTGCTGACGATCGAATCGCGGCGCGGCAAGGTCAGTCTGTATGCGCGCGTCGACGAAGGCACGCCGCGCGGCGCGGTGTTCGTGCCGTTCTGCTACTACGAGGCGGCGATCAACAAGCTGACGAATGCAGCGCTCGACCCGTTCGCGAAGATCCCCGAGTTCAAGTACTGCGCGGTGCGCGTCCGCGCCGGTGGCGAGACGCCGCGTCAGGGAAGCTACGGTGGCGGCCAGTTGTTGTCCGCGGCGGCCGCTGCTCGATAGCCCCAAGGAAGCCTGATGTCGTTTTCGAACCCCGAGTTCTGGATCGCGCTGCTTCAGATCATCGGTGTCAACATCGTGCTGTCGGGGGACAACGCGGTCGTGATCGCGCTGGCCGCGCGCGGCCTGCCGAAGGACCAGCAGAAGAAGGCCATCGCCTGGGGCAGCGGCGCCGCGGTCGTGATGCGCATCGTGCTCACGGTCGTCGCCGTCGAACTGCTGCGCCTGCCCTACCTGAAGCTCGTCGGCGCGGGGCTGCTGCTGTGGATCGCGGTCCAGCTGTTGCTGCCGGAAGAGGAGGGCGAAGGCCACGCGGTGGCCAACGGCTCGCTCGGCGCGGCGATCCGCACCATCCTGCTGGCCGACCTCGTGATGAGCCTGGACAACGTGATCGCCGTCGCC
>JAMLIM010000044.1 GCA_023954175.1 Rhizobacter sp.
AGTAGGTGTTGTGCACGCTGCGCTGCTTGGCGCGCTGGCCGTGCACCGGGTCCACCGGCTCGCCCGCGCGCAGCTGCGCGATGACCTTGCGCTGGCCCGGGATGATCCAGAAGAACACGTTCGCGCTCATCGATGTCGCCATCATCGCGCCGACGAGCAGGAAGGCGGCGCGGCCCGGAAACAGATGGCAGGCGAGCCACGACGCGAAGACGACGAAGACCGTGACCCCGATGCCGACGGTGCGGTCGCCCTTCTCGCCCTGGCCGAAGAGACGGCAGATCGCGTCGTAGACGAGCCAGAACACGACGAGAAAGCCGATCGACGCCGCACCCGCCGCCGCGGGCGACCAGTCCATCAGGTTCTTGTCGATCAGGAAGCTGCTCGCCTGGTACAGATACAACACCGTGAACAACGCGAAGCCGGTGAGCCAGGTCGAATAGCTCTCCCAGTAGAACCAGTGCAGGTGATCGGGGATCTTCTTCGGCGCGACGGCGTACTTCTGCGGGTGGTAGAAGCCGCCGCCGTGGATGGCCCAGAGTTCACCGCCGACGCCTTTCTCCTTCGACAGGTCGTCGGTCGGCGGCGTCAGGCTGTTGTCGAGAAAGACGAAGTAGAACGAGGAGCCGATCCACGCAATCGCGACGATGACGTGCGTCCAGCGCAGCAGCAGATTGACCCAGTCGAGAACATAAGCTTCCATGCAGTCACCCTCGGGTTGCCGGACCTCACCGTTTCGGGATGAGATCGGGGTGCCTTACCACTGCGGGCTCTGTAAGGTGGGAATGTCGCGACCCGTTCGACTATCGAGGCTCCGCGGCGACATGCGGACGAACTGTATACACTTTATCTACAAGCCGTATACAGTAGAAACCCGTATGCAATCCCTCCGTCGACCGCTCAGCTGCCGCGGTAGGTCGAGTAGGCCCAGGGGCTCGCGAGCAGCGGCACATGGTAGTGCGCTGCCGCGTCCGCGAGGCCGAAATCGAGCGGAACAGTGTCGAGGAAGGGCGGCTCGGGCAGCACGACGCCGCGGCCGCGGAAGTACGGCGCGACGTCGAACACCAGCCGGTAGGCGCCGAGCACGAAAGCGTCGCCTTCGAGCAGCGGCGCATCGGCGCGGCCATCGTGGTTCAGCGTCAACTCCCTGACGAGCGCCGGCGCGTCGCCTTGCAGGCGGTAGAGCCGCACCCGCATGCCCGCGGCGGGGCATCCGTTCATCGTGTCGAGCACATGCGTCGTGAGCTTGCCCATCGTCATCCTTTCTCGCGGCACGCGGCCGGCAGTTCAAATTGGGGTTGCAGAATTCCAAAAAGTGTATACAGTTTGAACCGAAGCGCAAGCACAATTTGATGATCTCGCCCGAACCCGCCATGTCGCCATCGACCCGCAAGCCGCACGCCGCCGCGCCCGCGGTGGCGTCGGCGTCGGCTTCGACTCGCCGACAAAGGTCGGTCGAGGCGGCGCGGCCCGACAGCACGCGCCAGATCGTCGAGTCGATCACGGCCGCGATCGTCGAGCGCCGCCTGATGCCGGGCACCAAGCTCGCCGAGCAGAAGATCGCGGACATCTTCAAGGTCTCGCGCACGCTCGTGCGCCAGGCGCTCAACCAGCTCAGCCGCCACCACCTCGTGACGCTCGAAGCCGCGCGCGGCGCACGCGTCGCCACACCGAGCGTCGAAGAGGCGCGCCAGGTGTTCGAGGTGCGCAACATGCTCGAGGCCGCCATGATCCGCCGCCTGTGCGGGCGCCTCACGGCAACGCAGCTCGGCGAGCTGCGCGCCCATCTGCGCGACGAGAAGGCTGCCCTCGCACGCACCGACATCACGGGCCGCACCCGGCTGCTTGCGGACTTCCACATCGTGCTCGCGCGCATGCTCGGCAACGATGCGCTGGCGCAGATGCTGGGCGAACTGCTGTCGCGCTGCTCGCTGATCGCGCTGATGTACCAGTCCGCGCACTCGGCCGAGCACTCGTTCGAGGAGCACGTGGCGATCGTCGATGCGCTCGAGCGCGGCGACGCACGCGCCGCCGTCAAGCTGATGGAAGACCATCTGCACAACGTCGAGCGCAACCTGCAGCTCGATCCGCGCGTACCCGACCTGCGTCAGGTGCTGCGCCCCGTCAACTGAACAGCGACGCCCGCATGCCATGACACCACAAGACTACCCGCGCGACCTGATCGGCTACGGCCGCAACCCGCCGCATGCGCGCTGGCCGGGCGGCGCGCGCATCGCGCTGCAGTTCGTGCTGAACTACGAAGAAGGCGGCGAGAACTGCGTGCTGCACGGTGACCCGGCCTCGGAGACCTTCCTGTCCGAGATCATCGGTGCGCAGGCGTTCGAGACGCGCCACCTGTCGATGGAATCGATCTACGAGTACGGCTCGCGCGTCGGCGCCTGGCGCATCCTGCGCGAGTTCGACAGGCGCGGCCTGCCGCTCACGGTGTTCGGCGTCTCGATGGCGCTGCAGCGCCATCCGGAGCTGACGCAGGCCTTCGTCGATGCCGGCCACGAGATCGCCTGTCACTCCTGGCGCTGGATCCACTACCAGCACATGGACGAGGCCGAGGAGCGCCAGCACATCGACGTCGGCACCCGCATCATCCGCGACATGACGGGCGGCGCGTGGCCGCTCGGCTGGTACACCGGGCGCGACAGCCCCAACACCAAGCGCCTCGTCGCCGACCACGGCGGCTACGAATACGACAGCGACTATTACGGCGACGACCTGCCGCTCTGGATGCCGGTGACGAAGACCGATGGCACGACGCTGCAGCGCCTGATCGTGCCCTACACGCTCGACACCAACGACATGCGCTTCGGGTCGGCGCAGGGCTTCAACACCGGCGACCACTTCTTCCAGTACCTGAAGGACGCGTTCGACGTCCTCTACGCCGAGGGCGATCCGGCGGGCCAAGACCGGCCGAAGATGTTGAGCGTCGGCATGCACTGCCGCATGCTCGGCCGGCCCGGCCGCTTTCGCGCGCTGCAACGCTTCCTCGACTACGCACAGCAGCACGACAAGGTCTGGATCTGCCGCCGGATCGACATTGCCCGGCACTGGGCCGGCACGCACCCGGCGCCCGCGGGCGGCGCTGCGCAACAAGGCAAGCCATGAACACCATCACCCTCGACCAACTCAACGCCGCATCGAGCGCCGAGGCGCTCGCCTGGCTCGACGGCGTGTACGAACACTCGCCCTGGACCGCCGAACAGGCCCTCGCGGCGCGGCCGTTCGCGAGCCTTGCGCAGCTCAAGCACGCGCTCGTCAGCGTCGTTCGCAAGGCCGGGCGCGATGCGCAGCTCGCCCTCGTGCGCGCCCACCCGGAGCTGGCCGGCAAGGCCGCCGTCGCCGGCACGCTGACGGCGGAGTCGACGAACGAGCAATCGAAGGCGGGCCTCGGCGCCTGCAGCGCCGACGAGTTCGCGCGCCTGACCAAACTCAATGCCGACTACAACGCCAAGTTCGGATTCCCGTTCATCCTCGCGGTGCGCGGGCCGCGCGGGCGCGGGCTCTCGCGCCAGCAGATCATCGACACCTTCGCGCGCCGGCTCGAAGGTCATCCGGATTTCGAGCTCGCCGAATGCCTGCGCAACATCCACCGCATCGCCGAGATCCGCCTTGACGACAAGTTCGGCTTCGCGCCCGAGCTCGGCAACCTCGTGTGGGACTGGGCCGAACAGCTCGCCACCGAGAGCGACCCCGGCTACAAGGAGCAGGGCCAGCTCACCGTCACCTACCTGACGCCGGCGCACCAGGCCTGCGCGCAGATGTTGCGGCGCTGGATGAAGGACTGCGGCTTCGACGATGTGCACGTCGACGCGGTCGGCAATGTCGTCGGCGTCTATCACGGCAGCGACCCGAAGGCGCGGCGGCTGCTCACCGGATCGCACTACGACACGGTCCGCAACGGCGGCAAGTACGACGGCCGCCTCGGCATCCTGGTGCCGATGGCATGCGTGCGCGAGCTGCACCGCGCGCGTCGCCGCCTGCCCTACGGCATCGAGGTGGTCGGTTTCTCCGAGGAAGAAGGCCAGCGCTACAAGGCGACCTTCCTCGGCTCGGGCGCGCTCACCGGCCACTTCGACCCGAGCTGGCTCGACCAACGCGACGCCGACGGCATCAGCATGCGCGATGCGATGCATGCCGCCGGTCTGCCCGGCACGCTGGAGACGATTGCCGCGATGCAGCGCAATCCCGCCGACTACCTCGGCTTCGTCGAGACGCACATCGAGCAGGGCCCGGTGCTGAACGAGCTCGACCTGCCGCTCGGCGTGGTGACCTCGATCAACGGCAATGCGCGCTTCGTCGGCGAGGTGGTCGGCATGGCGAGCCACGCCGGCACGACGCCGATGGACAGACGGCGCGACGCCGCGACCGCGGTGGCCGAACTCGCGCTCTACGCCGAGAAGCGCGGCGCCACCGTGCCGCACCTCGTCGCCACGATGGGCATGCTGCAGGTGCCGTCGGGGTCGATCAACATCGTGCCCGGGCGCTGCACGTTCAGCCTCGACATCCGGGCGACGACGAACGAGGTGCGCGATGCCTGCATCGACGATGTGCTCGCCGAGTTGCGGCACATCTGCGAACGTCGCGGCCTGCACTTCCAGATCGAGGAAACCATCCGCGCCGCCGCCGCCCCGTGCGCCCCCGAGTGGCAGGCGCGCTGGGAGAAGGCCGTGGCGTCGACCGGCCTGCCGGTGCACTGCATGCCGAGCGGCGCCGGCCACGACGCGATGAAGCTGCACGAAATCATGCCGCAGGCGATGCTCTTCATGCGCGGCGGCAACTCAGGCATCAGCCACAACCCGCTCGAAGAGATCAGCAACGACGACACCGAGTTGTGCGTGCGCGCCTTCCAGAACCTGCTCGAACAACTTGCCCAAGCACCAGCATGAACAACCCTCACGCACAACTCGACGCCTGGATCGATGAACACTTCGACGAGGAGGTGCGCTTCCTGCAGGCGCTCGTCCAGGTGCCGACCGACACGCCGCCCGGCAACAACGCGCCGCACGCCGAACGCGCCGCCGAACTGCTCGCCGGCTTCGGCTTCGAGGCCGAGCGCCACCCGGTGCCGGCGCAGGAAGTGAAAGACTACGGCCTCGAATCGATCACGAATCTGATCGTGCGCCGAGGCTTCGGCGAGAGTGGCACGGACGGGAAGGGACCCGTCCGCGGACCCGTGATCGCGCTCAACGCGCACGGCGACGTCGTCCCGCCCGGCGAGGGCTGGACGCACGGCCCCTACAGCGGCGACATCGTCGACGGCAAGCTCTACGGCCGCGCGTCGGCGGTGAGCAAGAGCGATTTCGCCTCCTTCACGTTCGCGCTGCGTGCACTCGAAGCGATCGAAGCAGGTGGCGCAAGGCTCAAGGGCGGCGTCGAGTTGCACTTCACCTACGACGAGGAGTTCGGTGGCGAGCTCGGCCCCGGCTGGCTGCTCGAGCACGGCCTGACGAAGCCCGACCTGCTGATCGCCGCCGGCTTCAGCTACCAGGTCGTCACCGCACACAACGGCTGCCTGCAGATGGAAGTGACGGTGCACGGCAAGATGGCGCACGCCGCGATCCCCGACACCGGCATCGACGCGCTGCAAGGCGCGGTCGCCGTGCTCAACGCGCTCTATGCGCAGAACACGCTCTACAAGCAGGTCCGCTCCAACGTCGAGGGCATCACGCACCCGTACCTGAACGTCGGCCGCATCGAGGGCGGCACCAACACAAACGTCGTGCCCGGCAAGGTCGTCCTGAAGCTCGACCGGCGCATGATCCCGGAGGAAGACCCGGCCGAAGTCGAAGCCACGATCCGCCGCGTGATCAATGACGCCGCCGCAGCCTGCCCCGGCATCTCGGTCGAGATCAAGCGCCTGCTGCTCGCGCGTTCGATGCAACCGCTGCCCGGCAACAAGGCGCTCGTCGAGGCCTTGCAGCGCAACGGCCAGGCCGTGTTCGGCGAGCCGATCCCGACCTCGGGCACGCCGCTCTACACCGACGTGCGCCTGTACTGCGAGCGCGGCATCCCGGCCGCGATCTATGGCGCCGGGCCGCGCACCGTGCTCGAATCGAACGCCAAGCGCGCCGACGAGCATCTGGTGCTCGAAGACCTGCGGCGCGCGACCAAGGTCGTCGCGCGCACGCTGGCCGATCTGCTTGCCGCGGGCTGATCGCACGGCGCAGTGAACGATTTCACCTTCCCCGACCCGACGCCCGACCAGATGCTGCGCCATCTGCGTCGCGCGAACGAGGTCGCGCGGCGGGCGATGGCGCTCGGGCGTCATCCGTTCGGTGCGCTGCTCGTCGCGCCCGACCACGAGACGGTGCTTGCCGAGCAGGGCAATGTCGACAGCGTGAACCACGCCGAGGCCGTCCTCGCCCGCACCGCGGTGCTCAACTTCGCGCCGGACTACCTGTGGAACTGCACGCTCGTGACGACCGTCGAGCCCTGCTGCATGTGCGCCGGCACGCAGTACTGGGCGCACATCGGGCGGCTCGTCTACGGCCTCGAGGAGCGGCGCCTGCTGCAGCTCACCGGCAACCACGCCGAGAACCCGACCATGGACCTGCCCTGCCGCGACGTGTTCGCGCGCGGCCAGAAGCCGCTGCGCGTCTGGGGCCCGGTGCCCGAGGTCGAAGCCGAGATCGCCGCCCTGCATGCGGGCTTCTGGCGCGCGCCGCACGCGGGCCCAACTTGAGGCGCTGACGCCCGCGGCGCGTCTGGTGGTCTCGAGGCGCGTGCCATGCGCGCCGTGCCTGACGCGCCGTGCCTGACGCGCCGTACCTGCCGTGCCTTCAGGCCGCGCCGTTCAGCCCGGCACCAGCAGAAACGACAGCAGCGTCGCGATGCCGAGGAACGAGAAGAAGCCGACGACGTCGGTCACCGTCGTCAGGATGATCGACGACGCGAGTGCCGGGTCCTGCCCGAAGCGCTTGAGCAGCACCGGCACGAGCGCGCCGGCAAGGCCGGCGACGAGCATCGAGATCACCATCGACAGCATGCACACCAGCACGAGGCCGCTCGAGCCGCTCCAGAAATAGACGCCGAGGCCGGCCGTCAGCGCGACCGCGAGGCCGTTGACGAGGCCGACCACCGCCTCCTTGCCGAGCACGCGGTACCAGTGGCGCAGCGTGATCTCGCGCAGCGCGAGCGCGCGCATCGTCACCGCAAGCGCCTGCGCGCCGGCATTGCCAGACTGCCCGGCGACGACCGGCAACAGCACCGCAAGCGCGGTGAACTTGGCGATCGTGCCCTCGAACAGGCCGACCACCGCCGCCGCGAGGAAGGCCGTCAGCAGGTTGATCTGCAGCCACGGCAGGCGGCGCGAGACGGCGAACGCGGGCGTCGACAGCGCGCGTTCGTCGCGGCTCGCGCCGACCATCGCCTGCACGTCGAGGCTCGTCTCCTGCTCGACCGCGGCGACGATCGCCGCCTGCCGGATGACGCCGACGAAGCGGCCTTCGATGTCGACCACCGGCAGCTCCGTGATCGGCTGCTGTTGCAGGCGATCGACGAAGTCCTCGCGCGGCTCGAGGTCGTTGGCGACGGCGAGCAGCGGCTTCATCAGCGCGGCAAGCGGCGTCGCGTCGTCGCTGACTGCGAGATCCTGGATCTCGACGCGGCCGATCAAGCGCGCCTGGTCGTCGATGACGAACAGTTCGCGCAGACCCCTGCTGGGCAGCGCCTTCAGCCGCGCAAGCGCGTCGCCTGCGGTCATGCCGGTTCGCAGCGGTGCCGAGCGCGGGTCCATCAGGTGGCCGGCGACGTCGCGCGGATAGGCCATCAGTTCACGCAGCTCGCGCGCGACCTCGCCCTGCAGGCGCGCCAGCAGCGCCTCGCGCGGCGCCTCGTCGAGCTGCGACAGCGCGGCAGCGCTCGCCGCCGGCTCGGCCTCCGCCAGGACGAGCGCGGCGGCGTCGGCGGGCAGGGCCTCGAGCAGGCCGGCGGCGACGTCCGACGCAATCGCTTCCCACACCCGCACGCGCACCGCGTCGGGCTGCTGCGCAAGAAGGCGCGCGGCGGCGGCGATCGGCATGCGCTCGATCTGCTGCGCCGCCTCGCGCGGGAAGTCGAGCAGATAGCGCCGGCCGAGCGTCGCCGCCGCGGCGTGCAGTCCGCCGTTCGGCACCGGGCCGTCGACGACAACGCTCACCGCATCGCTCATCGGGGCGCCTTGGCGTCGGCGAACAGCGCACCGAGCAGGCTGTGGATGAGCGCCGCGACCGCCTGCCAGTAGCCGGCCGCGGCCAGACCCAGGGCCGTCGTCCGGACATCGTTCGGCCGCTCGGCGGATGCGCTCGCGGCGTCGCGCAGGTCGGCCAGCGTGACGGTGCCGAGCAGGCGGTCGCCATGCTCGACGACGGCGGCGACCGGTTCGCGCTCGAGCGCGGGCGCTTCGAGCGCGGTCTTCGCCGGCATCAGCGCCGGCAGGCTCAGGATCGGCCGCACCAGCCCGCCGAGTGCCATCGCGGCGGGCGCCTTGAGCAGGCGTCCGGCGCTGACCCAGCCGCGCAGCACGCCCACCTCGACCACGAAGACGCCATCGCCCGCCGCGCCTTCGCGGCGCAGTGCATCGAGCGCCTGCGACGCCGAGGTCGCGACATCGAACACCGCGATTTCGGTGTGCGCCCGCGCGCCGACCGAGTCGTCCGGATAGCGCAGCAGCGCACGACAGGCAAGCGCCTGCGCGCTTGGCAACCGCTCGAGCAAGGCGCTGCGGTGCGGCTGCGGCACATGGCGCAGCGTCGCCGCGATGCCGCTCGTGCGCAGCGCGTTCAACACCAGGGTCGCGCGCTCGGCATCGAGTGCGCAGATCGCCTCGGCGCCGACACGCGCCTGCACCTCGGCGAAGACCGGTGCGACCACGCGCGCCGGCAAGGCTTCGAGCAGCGCGGCCACCTCCGCCACCGGCATGGCCTCGAGCTCGCGCGCCGCCTCGCGCGGGTGCGCCTCGAGGAAGGCGACCGTCAGCGTGTCGAGCTCGTCATTCATCGGCCAGACCTTCGGCGCGCGCGGCGAGCAGCACGACCGGCTGCACGCTGAAGAAGTGCCCCGGCACGCTGACCCGGCCTTGCGCCGATTCGAGCAGCACGCCCTTGTCGTCGATCTCGAGGATGCGGCCCTCGATCTCGCCGACACGGATCAGCTGGCCCGGCGCAAACTGGCGCTGCGCCTGCTGCGCGCCGATCAGGTTGGCCACGTGCTGGCGCGCGCCGAGGCTGACCGCGATCACCGCGCCGCCCACCACCGCGGCCGCGATCGCGCCGACGAAGATCGCGAGAAAGGTGACCCTCACGCCCATCTGGTCCGCACCCACGAGCAGCGCGCCGGCAAGGATCGCGACCTGCACCGAACGCCCGGCGACGACGCGTTGCGCCATCGGCAGTGCGCTCGCATCGAGCACCAGTTCGGCGGCGAAGCGCGACAGCAGATAGCCGCCGGCGATGATCAGCACGCCCGCGAGCAGGGTCGGCAGGTGATCGAGCAGCCGCGCGATCCAGGCGGTGAAGGCGTCGAGCCCGAGCAGCTGCGTCGCGGTCGCGATGAAGAACAGCATCACGGCCCAGAACACGACGCCGCCGAGCAGACCGGCCGAACGCCCGAGGCGGATGCGCGCCGCGCGGCCCGGGCCGAGCAGGCGCTCGAGCGCGCTGTCCGACCACTGCAGCAGGCGGTGGCTGAAGGCGCGCAGCAGGCGGGCCAGCAGCCAGCCCACGAGCAAGAGCAGCAACGCGCCGAGCAGGCTCGGCACGAGCGTGACGGCACGCTCTGCCACCATCTGGCCCATCTGCAGCACCTGCGCCTTCAAGCTCAGCGCTTCGTTCATCGGTCGCCCTCACGTAGAGTCCCGGCGCGCCGGCTGCGCACTCGGGCTGCAACCATTGTCCACGGATTCGCGCGCAGGACCGGCGCGCAACGCGACCGCTAGCGCTTCGGCGGCGGCACCAGATAGTCGGCCGTGACGCCGCGCCGCCCGCGTGCACGCGCCAGTTCGTGGCGCGCGACGACGCCCAGGTGCACCTCGTCCGGGCCATCGAGCAAGCGCATCGCACGGCCCCAGGTCCAGAGGTAGGCGAGCGGCGTGTCGCTCGACAGGCCCATCGCGCCGAACACCTGCATCGCGCGATCGAGCACGCGCGTCTGCAGTTGCGCGGCGACGATCTTGATCGCCGACACCTCGGTCCGCGCCGCGGCGTTGCCGTCGCGGTCCATCAACCAGGCGGCGCGCAGCACGAGCAGGCGCGCCTGGTCGATCTCGATGCGGCTGTGCGCGATCCATTCGCGCAGGTTCGCGAAGCCCGACAGCGCCTGGCCGAAGGCCTTGCGCTCGAGCGCGCGGTCGCACAGCAGCTCGAGCGCCAGCTCGCACTGGCCGATGCTGCGCATGCAGTGGTGCACGCGCCCCGGGCCGAGGCGCGCCTGCGCCATCGCGAAGCCCTCGCCCTCGCTGCCGAGCAGGTTCGCGGCCGGCACCCGCACGTTGCGCAACACGATCTCGCAGTGGCCCTCGACCGCGCGGTGCTGCACGATCGGGATGTTGCGCACGATCTCGAGCCCCGGCGTGTCCATCGGCACGAGCAGCATCGAATGGCGGTGGTGCGTGTCGGCTTCTGGCGCCGCATCGCGCTGGGCGCCGTCGCCTGCTTCGCTGATGCCCATCACGATCGCAAGCTCGCAACGCGGATGCGCGGCGCCGGTGATGAACCACTTGCGGCCGTTGACGACGTAGTCGGCACCGTCGCGCACGATGCGCGTCTGCAGGTTCGTCGCGTCGCTCGACGCGACATCGGGCTCCGACATCGCGAAGCACGAGCGGATCTCGCCTTCGAGCAGCGGACGCAGCCAGCGCGCCGATTGTTCGGGCGTCGCGAACAGGTGCAGCAACTCCATGTTGCCGGTGTCTGGCGCGCTGCAGTTGAACACCTCCGACGCCCACGGGATGCGGCCCATGATCTCGGCCAGCGGCGCGTAGTCGAGGTTCGTGAGGCGCGTGCCCGGTTCATCGTCGCGCAGCGCCGGCAGGAACAGGTTCCACAGCCCTGCCGCCCTGGCCTGCGCCTTGATCGGGTCGATCACGTCGAGCGGATAGACGCCCTCGTCCGCCCAGCGGTGCCAGTCGCGGTTCGAAGGCAGCACCAGACGCTGCATGAAGTCGCGCACGCGCCGCTGCAGGTCGATGCTTTGGGGGGAGTGTTCGAAGCCATGTCAAGAATGTGCGGCGCAGCGATCCGACGCCGAAGCGCAGGGCAGTACCGGTTGCGGAGAGCCGCAGTTTGACAGTGCTCGCGGGTTGCGCCGGGCACTACTCGCCGGGGGTCTCAGCGCTTTGGCATCGGACCAGGCGGTGCCCACCTGGGCTTTGAGCGCCTGTGCGTCGCGCCAGGCGGTGCCTGCGGTGGGCTTCAGGGCTTTCGCGTGGCGCCAGGCGGTGCCTGCGGCGGGCTCCAGCGCTTTCGCGTCGCGCCAGGCGGCACCCGCCGGGGGCTCATGGTTGCGCGGTCGGCGCACAGCGCCGACTGCACTGCGGTTCTCGGCCAGGGGTCGCGTCGCAGAACTCGCTTCACTCACTTCGTTCGTTGCGCTCAAACAGTTGCGACGAGTCAGTTCACGACGAGCGCGCTGCGCGCGCCGACCCCGTCCTGCGATCCTCGTCGCTCAGACAAATCGCCCCCGGCGGCACCGCCTGGCGCGACGGTTCTTCTTTCGTTGCGAAGGCAGCAACAGCGTGTCGGCAAAAGGCGTGCCCGGCAGACGGCGCGCCTGCGCGGGCCGCCGAGTAGGTGAGCAGGGACAAGCGGTCCGGGACGCTTGTGCCTTGCAACGGCCGGGCGTCCTCGCCCGGCGCGGCCTGCACAAGGCCAGGGCTCGTGGCCGCGCGCGCAGCGCGCTTCGTGATCTGACCCGTCGCGATTGTCTGAACGGAGCGAACGCAGTGAGCGCAGTGAGTTGAGCGACGTGGCCGCGAGACCGAGCATCGCAGGGCAGTCGGCGCAACGCGCCGACCGCGGAGGTGAAGCGCCGTGGACTGCCCGGGCGCGCCTTTGCCGTACGAACCTCCGCGTGCCCGCACGGGGTGCGCCCCGGTCTGCCCGGGCACGCCTTTACCGCGCGGATCACTCCGCGCGAGGTGGGCGAAACAACGCACCCATGTGGCACGAGTGAAGCAAACTTGGGGTGGTTCCATGTCCGATCGTCGCCTCCAACAGCGGAGGTCAATGGTCGCGACCGGCACTCGCCACCGCAAGCACCTTCGCGACAGAACCTGGCCTGCATCAAATCGAAACTCGCGCCCGCGCAGCGGCGAAATGCCTTGCGCCCGACGCAGCGCAACCTTTGGCAACAGCGCGTTGGTGCGCGCTCCCGGTTTGCGGCAGGTTGACAAGTGTGGCGTCGGCGTACACCAGGCAGCGGCTCTCTAGAAACCCCCGGGCACAGCCGGGTGCTGGCGGCTGTGCTCGCACTGCGGCACCATCGCCATCTCATGTCGTCACCCAGCCCCTCGTTCGACAGCGCCGCCGCGCGCGACGCCTTCTTCGATTCGGTCACGGTCTTCGACCGTTTCGATCAGGTCGCCGACACCGCGCTCTACAGGCCCTTGCCCGACGGCTGGGTGATCGGCAACGCCGACATCGTCAAGTCGACGCAGGCCAAGGCCGATGGCCGTGGCAAGGCGGTGAACATGGCCGGCGCCGCCGTCATCGCCGGGGTGACGAACGCGCTCGCGGGCGAAGACGTCCCCTACGTGTTCGGCGGCGACGGCGCGAGCTTCGCGGTCCCCACGCGGCTTGCCGAGGCTGCCGGCGCCGCGCTTGCCGCCGTCGCGTCGTGGTCCACGCACGAGCTCGAACTGCCGATGCGCTGCGGCATGGTGCCGATCGCAGACATTCGCGCGGCGGGCCTCGATGTGCGGGTGGCGCGCTATGCGGCGTCGTCCGACGTGCGCTATGCGATGTTTGCCGGCGGCGGCCTGCGCTGGGCGGACGCCCAGATCAAGGCGGGGCGCTTTCAGCTCGCGCCCGCGGCGCCCGATGCCCGACCCGACCTGACCGGGCTGTCCTGCAACTGGGAGCAGGTGCCCTCCTCGCTCGGCACGATCCTGACCGTGATCCTCGTGCCGCGCGGGCGCTTCGACGAGCCGCTTTTCACCGCGCTCGTCGGCCAGCTCAACGCGCTGCTCGCCGACACCACGCAGGCGCGCTGCCCGTTGCCGGCCGACGGCCCGCCGCTGCGCTGGCCGCCGACCGGGCTCGATCTGCTCGCGCGCGTGCGGCGCCGGCCGGGCGAGGGGGCGACCTGGCTGAAGCTCAGGCTCGCGCTCGAAACCCTGTTCAACGCCGTGCTGCTGTGGACCGGCTGGAAGGCCGGCAACTTCGATCCGGCGCGCTACCGGCGCGAACTCGTCGCGAATGCCGACTTCCGCGGCTACGACGACGGCTTGCGCATGACGCTCGACTGCACGCTTGCGCAGGCCGCTCGCATCGAGGCGCTGCTCGCCGACGCCCGCGCGCGCGGCGTTGCCCGCGTCGGCACGCACCGCGAGGACGCGGCACTGATGACCTGCATCGCCCCGCTGCCCTCGCGCAGCGACCATGTGCACTTCATCGACGGCGCGTCGGGCGGATACACACACGCCGCGATGCAGATCAAGGCCGACATCTGAGCTGGGCGTTATCCTGATCGGCTTGCAGCGCGTGCCTTGCCACGCCTGAACGCCGCTCGGCGCGTGCCTGCGCCGCGGCAAGCCCCGATCCCATCTGCCTTGGAGTTTCTTCGATGACGCGTGTCTTCAATTTCAGTGCCGGCCCTGCCGTGCTGCCCGAACCCGTGCTGCGCCAGGCGGCCGACGAGATGCTCGACTGGCACGGCTCGGGCATGTCGGTGATGGAGATGAGCCATCGCGGCAAGGAGTTCATCTCGATCCACGCCGAGGCGGAAGCGCTGCTGCGCGAACTGCTCGCCATCCCCGCGAACTACAAGGTGCTGTTCGTGCAGGGCGGCGCGATCGGCGAGAACGCGATCGTGCCGATGAACCTGCTGCGCGGCAAGTCGGGCGCCGACTACGTCAACACCGGCGAATGGTCGAAGAAGTCGATCAAGGAGGCGAAGAAGTACTGCACCGTCAACGTCGCTGCCTCGGCCGAGGCGAACGGCTTCACGAGCATTCCGGCGCGCGCCGACTGGAAGCTCGATGCGAACGCGGCCTACGTGCACATCTGCTCGAACGAGACGATCGGCGGCGTCGAATACCACTGGACGCCCGATACCGGCGACGTGCCGCTCGTCGCCGACATGTCGTCCAACATCCTGTCGCGCCCGATCGATGTCTCGAAGTACGGCCTGATCTACGGCGGCGCGCAGAAGAACATCGGCCCTGCGGGCCTCACGATCGTGATCGTGCGCGACGACCTGCTCGGCCGCGCGCTGCCCGTCACGCCCTCGGCCTTCGACTACACCCAGCAGGCCGAGAACGATTCGATGCTCAACACGCCGCCGACCTACGGCATCTACATCGCCGGGCTCGTCTTCAACTGGATCAAGGCGCAGGGCGGCCTGGCGGCGATGGAGACGCACAACCGCACGAAGGCGGCGCTGCTGTACGACTATCTCGACGCGACGGACTTCTATTCGAACCCGGTCGCGAAGCCCGACCGCTCGCTGATGAACGTGCCGTTCAAGCTGAAGGACGCGGCGCTCGACGACGCCTTCCTGAAGGGTGCGCAGGCGCGCGGCATGCTGCAGTTGAAGGGGCATCGCGCGGTCGGCGGCATGCGCGCCTCGATCTACAACGCGATGCCGATCGAGGGCGTGCGCGCACTCGTCGCCTACATGAAGGAATTCGAGGCCGCAAATGGCTGAGCGCTTCAAGCTGCTGGTGCTCAACGCCGTCTCGGCCAACGGGCTCAAGCGCCTGCCCGCCGATCGCTACACGACGGGCAAGGACATCGGCGCGCCCGACGCGATCCTGCTGCGCTCGGCCGATCTGCATGCGGTCGAGATCGCGCCGAGCGTGCGCGCGATCGGCCGCGCCGGCGCGGGCACCAACAACATTCCGGTCGCGGCGATGAGCGCGCGCGGCGTGCCGGTGTTCAACGCGCCGGGCGCGAACGCGAACGCGGTGAAGGAGCTGGTGCTCGCCGGCATGCTGCTCGCGGCGCGCAACATCGCGCCCGCGCTGCGCTTCGTCGCCGCGCTCGACGCCAGCGCGCCGGACATGGACAAGACGGTCGAGGGCGGCAAGAAGGCCTTCGCCGGCTACGAGCTCGCCGGGCAGACGCTCGGCGTGATCGGCCTCGGCAAGATCGGCTGCCTGGTCGCCGACGCCGCAATCAAGCTCGGCATGAACGTGCTCGGCTACGACCCCGAGATCACGGTGGACGCCGCCTGGAGCCTGCCGGCGCAGGTGAAGAAGGCGGCCAGCGTCGCCGAGGTGCTCAGGCACGCGCAGTTCACGACGCTGCACGTGCCGCTCGTCGCCGCGACGCGCGACCTCGTCGACGCCGGCAAGCTCAGCCTGGCGCGCCCGGGCGGCGTGCTGCTGAACTTCTCGCGCGAGGGCGTCGTCAACGAGGCCGCCGTGCTCGCGGCGCTCGACGCCGGGCAGCTGGGCTGCTATGTCTGCGACTTCCCGAGCGCGGCGCTCAACACCCACCCGCGCGTCGTCGCGCTGCCGCACCTGGGCGCCTCGACGCGCGAGGCGGAGGAGAACTGCGCGGTGATGGTCGTCGATCAGCTGCGCGACTATCTGGAGCACGGCAACATCGCGAACGCGGTGAACTTCCCGAACGTCACGATGGCGCGCGAGTCGGCGCACCGCGTCGCGATCGCCAACGCCAACGTGCCCAACATGCTGGGCCAGATCTCGACCGCGATGGCGGGCGCGGGCCTCAACATCCACAACATGGTCAACAAGTCGCGCGGCGACATGGCCTACACGCTGGTCGACGTCGACAGCCCGGTCGCGGCCGGCGCGCTCGCGGCGATCGCGGCGATCGAGGGCGTGCTGTCGGTGCGCTACCTGCCGCACGCGGGTTGATCGCGCGCCGGCGTCGGCGCCCCGCTACTCCCAGGACTTGGGCAGCGGGAAGACGAGCGTGAACATCAGCGCCGAGTTGCCGAGCAGGTCGAGTTCGCCGTAGATGCGGTCGGTGAACTGGTAGCCGATGCTCGGCACGAAGCCGGGCGAGAAGCCGTTGTTGTTGAAGGGCACCTTGTCCTTGAATTCGCCGACGTAGCCGTAGAGCAGGCCGCCGGTCCACTGCAGGTACCACTTCTTCCAGCCGAACGGCTCGACGTAGCGCTGGCCGACGAAGGCATACGCGCTCGGCTGGCCGAAGGAGTTCGAGAACGCGATCGCGCCTGCCACCCAGTTGTTCTCCAGCCGGCGCAGCAGGCCGATCGAATAGACGTACTCGTGATCTTCGCTGTAGTGGAAGTGGTAGGTGTAGGGGCTGACGATCAAGTCCCAGTTGCCGCGCGGCTCGGCGTCCTGCGCCACGGCGCGTTGCGCGGCACCACAAAGCGCAGCGAGTGCCAGCGCGCAGACAATGCGTCCGATTCGTTGAAGCGGTGGATTCATGGGCAGGATGAGGTGGTTGATGGACCGGACGGCGCGCGGGTGCGCGATCGCCGCTGCGGCGTGGATTGTCGCGGCTTTCTCCGGATGCGCCTGGGTCGACACCCAGCAAAGGGCCAAAGTCTACAAGCCGACGGCGGGGACGATGGCCGACTGGCAGCCGGTCAGCGCGCACGACGAGCCGATCTGGATCGACCTGCCGGCGAGCGCAACCGAGGCGAACCCCGGCGCCGCGCCCGAGCGCCTGCGCGCGATCTGGGTTCCGGCCGACGCCGCCGACGCGCCGGCGGTGCTCTACCTGCACGGCACGTTTCGCAACCTGTACTTCAACCGGCCGAAGATCGCGGCGATCCATGCGGCGGGGTTTTCGGTGCTCGCGATCGACTACCGCGGCTGGGGCGAGAGCACGAAGCTGCTGCCGTCGGAGGAGACGATCATGCAGGACGCCGAGGCGGCCTGGGCCGTGTTCACGCGCCGGGTGCCGCAGCCAATGTCGCGCGTGATCTTCGGCCACTCGATGGGCAGCGGCGTCGCGGTCGAGCTTGCGCTGCGCCATCGTGAGCCGCCCGGCTACGGTGCGCTCGTCCTCGAGTCGGCGATGACGTCGATGCCCGACCTGGTGCGCGACATCAACCCGTTCGGCATTCTCCTCGTGCCCCTCGTGACGCAGCAGTTCGCGTCGATCGACAAGATCGACCGCATCGATGCGCCAAAGTGGTTCCTGAGCGGCACGGCCGACAAGACGGTGCCGCCGCAGCAGACGCAGCGCCTCTACGACGCGGCGCCTGAACCCAGGCATCTGGTCTGGTTCGAAGGCGGCTCGCACAGCGGGCTGCACAATGAATTCGAAGCGCGCTACCGCGCGGTGTGGCGGGAGATTGCCGCAACCCTGCGCAACGACAACGTCGCGCGCGGCGTGGGTGACGTGGCCGGCAGCGCGCCGGGGGCGCCGCGCACTGCGCCCTGACCGCCACGGTGACGCGCCGTCACGCCAGCGCAGCGCCATGTTCACGACCCACCGGGACCGGCCAGCCGCGCGCCGTCAGATGCTCAGGTCGATGCGAGTCTGAAAGCGACGCGCGCGATGGCTTCCCCATCGCCGCCGAACACGTCGACCCGGTGCGCCGCAGCCGGACCCGTGCGCGCCGGCGCGCTCGCAGGGGCGGCGCGGGCAAGCAGCGTCTCGCCTTCGTGCTGCATGCGGTCGAGGGCGATGTCCACGTCTACGCCGGCGACCGGCGCCAGGCCGCGCCCCTTCGCCGCCAGGGTCCACGCGGCGTCGGCGAGCGCGAAGACGACGCTGCGCTCGCAGCGCCCCTCGGCATCCAGATGAGCGGCACGCAATTGCAGGCTGGCGATCGCATGGCCCTCGGCGTCCGAAACCTGCTCGATGCCGGGCCACGTCGAGCAGGCGCCGATGCGCGCTGCCTGCAAGCCGTGCCGTGGCGAGGGTTCGACGCCGCCGCCGGCGTGGGCCGCGTGCAGCCGCCGTCCGCGGCCGGCGCTCTGCGCGTGCGCATCGATCTTCTCGATCAGCGCGTCGAGGCCGTCGCCGAGGCTCGCGGCAACCGGGACCACCGCCACCTGCCAGCCAGGTTCGGTGGCCCGGGCCGCATCGGCGGCGACCGCGCGCACCCGCAGCATCTGCTGCAGATCGCGCGCCGTCGCGCGCGCACCGGGCAGGTCGGCCTTGGTGACGACGAACAGATCGGCGATCTCGAGAATGCCGGCCTTGATCGCCTGCACATCGTCACCCAGCCCGGGTGGGCAGGCAACGAGGCAGGTATCGGCAAGGCGGGTGACCTCGACCTCGGACTGCCCGGCGCCGACCGTCTCGACGATGACGGTGTCGAAGCCCGCAGCGTCGAGCACGTCGACCACGCCGCGCGTCGCCTGCGACAGGCCGCCGAGTTGCCCGCGCGAAGCGAGCGACCGAATGAAGACGTTCGGGTGCTCACCATGCGCGTCCATGCGCACCCGGTCACCGAGCAGCGCACCGCCGCTGATCGGGCTCGAAGGATCGACCGCGACGACGCCCACCCGTTCGCCGCGTGCGAGCAGCGCACCGAGCAAGGCATCGACGAGCGTGGACTTGCCCGCGCCCGGCGCGCCGGTGATGCCGAGCACGTGGGCACGGCCCAGCTGCGGCGCGATCGCGGCGCGCAGGTCGGCGGCGCCGGCCGCACCGCGCTCGATGAGGCTCATCGCACGGGCGACCGCGCGCCGATCGCCTGCGAGCAGATCGGCATGCAGCGCGTGCGGGGGCGTCGGGAGGCTGGGTCGTGTCGATGGCATGTCCGGACTGTATCGCGCGCGCGAGGGCGCGCGGACCGGACGCCGGAGGCGCGCCGGATGACCGCAGAACGAACGCCGACCGCGCTTCGCGCGCCGTTCGTCAGCGCGAAGCGGGCTCGTCGACAGCCTGCGTCGCGGCGACCCTTGCCGCAGGCATGTGCAACGCCGCCCGCTGCTGTGCACGCAGCGTCTCGCCGCGCGCAATCGACGCATTCAGCGTCTGCACGAAGAGGGCGAGGAGGACGATGGCGCACAGGCCCGCGAGCGCGAGCCCCCACGGATGAACGCCTTCGCGCGTCTGCGCCGACTGAAGAATTCTGCGCGCTGAATCAAGCATGGTCAGGCCTCCGGGTGTCGATGCGCGATCGTCGCTCGCCGCGTGGCCCGCGTTCGTAGGCCGGGCCCATCACGCGGTGTAGGACGGCGCGCCGTTACGTGTCGACACGATCGACGTCGATTGCGCGATTTGTGACTGCGCACCTTGTTTCACCACGCGCCCGCCGGGCGCGGTCACTGCGCGGGCACGACCTCCCGGTACTCCTTGAGCACACCGCCGCCTTCGACCGAGCCGGAAACCGTGCCGCGGCCCTGCGCCATCTGTTCGCAGGCGTAGCGGTCGGCGGCAGGCACCGCCTGGCAACGGCGCATCGCGTTCGCGGCAAGCGTCGCGGCACTTTCGTCGGGCGAACTGGCGTCCTTGCGGCGCGCCTCGGCCAGCGCAGCCCCTGCTTCCTTGAGGCAGGTCTCTCGATCCTCGTACGACTCGCCGCTGAGGCAGGCGGCACGCTCGCGGGCATAGGTGGCCTTGGCCGCGGCGAGTGCATCGGCCGCAGGCGGCCCGGCGGCGAACGCCGGGGCGAAGCACAGCATGGCGGCTGCGGCGGCGAGCGAACGGCGTGCGAGATGCGATGAAGGGATGCGGTTCATGGCGCTGTCCTTTCCATGTGGTGTGGCGGGGTGGCGTGCCGCGCCACCGCGGCGCGAACGACCCTGTCGCCAGGATGCTAGAGCGTCCGGCGCGCCGCGAGGCGAGGACGACGCCGCGTTGCAGGGTAGGAAGTCGCCGACAGCCGCGGCAAACCCTTCGGACACGGCGCGGCCTGCCCGCAGACCACGCCACACCTGCGATCGAACCGCAAGGGGCGGCAACGCCGCCGCACGATCTCAGCGCTGGCGACGGCGCCTGCGCTGCACGTACCACGTCGCGATGCGCTCGGCGAGCGACGGCGCACCGGCTTCGGCACCCGGGCCGGCATCGTGCGCCGACAGGTCGAGGTCGCCGCCGCCCGCGCGATACATGTTGGAGAAGATGTCGAGCACGCGGCTCTTGACCATGCCGCGCAGCGGGATGTTGGCCATCAGGCCATAGGTCGCGGCCGACCCCTGGCGCGCCAGCGAGGGGTCGGCCTTCACCGCCGCGACGGCGGCCTTCAGGTCGACGAGGTAGGCCTCCACGCTTTCGAGGTGCTTGGCCGTGACCATCGCGTGCAGTCCTTCCGGGAACTGCAGCCGGTTGATCTGCCAGCCGCGCGCGTCCATCTGGTCGCCGACCGCGTAGATGTCCACCGCCGCATCGCGCGAGCCGTAGCCGAGCAGCGGGCCCTTGGGGTCGCCGAAGACGCGCAGCTCGGGCAGCGCGGCGATGCCCGCCTTCATGCGGTCGAAGGCGAGGATCGTGCGGTGCGCCAGATCGCGATAGCCGGTCTGGCCGAAGTACTGCATCGCCGCCCAGGCCGCGGCGTAGGCGCCGCCCGGGCGCGTGCCGAGCAGCGCCGGCGACGCGAACACGCCGCCCGGCCAATCCTGGTAGACGAACATCTGGTGCTTGAGCAGTTCCAGATTGCGGTAGGTGATCGTCGACGCGCCCTTGGAGGCGAAGCCGTACTTGTGGATGTCGGCCGAGATCGACGTCACGCCCGGCACACGGTAGTCCCACGGCGGCAGTTCGATGCCGTTCATCGCCATGAAGGGCTGGATGAAGCCGCCGACGCAGGCGTCGACGTGCAGCGGCACGCCGTGCTTCTGCGCAATCTCGCCGAGCGCCGCTATCGGGTCGATCAGACCGTTCGGGTACTCGGGCGCCGAGCCGAGCAGCATCACCGTGTTGCGGTTGACGAGGCGCGCGACCTTCGCCACGTCGAGCCGGAAGTCGTCGCCGCGCGGCACGAGGCGGACCTTGACGCCGAAATACTCGGAGGCCTTGAACCAGGCGACGTGCGCCGTTTCCGGCAGCACCATCTCCGGCCGGCGCACGCCGCGCTTCGCGCGCGCCAGATCGCGGTAGGTCTTGACGGCGAGCAGGCAGCTTTCGGTGCCACCGGAGGTGACGACGCCGCAGACCTCTTCGGTGCCGTGCAGCATGTCGGCGACGGCCGCGATGATCTCGTTCTCGAAGCGTTTCAGGCTCTTGAACGCGGTCGGATTGAGGCCGTTGGCGCTCGAGTAGAGCTTGTAGGCCTCGGCGAGGAAGTCGGCATAGCCTTCGTCGAGGTAGTAGACGAGGCTCCACACCCGGCCGTGCTTGTAGTCGGGGTCGGCGTCGCCGAAGCCGCGGAGTTCGCGCAGCACGTCGCCCGGCGGGCGCCCCGTCTCGGGCAGCGTCATGTCGAGGTCGCCTTCGGTGTGGGCTTCGTTTTTGCACGGGAGCGCAGGCGGCGCAGCACGATGACGAGCGCGACGAACCCGATCACCGCCGCGAGCAGCCAGACCTGCGCCTGCTGGATCGCCGGCAGGATCTCCTTCCAGCGGCCACCGATGTAGCGCACGCCGAACACGAGCAACGGCAGTTCGATCGCCGCCGCCAGGCCGTTGAAGAGGAAGAAGGTGCGGTAGGGAATCTTGAGCGTGCCGGCGGCGAAGAAGAGCGCAGTGCGGATGCCGGGCAGGAAGCGGATGACGAAGATCGACGCCGGCCCGCCGCGCTGCACGCGCTGCTGCATCGCCGTCAGGCGCTGCTCGGGCAGGATGCGCGCGAACCAGCGGTGGCGCAGGATGCGCCCCCCGTAGCGATAGCCCCAATGGAAGATCAGCGCGTCGCCCGCGATCAGGCCGAACCAGGCGACGGCGATGAGCGGGACGGGTTGCATCACGCCGGTCAGCGTCAGCGCGGCCGCGGCGAGCAGCACGATGTCCTCGTTCATCGGCGCGCCGATGCCGCAGGCGACGAGCAGGCCGAACACCAGCGCGTACGCCGGCAGGCCTTGCAGCAACTGAAGTTGTTCGAGCCAGCCGTCCATCGTCGGTGCGGGGATTGACGGGCCGCCGGCGGGGGCCGGCTCAGCGCAGGCCGATGCTGCCTTGAAGCGCGCGCACCGCGCCGGCGCCGATCGATGCGCCGAAGCGCTTGGCGAGGCGCTCGGCGACGTTCTCGCGCGGCGTGTAGTCGATGACTTCCTCGGCCTTCACGACCTCGCGCGCGACGTAGTCGAGATTGCCCAGGTGATCGACGAGCCCCATCTGCACCGCCTGATCGCCGTTCCAGAACAGACCGGAGAAGGTCTCGGGCGTCTCCTTCAGCCGCTTGCCGCGGCCTTCCTTGACGACGGCGATGAACTGCGCGTGGATCGCGTCGATCATCGTCTGCGCGTATGCGACCTGCTTCTCGTTGAGCGGCGAGAACGGATCGAGCATGCCCTTGTTGTCGCCCGCGGTCAGCAAGCGGCGCTCGACGCCGGCCTTTTCCATGATGCCGGTGAAGCCGAAGCCGTCCATCAGCACGCCGATCGAGCCGACGATCGACGCCTTGTCGACGTAGATCTCGTCGGCGGCGACGGCGACGTAGTAGGCGCCCGACGCGCACGTGTCCTCGACCACCGCATAGAGCTTCTTCTTGTGCAGCGTCTTCAGGCGCCGGATCTCGTCGTTGATGATGCCCGCCTGCACCGGGCTGCCGCCCGGCGAGTTGATGCGCAGCACGATGGCGCGTGCGCCCGCATCCTCGAACGCGGTCTTGAGGGCGGCGACCATGTTCTCGGCGCTCGCTTCCGAATCGGCAGCGATCTCGCCACGCAACTCGATCAGCGCGGTGTGCGGGCCGCTGGCCGCCGTCGCGAGGTTGCGCTGCGCGACGAAGGCCCAGACGATCGCGATGAAGATCGCGATCCACAGCAGGCGAAAGAAGACCCGCCAGCGGCGCTCGCTGCGACGGTCCTTCAGATAGTCGCGCGCGAACTGCTCGGCGAGCCGGTTCCAGCCGTCGCCGGCTGCTGCGCCCGGCGCCGGCGAGGACGCAGCGGCAGCAGGCAGCGCGGAGGGATCGGCCGGCGAACGCGCAGCCGCTTCAAAGGGGTTTTCAGGGGTGCTCATGCGGGGCTTTCAATGGCGTCGTACGACTTGGGGCCAGTTCGCGCGCGCCTGCGAAGTGTGACCAGGCCCTACTCGTCGTCGAACACGGGGCGCGTGTCGCGGGAAGGATACCAATAGACGTCGCCGTCGCGCTCCTCGACGCGAAGCGTCGTCAGCTTGCCGCGCCCGCAGGGGCCGGCGACGCAGCGCCCGGTGAGCGGCTCGTAGGCAGCGCCGTGCGTCGCGCACAGGATGAACTCCTGCCGGCTGTCGAGGAACTCGCCCGGCTGCCAGTCCATCTCCGAGGGCACATGCACGCAGCGATTCAGGTAGGCGACGAGGCGGCCGTCGAAACGCAGCACGAAGGCACGCGCCGGCTCGCGCCACTGCAGCACGTCGAACACGAAGGCGAGGCCCTTCTCCGCGAGCTCGTCGCTCGCGCACAGGCGTACCGGCGCCGGCACCGGGTTTGCGGCTTCAGCCATGGGTCAGCAGCCAGTGCTCGAGTTCGGCGACGTTGTGCGCCACATGGCGCGGCGCAAGCCGTCCCAGCGCGTCGCTCGGATGCGCGCCGTAGCTCACCGCGAGGCTCGCCGCACCGGCGTTCGCGGCGAGCTGCAGGTCGTGCGTCGTGTCGCCGATCATCAGCGTGCGGCCGGGCTCGGCGCCGAGTTCGTCCATCAGTTCGTGCAGCATCTTCGGATCGGGCTTGGACGCCGTCTCGTCGGCGGTGCGCGTGGCGTCGAACACGCCCTGCATGCGCGCCGACGCCAGCGCCTCGTCGAGCCCCAGGCGCGACTTGCCGGTCGCCACCGCGAGCAGATGGCGGCGCGACTTGAGCGCCTGCAGCAGCTCGAAAGCGCCCTCGAACAGCACCAGTTCGTGCTGGCGCGCCTGGTAGTGATGGCGGTAGCGCAGCGCGAGCTCGCGGTAGCGCTCGCGCGGCAGGCTCGGCGCGGCGTGCATCAGCGCGTCCTGCAGGCCCATGCCGATGACGTAGCTGGCGTCACGGTCGGCCGGCCGCGGCAGGTCGAGATCGACACAAGAGTCCTGGATGCAGCGCGTGATGAGCGCCGTCGAGTCGAACAGCGTGCCGTCCCAGTCGAAGACGATCAGGTCGAAGTTGTGCTCAGTCATATGCGGGCTCGATGACGACGGCGGTGAGCACCGAGGCGGCGAGAAAGCACTTGGCGTGCGCTTCATGGTGCAGCGCATCGAGCGCCTCGCGCGACGGCTGCGCCGCGGCGTCGAAGGCGACGCGCGGGCGCAGCGTGACCTGCGTGATCGCCGTGCGCCCCTGCGCGTTCTTCGCCATCACACCGACCGCGGCGTCCTCGTAGCTGCGCACGCGAAAGCCGCCGCGCGCGGCAATGTCGAGAAACCACAGCATGTGGCAGCTCGCGAGCGAGGCGACGAAGGCTTCCTCGGGATCGACGGCCGCTGCATCCGACATCGGCAGCGGCACGACCTGCGGCGAACTCGACGCCCGCACCTCGGCGCCGCCGTCGAAACGCCAGACGTGCGCGCGGCTGTAGCGGTGGGCGAGGAAGTCGCCGTCGTCGCATTGCCAGTGGATCGTGGCCTGATGGTGTGACATCGAGGGGTCTGGAACCTATGTGGAAGAAGACTGCGCATCGGGTGCGCCGGGAATCGAAACCGCGTCCGCGTCGAGCGCAGCGCGATTTGCATTCGCGTCCGCGTCGAGCGCAACCACGAAGGCCTCGCATTCTGCCGGCAGCGGCGCCTCGAGCTCGATGACCTCGCCGCTCGTGGGGTGCTCGAAGCGCAGACGCCGCGCATGCAGGAACATGCGGTCGAAGCGCTGCCCGGCAACGCCCGTCCCGCGCGCCAGCGCGCGGTTGAGCGCGAAGTCGCCATATTTCGGGTCGCCCACGATCGGATGCCCCTCGTGCGCCAGATGAACGCGGATCTGGTGCGTGCGGCCGGTCTTGATCGTGACGTCGAGCAGCGAAAACGCCGGCCAGGCCTTGACGAGCCTGACGAGCGAGATCGAGCGCCGGCCGTCCGCATGGTCGGCATCGACGACGCGCACGTGGCGCTCGCCGGCGGCGTCGAGCGTCTTGTGCAGCGCCAGGTCGATCACCTTGTTCGCCTTCGGCCATGCGCCCTGCACGAGTGCGGCATAGGTCTTGCCCGTCTCACGCCGACGGAACTGGTCCTGCAGCGCGACGAGCGCGGCGCGCTTCTTGGCGACGAGCAGCAGGCCCGAAGTCTCGCGGTCGATGCGGTGCACGAGTTCGAGAAAGCGCGCCTGCGGCCGCGCGCGGCGCAACTGCTCGATGACGCCGAAGGCGACGCCGCTGCCGCCATGCACGGCGACGCCGGCCGGCTTGTCGAGCGCGATCAGCACCTCGTCTTCCCACACGATGGGGAACTCGCGCGCCGGCGCCGTGCTGCGCGCCGCCGGTTCCGGCGCGGTACGCACCGGCGGCAGGCGCAACTCGTCGCCGAGTGCGAGGCGGGTGTCGGCGGCGGCGCGGCCCTTGTTGACGCGCACTTCGCCAGAGCGGATGACGCGGTAGACGTGCGTCTTGGGCACGCCCTTCCAGTGGCGGATCAGGAAATTGTCGAGGCGCTGGCCCTCGCCGGCCTCGTCGACCGAGACGCGCTCCACGGCGAAGGAGCGCTCGGCGGGGGCCGGCGGGCGTGTTTGCCCTGCATTCGCAGCGCTTTTCCGCGCAGCCGCCAAGGTGTCATTGCCCCCTATAATCCGTGACACCGCGAATGTGTTCTAAGTGGTTGATTTATCAGAGTTTACCCGGGGTCTATGGACTTCGTCTCTGACACTTCGGACACGCGGTGGCGCGATCGGGCGTGTTCCGCTCGCACCCAGGTGATGCAACGCTGGCCTTGCGTGACGGGTTTCGGACCTCAAGAGACGAATCAGTCGGGCGCGGCAGGCGGCAGAGCAAACGAATGAAAAGAACACCCGCGCGGTCGCCCAGGCGGCCGGACGGGAAGAACAAGGTTTCCAAAGAGCAGGAGGCAACGGTGGAACCGATGGCGCGCGCTGCGCTTGTCGGTGTCTGGATGCCGTCACCTACTGCCCGCGTCAAGTGACCCTGCGAATGTTGCCCCCGGCTTTTGCCTCCCCTTCCCTGCCAGGCCCGTTGCGTCCGCGTCCCGCGGCGCCGCGTTGCGCAGCCATGGGAGAGCGGCGCGGCCGATCGGGCAGCCGCCACGTCACGACCACGCATGCGCCAACGCTGAGCGGCCCGCCGATCGACTGATCGATCTCGCGGCCCCGGTCCAGGGCGATTCCTTCCGAAGTTCCTTTCCCGTTTCTCGTGCATCTGATCGTCGCACTGCCGGCCCGACCGGCGGGCGGCTGAAGTGAAAGGCGCCCGGGCGCCGCGCGCAACGCGCGCTTGCCCAGACGCACAGGAGAGCACATGAAACGCATGCTGATCAACGCGACGCAGCCCGAAGAGCGTCGCCTCGCGATCGTCGACGGCCAGAAGTTGATGGACTTCGAGACCGAAATCGAAGGCCGCGAACAGCGCAAGGGCAACATCTACAAGGCCGTCGTGACGCGCGTCGAGCCGTCGCTCGAGGCCTGCTTCGTCGACTACGGCGAGGACCGCCACGGCTTCTTGCCGTTCAAGGAGATCTCGAAGAACTACTTCCGCGAAGGCGCAAGCGTCAAGGACGCGCGCATCCAGGACGTGATCTCCAACGGCACCGAGCTGCTGGTCCAGGTCGAGAAGGAAGAGCGCGGCAACAAGGGTGCGGCGCTGACGACCTTCGTCAGCCTCGCCGGCCGCTACCTCGTGCTGATGCCCAACAACCCGCGCGGCGGCGGCGTCAGCCGGCGCATCGAGGGCGAGGACCGCGAGGAGCTGAAGGAAAACCTCGACCAGCTCGAGTACCCGAAGGGCATGAGCCTGATCGCGCGCACCGCCGGCATCGGCCGCACCGCGCCCGAGCTGCAGTGGGACCTGAACTACATGCTCAAGCTCTGGGCCGCGATCGACGGCGCGGCCAAGGCGGGCAAGGGCGCGTTCCTGATCTACCAGGAATCGAGCCTCGTCATCCGCGCGATCCGCGACTACTTCACCGCCGACGTCGGCGAGATCCTGATCGACACCGACGACATCTTCGACCAGGCGCAGCAGTTCATGAGCCACGTGATGCCGGAGACGGCGCACAAGGTCAAGCGCTACCGCGACGATGCGCCGCTCTTTTCGCGCTTCCAGATCGAGCACCAGATCGAGACCGCGTTCTCGCGCACGGTGAACCTGCCTTCGGGCGGTGCGATCGTGATCGACCATACCGAAGCGCTCGTCTCGGTTGACGTCAACTCCGCGCGCTCGACGCGCGGCAGCGACATCGAGGAAACCGCGACGCGCACGAACCTGGAAGCAGCCGACGAGATCGGGCGCCAGATGCGCCTGCGCGACCTGGGCGGGCTGATCGTCGTCGACTTCATCGACATGGACGAGAGCAAGAACCGGCGCGAGGTCGAGATGCGCCTGCGCGACGCGATGCGCCAGGACCGCGCCCGCGTGCAGCTCTCGGCAATCAGCAAGTTCGGTCTGCTCGAACTCTCGCGCCAGCGGCTGCGCCCGGCGTTGTCCGAAGGCAGCCACATCACCTGCCCGCGCTGCAACGGCACCGGCCACATCCGCGACACCGAATCCTCGGCGCTGCAGATCCTGCGCATGGTGCAGGAGGAGTCGATGAAGGACAACACCGCCGCCGTGCACGTGCAGGTGCCGGTGGAAGTGACGTCCTTCCTGCTCAACGAAAAGCGCACCGAGATCACGAAGATCGAACTCAAGCAGCGCATCACCGTGCTGCTGGTGCCGAACAAGAACCTCGAGACGCCGAACTACCGCCTCGAGCGGCTGCGTCACGACGATCCGCGCCTCGAGAACCTGCAGGCGAGCTACACGATGATCGACGAGCTCGACGAAGAGGTCGGCATCACGCGGCGCGAAAAGGGCAAGGCCAAGCAGGAGCCGGTGATCAAGGGCATCCTGCCCGAGTCGCCCGCGCCGGTGGCCGCGCCGAAGGTCGAGCCCGCGCCGCAGGCAGCGCCGGTGCCCGCCGCACCCGCGCAGGTCGTCACGCCCGCGGGCGGCGGCTTCTTCGGCTGGATCAAGAGCCTCTTCGGCGCGCCGTCCGATGTCCGGCCCGCGACCGACAAGCCGGCAGTCGTTGCCAAGCCGGCGCCGGCCGAAGCGCCCGGCGAGAAGCGCGAAGGGCGCGGCGGCCGCGGTGGACGCGGCGGCGAGCGCGGAGGACGTGGCGAACGTGGTGGCCGCAACGGTGAGAAGCGCGGCGAAGCGCGTGGTGAACAGCGTGACGGCGAGCGCGCCGAAGGGCGAGGCAGCCGCGGTGGCCGGCGTGGCGAGCGCGAGGAACGCGCCGACACGACGACCACGGCGACGGCAGCGACCGAAGAGGGCCGCAGCGAGAGCCGCCGGTCGACCCGGGGCGAACGCGGCGAGCGTGGCGGTCGGGGCTCGGGCGCCGAGCGAGCGGAACGCAACGGCCGGACGGCCGAGGCGACCGAGAGCGCGAAGGCCGAACCGGCAGTCGAGAACGACGCAGCCGCAACTGCAACCGCAAACGCAACCGGGTTCGCCGACACCCAACCGGGCGCCATCGCCGAAGCCGGCGAGAACCGCAGTGAACGCGGGCGCCGCCGTCGCCGTCGCGGCGGGCGCGACCGTGACGAGGCTGCGGCGGAGACGGGCGCCATGGCCGCAGCGGACGGCTCTTCGGACGTCGCAACCGACACCGGCACCCAGACCGCGCCGGCATCGATGCCGACCGACGCATCGAATGAAGTCGCGACGGAACGCGTCGGTGGCACAGCGGATGCGAATGCGGAGACCGATGACGGTGCCGGGACCGGTGCCGTTGCCGTGGCAACCCCGGATGCGGCGCCGGACGGCGCCGTGCGCGAGCGCGAAGGTAGGCGCCGTGGCGGGCGCGGTCGGCAACGCCGCGAGCCGCGCGAAGCGGCCGAGAGTACGAGCGAACTCGTGAGCGACGCCGAGTTCTCGCGTCCCGACGAGGCCGCGGGCGAAACGACCGCCGAAGCACCCGCGCTGGCGCAGCATGAGGCGCCCGCGCCCGCCGTCCCGCAGGCAGCGGAGCTGCCGCCGGAAGATACAACGCCGGCGCCAGCCGCTGAAGCGTCGACACCGGTTGCGGCATCCGCCGAGAAGCCTGTGACGCCGGCGGCTGCCGTTACGCTGCAGCAGCCTGCGGTGGCCGAGTTCGCACTGGATGCCGACGAGCTGCAAGCCGTCGCTGCTGCGGCGGGCCTGCAATGGGTCGGCTCCGACGCCGCCAAGGTCGCCGCTGCGCGCGAGGCCATGGCGCGCGAGCCCGCGCCGGTGCATGTGCCGCGTGAGCCCAAGCCGGTCGAACTGGTCGACGAGGGGCCGCTCGTGTTGGTCGAGACGCGCAAGGATCTGTCACAGATCCACCTGCCGTTCGACAACGCGGCCAGCGGCGCGCAAAGCCAGCCGCAGCGCTGACCCGCCGCGCAGTGCGCCTGCCTCAGGGCAGGCGTTCGAGCGCGTGCTGGTAGGCCGGGTGGTGCATCAGATCGTCCCAGCCCAGGGGCGCAGACTGCGGCAGGAGCGCGCGGCGGCGCGCCTCGCTGTCGGGGTCGGCGTGCCACAGCCCTTCCGCGCGCAAGCGCTCCAGGCCGTCGAGCCAGACGTCGATCACATCGCTGCCGCTGGCCGACTGATTGCACAGCAACACCAGGTCGCAGCCCGCGTCGAGCGCGACACCGGCCGCTTCGGCGAAGCTCACCGGCGCGCCGGCGATGTGGCGCGCGCCTTCCATGCTCAGGTCGTCGCTGAAGATCGCACCCGCGAATCCAAGCTGCAGACGCAGAACGTCCTTCAGCCAGCGCGCGGAGAAGCCCGCCGGCAGTGCGTCGACTTTCGGATAGATGACGTGCGCCGGCATCACGCTCGCGAGCGTCGTCGAGAGCCATTCGTAAGGCTGCGCATCATCGGCCAGGATCGCCTTCAGGCCGCGCCGGTCGACCGGCACTTCAAGATGTGAATCGCCGCGCACGAAGCCGTGGCCGGGGAAGTGCTTGCCGCAGTTGGCCATGCCGGCGAGGGCGAGGCCGTGCATCAGGCTCTTCGCGAGCAGCGTCACGACGCGCGCGTCACGATGGAAGGCGCGGTCGCCGATGACGCCGCTCGGCCCGTGGTCGAGGTCGAGCACCGGCGTGAACGACAGATCGACGCCGCAGGCACGCAACTCGGCGCCGAGCACGTAGCCGGTCGCGCTGGCGGCATCGGTCGCGCTCAGCGCGCCGCTGCCGGCGCCGCGGTTGCCGTCGTGCATCCACATTTCGCCGAGCGCGCGCATCGGCGGCAGGTGCGTGAAGCCGTCGGTGCGGAAGCGCTGCACGCGTCCGCCTTCGTGATCGACGCAGATCAGCAGGTCGGGCCGAAGCGACTTGGCCTCGGCACACAGCTGCGTCAGCTGGCGGCGATCCTGCCAGTTGCGCGCGAACAGGATCAGCCCGCCGACGAGCGGATGCCGCAGGCGGCGGCGATCGTCGGCGTTGAGTGCGAGGCCGGCGACGTCGACGATCGCCGGCGCGTGTTCGCTGGCGACGGCGGGCGACGCAGGGCTCTTGCGTTTCGATGTCATGCCGCGGATTGTGCCGCCTCGACGACGACGAACGCGACGGCGTAGTCCGATTCGTCGCTCACCGACACCGTCGCGCGCAGCCCGCGCGCGTCGAACCACGTCGCGAGTTCGCCGCGCAGTTCGATCACCGGCTTGCCGCCCTGCGCGTTGAGGATCTCACAGGCGCGCCACGTCATCGGCATGTGGATGCCCAGGCCGATCGCCTTGGCGAAGGCCTCCTTCGCCGCGAAGCGCGTCGCCAGATAGCGCACGCCGCGCGCCGCGACACGCTCACGACGGGCGAAGAAGACCGGCAGTTCGCGCGGGCCGAGCACCTTCTGCGCGAAACGGTCGCCGCGGCGCACGAGCGCCGCCTCGATGCGCCGGATGTCGCAGATGTCGGTGCCGATGCCGTGGATCATCGGGCTGGGGCCTGCACGGGCGCCGGTTTGCAGCTCAACGCGGCTGCCCGGCGTGGATGCAGCGCAGATAGGCGCGCACCGTCTCCGCGTAGCCGAGCTCGAGCGCGTCCGATATGAACGCATGGCCGATCGACACTTCGAGCACGCCCGGCACCGCCGAGAGGAAGTCCGCGAGGTTCGCGCGGTTCAGATCGTGCCCGGCGTTCACGCCGAGCCCCGCCACCTGCGCGGCACGCGCCGCCGCCGCGAATTGAGCAAGTTGTTGTGCCTGCTGCGGCGAGCCATGCGCGGCCGCATAGGGCTCGGTGTAGAGCTCGACGCGGTCCGCGCCGAGTGCGCGCGCGGCGGCCATCGCCTGTGGCTCGGCATCCATGAAGAGGCTCACGCGCACGCCGAGCGTGCGGGCCTCCTCGATCAGTGGCGCGAGCCGCGCACCGTCGCGCGCCAGATCCCAGCCGTGGTCCGAGGTGGACTGCCCCTCGTCGTCCGGCACGAAGGTGCACTGCGCCGGGCGCCATTCGCGCACGAAGTCCATCAGGTTGTGAAACGG